>CAZFKZ010000024.1:0-28665 GCA_964519035.1 uncultured Rhodobacterales bacterium | reverse complement strand
TTTTAGGTGTGGTGAACACGACAGGACTCGAACCTGTTGCCTCCAAATTAGGAATCTGGCGCTCTATCCAGATGAGCTACGTGTCCACATCACATTTAATGTATATGACATAATAGTTTAGATATCAATATTATGGTATTAAAAGAATTAATTATTCTCATATTATTATTTACATATATTTCATATTAATTTTATAGCCCAAAATACATCTTGTAAAATTTTGATTTAGTTAAATAAAATTAACGTGTCTAATTAAAATTTTTTATTAAGAACCTTTTACTTTTAGATTAGTTGAGAAGACTCTAATTAAGCTTATCGTCAAATAAAAGTTTGTTATCAATGATTTTCTCTCATAAAAAATACTATCTAGACTTGTTTTAAATCTTAAAAATAATATAATTTATTTTTAAATGAGTAATCTACTAAGGAATCAAGATATGAGCATTGAACTAGAGTTAAGGGATAAAGTTGCAGTTGTAACAGGTGCTGGTGGAGGTATTGGTCGTGAAATTGCATTGGCTCTAGCTGCGGAAGGCGCATTAATTGTTGTCAATGATATTGGAGTTTCATTAACTGGCGATGGTGGCTCTTCTTCGCCCGCAGAAGAAACATGTGGATTAATAACTCAAAAAGGTGGTAAGGCAGTTATTAACAATGACAGTGTTTCAACTTGGGAAAGTGCACAGTTAATAATTAAAAAAGCCATAGATACATATGGTAAAATAGACATTATTATTAATAATGCAGGTATCTTAAGAGATGCTATTTTTCATAAAATGGATCCTTCTGATTGGGAAAATGTAATTAATGTTCACTTAAATGGTGGCTTTTATGTTAGTAGAGCAGCAGCTCCATACTTTCGTGAACAAAACTCAGGAGCATATGTTCATATGACAAGTACTTCTGGTTTAATTGGAAATTTTGGACAAGCTAATTATTCAGCAGCTAAGCTTGGTATTGCCGGTCTTTCAAGGTCTATATCTTTAGATATGAGTAGATATAATGTAAGGTCAAATTGTATAGCACCATTCGCTTGGAGTAGAATGACAAATTCAATTCCAGCTAATACCGATGCTGAAAAAGAGAGAGTGGAAAGATTAAAGAAAATGACACCTGAGACTAATGCACCTTTAGCAGTTTTTCTAGCTTCTGCAGCAGCAAAAGATGTTACTGGTCAAATTTTTAGTGCGCGTTTAAATGAATTATTCATATATAATCAACACAGGCCAGTCAAAAGTGTTCATTCAGAAAAAGGATGGACACCCCAAGAGATAGCTCAAAGAGCATATCCAGCTTTTAAGAGTTCAATGACAGCTAGCGAAAGAAGTGGAGATGTTTTTAGCTGGGATCCTATTTAATAAATTTTGTATTAAAAAGATCTATTATTTGATTTAAACTTTCTAAGGTGAAACTTGCACCCAAGGTTTCCACATCATAATTAGTGTATCCTCCTTTAATAACTATTGATTTAATATTTGCTGAAATAGCCGCTTCTATGTCATTGGATGTATCACCCACCATTAAAAATGAACTATCTGGTAACTTAAAGCTATCCATCGCTAATAAAACCATATCAGGGTTTGGTTTTAATGGAATATTATCTCTAGCTCCAACAATAACATTAAAGAATTTTTCTAAGTTCATTTTTTGTATTAGTTTCTCAGTTACATACTGTCTTTTATTGGTACAAATTCCCATAGGAATATTTTGATTATAAAAGAAGTTTAGCGCAGACATAGCTCCTGGCATCAAGGAACTATATTTAAATGGCTCATCAGAATAGTTTTTCCTGTAGCTTTGATAGACTATTTGATACAATTCTCTATCACCACCACAAAAATCAACTACTTTTTTTGCAAGAGATAACATACCTTCTCCAACAAAAGTTTGTAATTGCTCTTCAGAAATATCTTTTAAATTGTATTCTTTTAAAGTTTTATTAATCGCACTATGCATATCAGGAACTGAATGGACCAATGTTCCATCTAAATCAAATATTACTGCATATGGATTATGTTTCATAAACTAAATAAGGTTTCTTAAAGAGTTTATATTTTTTTTATAACTCTCAAAATTATTTCCCTGAAAAACAGCAGAGCCTGCAACTAACACATTTGCTCCAGCTGCAATTACCTTTGGAGCAATATCGCTGTTGATACCTCCATCAACTTGAATATTAATTGGACGATCTCCAACTAAATATTTAACACTTTTTATTTTTTCTAATGAAGAATTTATAAATGATTGGCCACCAAATCCAGGATTAACTGTCATTAAAAGAATTAAATCTAATTTATCTAATACAAACTCTAAGCCTGAAATAGATGAAGCTGGATTTATAGAAACGCCTGATTTACAACCTAATTCACGAATATGACTTAATGTTTTATCTAAATGAGTTGTCACCTCTTTATGAACAGTAATCATATCAACACCAGCATCAACATATTCATTTATCAGATAATCTGGGTTACTAACCATAAGATGGGCGTCAAATGGTTTATCAGAGCAGGATCTTATTGATTTTATAATTGGAGGTCCAAAAGTTAAATTTGGAACAAAGTGACCATCCATAACATCTAAATGTATCCAATCAGCTCCTGCCTTATCAATAGATTTAATCTCTTGGGACAAGAAACCAAAATTAGCTGAAAGTATTGAAGGCGCTATTAATAATTCCTTCATTTATTCAATACCTTTATTTAAAAATTAAATTAACTCTATAAAATTAGATAGTGTTACTCATTGCCACTGCTGTATCAGACATTCTATTAGAAAAGCCCCATTCATTATCATACCAACTTAGAATACGAACAAAAGATCCATCCATTACTTTTGTCTGATCCATATGAAACACAGAGGAATGTGAGTCATGGTTAAAATCACTTGAAACAAGAGGTTCATCTGTGTAACCAAGAATATTTTTAAGATTTCCATCAGAAGCTTTTTTAATAATGTTATTAATTTCTTCAATAGATGTAGATCTCATTGCATTAAATTTAAAATCAACAACTGAAACATTTTGAGTAGGAACCCGCATAGAAACACCATCTAATTTACCATTTAATTCTGGTAACACTAATCCTACAGCTTTTGCAGCACCAGTTGATGTAGGAATCATATTTCCAGCAGCAGCTCTAGCTCTATACATATCAGTGTGCATTGTATCTAAAGTTGGTTGATCACCTGTATAAGAATGAATTGTAGTCATAAAACCTTGTTTAATGCCAACTTCATTATTAATAATCATTGCTAAAGGAGCCAAACAATTAGTTGTACATGACGCATTTGAAACCACTAAATGATTGTTAGTTAATTTTTCATGATTCACTCCATAAACAACTGTCAAATCAGCTCCTGTTGCTGGAGCAGATACCAAAACTCTCTTTGCTCCTGCATCTAGATGCAGAGCAGCTTTATCTCTTGATGCAAATATTCCAGTACATTCCATAGCAACATCAACATCTAATTCTTTCCATGGTAGATCTTTAGGGTCTCTGATAGCTGTTACTTTTATGGGCCCTTTTCCTACATCAATAATATCATTATTAACTTTAACTTCAGATGGAAACCTTCCATGAATAGTGTCATACCTTAGTAAATGTGCATTAGTTTCAACTGGACCTAAATCATTAATTCCAACAACATTAATATCGTCTCTACCTGATTCTATTATCGCTCTTAAAATATTTCTTCCAATTCTACCAAATCCGTTAATAGAAACTCTAACTGCCATTTTATTTCCTCTCATTTATGTAGATGTTAATTATTACTTAATACCGATATACTTGGCAACTCAATACCTTCCAACCATTCAAGAAAAGCCCCTCCTGCTAGTGAGATATATGTAAACTTTTCAGAAACACCAGCTTTATTTAATGCAAATGCGGTATCTCCACCACCTGCAACTGTAATTAATTTTCCTTCTTCAGTTAAAGTAGAGGCCAATTTAGCTAAAGAAAAAGTGCCTTGTTCAAAACCTTCTATTTCGAATGCTCCAAGCGGACCATTCCATAACAATGTTTTAATATTTTTTAAGATAAAACTCATTTTTTTAATACTATCTGGACCAATATCTAAAGCCATCATATCTGATGGTATCATTTCAGCAGATACTATTTGAGTAGCTGCTTTATCTTCGAATTTGTGAGCCACTACAAAATCAGTTGGTAATATAATTTGACATTTATGTTGTTTACTTTTTTCTAAAATGAATTTTGCAATTTCAATTGAATCTTTTTCGTACAAGCTTTTTCCAACATTAAATCCTTTTGCAACCATAAAAGTATTTGCCATAGCTCCACCTATTATCAAATAATCCATCTTAGTCAATAAATACTCAATAATACTTATCTTGGTAGATATTTTTGCACCTCCAACGAGTGCTGCTACAGGTTTAACTGGAGAACTCACAACAGATTGTAAAGCATTTAACTCTTCATTTAATAATATACCAGAATATGAGGGTAAGAATTTTGTAATCGCATGTAAACTCGCATGAAACCGATGAGAACATGAAAAAGCGTCATTGACAAACATGTCACAATTTTGAGACAATTCATCTGCAAATACTAAATCATTATTAGCTTCCCCTTTTTGAAATCTAACATTCTCAAGCAATAAAATTTCACCAGATTTTAATAATTTCTTAGCTTCCAATGCTTCTTTTCCAATGCAAGATTCAGCAAATTTAATTTCAGAATTAATAGCTTTTGATAGAATATTTACCAGAGGCTTTAGAGAATAATTTTTATTAATTTCACCATTTGGTCTCCCAAAATGACTACAAATAATAACTTTAGCGCCTGAAGATTTTAAATATTCTATAGTAGGAATTAGACGTTCAACTCTGGTGAAGTCAGTAACTTTGCCACCTGACATTGGAATATTCAAGTCAGCTCTCAAAAGCACTGCTTTATCTTTAACATTTTCATTAATAATTTTTTTAATTGAGAGGTTCATGAATAAAACTTTACTTCACGTATATTTATTATTTTAAGATTGCTCTAGCTTTATTTACTACAGCTTTAGAAGTTATACCAAAATGCTTATAAAGCTCAGGGGCAGGCCCAGATGCTCCAAATCCCTTCATTCCAATGAACGCACCTTTATCTCCAGTATATTTACTCCAACCCATTTCACATGCTGCTTCTATTGCTATTCTAGGACAATCACCTAAAATTTCTTTTCTATAAGTTTCATCCTGTTGATCAAATAATTCCCAACATGGCATTGTTACAACAGCAACATTTAAACCTTCTTCTTTAAGAGTGTCAGCTGCTTCCATAGCTATTTCAACTTCAGAGCCAGTTGCTATTAGTGTTAAGTCACGTTTAGATGAGATACTATTTAAAATATAACCACCTTTTGAGACTTTATTATCTGATGACTTTTCTGAACGAAAAGCTTTCAAACCTTGTCTAGATAAGGCTAAAACAGTTGGACCATTAGTTTTAAGAGCTATATCCCAAGCTTCAGCAGTTTCGACCATGTCTGCAGGCCTTATTACATTCAAATTTGGAGTTGATCTTAGTATGGCTAAATGTTCTACAGGTTGATGCGTAGGTCCGTCTTCTCCAAGTCCAATTGAGTCATGAGTTAATACATAAATTATTCTTTGAGACATTAATGCAGATAACCTAATTGAAGCACGCATATAGTCACTGAAGACAAGAAAAGTTCCACCATAAGGAATAAAACCTTTATGCAAAGCAATTCCATTCATTATTGAACCCATAGCGTGCTCTCTAATACCATAATGAATGTAATTTCCAGAAAATTTTCCAGGAGAAACTGTTTTCATATTATTAGTCTTCGTAAGATTAGAACCAGTTAAATCTGCTGAACCCCCAATTGTATTAGGGACAACTTGATTTATAATTTCAAGAGTTTTTTGACTTGACTGTCTAGTTGCTAATTTTGGTTGCGAAGCCTTCATTTCTTTTATGAATAAAACTATTTTTTTTTCATAAGATTTAGGAATTTCACCATCTATGAAATTTTGAAAACGCTTTCTTTTAGGACTTTTTTCAAACCTAATTTTCCATTCATCATAGACATGTTTAGATCTTACTATTGTTTCTTTCCAAGATTTTAGAATATTTTCGGGAACTTCAAAAGCTGGACTTGTCCAGTCTAAGGCTACCCTAGTTGCTTTGATTTCATCTTCTCCGAGTGGAGCTCCATGGGTTTTAGAAGTTCCTGCAATATTAGGAGCACCATATCCAATTGTTGTTTTACAAGCTATAAGAGATGGCTTTCTTGATTTTTTTGCATTGTTAATTGCTTCTTCAATTTCTTGATGATTATGACCGTCTATAACTTGTGTGTGCCAACCAGCCGCTTTAAATCTTTGTATCTGATTTGCTGAATTTGACAGATTGGTTGAACCATCAATAGATACATTATTATCATCCCAAAGAACTACTAGCTTAGATAATTTTAAATGTCCTGAAAACTCGATTGCTTCGTGACTTATTCCCTCCTGAAGACATCCATCGCCAGCTATCACATAAGTATAATGGTCTACAAGATTAGTTCCAAATTTAGATGCTAACAGCCTCTCTGCTAGAGCCATTCCAACAGCCGTGGCTAATCCTTGTCCTAAAGGTCCAGTGGTTGTTTCTATACCTTTTGCATGACCAAGTTCTGGGTGACCTGCTGTATTTGAATTTAATTGGCGAAAGTTTTTAATATTTTCAATTGGCATATCCTTGTAACCTAATAGATAATGCAAAGCATAAAGTAACATAGAACCGTGACCAGCAGACAAAACAAATCTATCCCTATCAGGCCAATCTGAATCATCTGGGAAGACATTAATGCATTTACTAAACAAAACAGTTGCAACATCTGCCATACCCATTGGCATTCCAGGATGACCTGAGTTTGCAGCTTGAACAGCATCCATAGACAAGAATCTTATCGCATCAGCCATTAATATTGATTTATTGTTTCTAGATCTAGCTTGATCTTGCATTCAAAGTTTCTCCTTTAGCATTTCAAAAATGAATAACTAACATTACATAACATCTTTAATTTGGAATTTACATATAAGTTTTAGGGAAATTATAAATTTCTACTGTAGTGAATAAAATTTTCAACTTCTTCAGTTGAACCAAATATCAAAGGTGATCTTTGATGAATATCTAACACCTCAACATCTAATATATCCATTATCCCGTTAGTTGCCCTACCCTCAGCTTCTTTAATTAACATTGCTAAAGGGTTAGCTTCATATGTTAGACGTAATCTACCATGTTTATTTTTCAAACGTTTATCTGCAGGATATAAAAATATTCCACCTCTATTAAATATACGACTAGCATCTGCAACTAAAGACCCTACCCATCTCATACCAAAATCTTTACCTTTCGGCCCATCTTTACCACCTTGACAATCCTTAATATAATTAGATGTTGCTTTATCCCAAAACCTTGAATAAGACGCATTAATAGCAAATTCAGATGTTGATTTTGGAATTTTTATTTTATCATTAATTAATACAAATTCAGATTTATCTTCATCAAGACCAAAAGCAACTGTACCTTTTCCAACAGTTAAAAATAATGTTACTTGAGGTCCATAAACAAAAAAACCAGCTGATTTTTGTTCTCTTCCCTTCTGAAGAAAGGCTTGTTCTAGAGGAAGGTTATTTTGAGGCATAATAGAAAATATTGTGCCTATAGATACGTTAACGTCTATGTTGCTAGATCCATCTAATGGATCAGCAATTACTATAAAGCTATGATTATTTTTTAAATCAACAAAACCTTCTTGTTCTTCTGATGCATAACCTGATACTGGAGCATTACTCATGTATTGCATTAGAATTTCATCAGATAAAATATCTAAAGGTTTTTGAACATCACCATCAAAGTTTTTTGTATCAGATTCACCTCTATTGTTAATATCATTATTAAGATTTCTAATAATTTTTGATATTTGAATGGCGGCATTACTTAAATTAATTATGACCTTATTTAAGTTAGTGTCTTTACAATATTCAGATAAATATGCAGATAGGTACATTTAACATTCCTTAAGTAATTCTATTTAAGTTTATCCATAGCTAAATATAGCACTTCTTTTTTTAATTGAAGCATTTTTTTCTTAACTGACTTTAGATCTAATTCTGTTTTATTTTGATTGAGTTTTGATTTAGCTTCATATCTTGATACATCTATTTTTATACCGACTATTGCAGATATTTTTTTTTCTATATATTCTCTAGGAGCATCTTTTATCTTCCAAGGCTCTTTTTCACCTATTTTCTTTTCGTGTATCTTTGTTAATTTACCGAGAATCCCAAGTAATGATTTTTTATCTTCAAAAAAACTGATTTCTCCATGAAAATGGACAGCTTGATAATTCCATGTTGGCACAACTTCATGTGTTATTTTGTTAGTTGAATACCAATTAGGACTGATGTAACTATCTTCAGCTTTATAAACAACTAAGACTTTGTCACCATTCCTATTTTCTTTATAAACTTCGTTTTCACGTGCTATGTGACCTAGAATTGTTTGAGTCCCATCTGTATTAAAATGGCATACAAGAGGAATATGATTAGCTGAAAATCCATTAGGTCCGTTAATGAAAACTGTTGCCAGAGGAAAAGTATCTATTATTTTTTTAATCTCATTTATATTTTTCTCTTCGAAATGTTCCGGTGTGTACATTAATGGATCCAATTTTTAAAAACTTTATTCTAACTTTACTTTGGAAGTGGTATAAAATCCTCACAATCATCAATTGGCATGGTAAATTTTTTATTAACCCAATTTTCTTTTGCTCTTTCGATTAACTTTAAATCTGATGCTACAAAATTCCACCACAAATATCTTCGCTCATTCATAGTGTCTCCACCTAAAAGAATAAAATGACAGTTTTCTAATGCACTAATAATTAGATTACTCTTATTGGTTAACACTAACATTTCACCGGGGTTAATCACTCGACCTTTTATTTCTAATTTTCCTGACAGCAGATAAATACCGGACTCTTCTATGTTCTTGGGTAATTCTATTGTGTTATTATTTTTAACCTTAATTTCTATAAACATTCCATTAGATACGTTTTTTAACGGTGATGTTTTACCATATGCGGAACCCAAAACAATATTTGCCATCATATTTTTAGTAACAACTGAAGGGACTTCTTTCTTTTTTAAATTATGAAATTCAGGTTTCATTGCTTCATGTGACTTAGGTAAAGCTATCCAACATTGTAGACCGAAAAGTTTGTAAGGCACTTGAATACCTTTTGGTGTCCTCTCAGAATGGGTGATACCTTTTCCTGAAATCATTAAGTTAACATCACCAGGTTTTATACTCTCAGAAGAGCCAATGGAGTCACGATGAAATATCTCACCTGAAAATAAATACGTCAATGTAGCTAAGCCAATATGAGGATGAGGACGAACATCAATTCCTCCTTCAGTGATAAATTCATTTGGACCCATTTGATCAAAAAAAATAAATGGTCCTACCATCTGCCTAGTTGCATGTGGCAAAACTCTTTTAACATCTAATCCACCTATGTCTCTTGATCTTCCTAATAGAAGGTTATTGTCTTTTATATGTTCCATTCCCATACCTATATTTTCAATATTGCTACAATGTTAATTTATATATAGTTTAAAATAAAGTTTTTAACAAATACTGGCTATTCTTTAATGCTTTATAAAAAAATTACAATTCCACTTAATCTTCCCCGGTCTTATGGTGAAAATAATGGAACTTATAACTCCAATATCAATTTAATTCATGACATTATTAATTGTAATAAAAAAAATGAAAAATCTATCATAATTTCATTTAAAAATTATTTTACACAAAAAATATCTTTAGATAAAAATGAACCTTTAAATACATTCTTAGATAAAATTATTTCAATAATATTCTTGTCAAAAGATATTCAACAAGGTTTATACCAACTATTACGATTTGTAGATAGTGTTGCGCTGAATTTAATTTTTACAAATAATCTTTTTAAAAAAGATTTTTTATTCAATAACCTTTCTGAAGTTTTATCATTTTCTGGATATCTAACAAATTTTATTTCAGAAGATATAAAATTACTAGATATTCTTGATCCTAATTATGCCATTAGGTTAAATGGAAATATAACATTTTATAAAAATATGTATGATAAGATTGATCCTGATTTATATGATCAAGAGACACTTTTAGATTTACTTCGAAAAAGACATAGATTTCTTAAATTTCAAATTTTATTTGCACTAATTCAAGGTGAAATTAATATTTTAAAATTTGCTAAAGAACTCTCTTTACTTGCTCAATCCACATTAGATAAAACTATTGATATAGTAGAAAAAGAAATTAAAAAAAAATATGATATTGAGTTAGATCAATATTGTATAATAGCTTATGGAAGATTTGCTTCATTAAGCATGAGCGCCAACTCTGACTTAGACCTTGTTTTTATTTATAGCGACAATGTTAATGCTATTGAAAGTGATAGACTTGCACATTTAGATTTGTTTCGTAAATTAACAAATATATTGTCTATTAAAACAAATGAAGGGATTTTGTACGAGGTAGACACAAAGCTCAGACCATCTGGGAAAACTGGACCTATTGCCTCAACCTTTTCTAATTTTAAAAATTATCAAAAAAATAATGCTTTTTCTTGGGAAAAAATAGCTTTAAGAAAGACAAGAATTGTCTCAAAAGAAAATAATTTTAGTTCACAATTATCTAACCTCATAAAAGATTTGAATAGCTATCCAATTTCCACCCATGAATTAGCTAAAGAAATTAATTTAATGAGAACCGGCTCTAATCACAATAGAACTAATGATGGCAGGACAAAAAAAAATCAATCCTCAAAATGGTATGAAACTAAGTATAATGCTGGTGGGCAAAGAGATATTGAGTTTCTTAGAGTTTTTTATAATGATAAGTCAACTTTTGAAATTACACACGACATTGAAAAAAAATTGATATTTTTAAACAAAATGGATATTTTTTTCTCCAAACTAGATCAGATTATGAATGTTTGTTTTTTAGAGGAAAAACAAGATGATCTAACATTCAAAGCAATACGATTATTAACAAATGAAACTAATGAACAAGATCTTGGCTCCTTAAAATCAAAAGCAAAGGATAGTAAAATTCAAATCTTTAACTCTTTAAATCAAATATTGAACCACTATGAACGATTAAAGAAATAAATAATGATTATATTTTAAGCATATTTTATATTTTACTATTATTTATGATCAATTTTTAATCATTATTAATCATTTTTTTATTCTATTACATATTTATTAGTTAATTTAAAAAAGAAATTTATATTTCACCTAATTTTTAATTAGGAGTTTTATAATGTTGAATTTTTCAAAGTTGTTTGTTTTGACAACTATTCTATTAACAATTTTCTCAAGTAGGGTTTTGGCAGCTCCAGATCCGGAAACCGCATATATTTTTAATTCATTTTCTTTCTTAGTCCATGGATTTTTAGTTATGTTAATGGCTGCTGGTTTTTGTATGTTAGAAACTGGATTAGTAAGAGCTAAAAATGCAGTAGTCCAGTGTGCTAAGAATATCGGTTTATACTCAATTGCAGGCCTAATGTTTGCATTTGTTGGTTATAATTTAATGTATATGGATGTCACAGGCTGGATTGGCAGTTTTGCTTTATGGGCCCCAGCTGACGAGTTAAAAACTTTTGGAGGCGATAAGGACTCAACTTACTCATCAGGGTCAGATTGGTTTTTTCAGATGGTTTTTTGTGCTACAGCAGCATCAATTGTCAGTGGAGCTGTTGCTGAAAGAATTAAACTAAAAAGTTTTTTCATTTTTGTTGTAGTTTTATGTGGGTTTATATACCCAATCCAAGGCTCTTGGTCATGGGGTGGTGGCTTTCTAAGTGAAGCAGGTTTTCTTGATTTTGCAGGCTCATCAATTGTTCATGGTGTAGGTGGTTGGGCTGCATTAACTGGAGCAATAATTTTAGGGGCACGTAAAGGTAAATATGCTGAAGATGGTAGTATAACTCCAATGCCAGGGTCTAACTTACCATTAGCCACTTTAGGTACATTCCTTTTATGGTTTGGATGGTTTGGGTTCAATGGTGGATCACAATTAGCCATGGGAACTGCTGCAGATGTTGCTGCAATATCAAATATTTATATAAATACTAATTTAGCTGCAGCCGGTGGAGTTGTCGTTGCCATAATATTAACAATGCTCTTTTATAAAAAAACAGATCTTACCATGGCATTAAATGGCGCTTTAGGAGGCTTGGTTGCTATAACTGCTGAACCACTAGCCCCAACTCCAATGCTTGCAATTTTCATTGGCGCTGTAGGAGGATTAATTGTTGTATTAGCAATTCCTATGCTAGATAAACTTAAAATTGATGATGTTGTTGGCGCAATCCCAGTTCATTTATTTGCTGGAATTTGGGGAACAATAGCCGTTGTCTTTTCAAACTCTGACGCGACAATTGGCGCTCAACTCTATGGTATATTATCCATAGGTGCCTTTACAATTATAGCATCAACCATTGTTTGGTATTTGATTAAGTTAATAATGGGAATAAGAGTAACACCTGAAGAAGAAATGGAAGGTACTGATATTAGTGAAATTGGAATGGAAGCTTACCCTGATTTCAAAAAATAAATTTACATTGAATTAAAAAAAGGAGGGCATTATCCCTCCTTTTTACATTTTTATATACCTAGAGAAGCATAACTTTGAGCGACACGTTGAACTGCAACCATCATAGCTGCAGTTCTTAAATCTGGAATATCTTTATTACTATTCCACACTTTACTTATCACATCATATGTATCCATCATTGTATCTTCAAGTCCTGAACGAACAAGATCCAACTCTGAAGCGCCTTGAATAGATCGTGATTTATAATCCACTGGAAAGCTTTTCCCTGTCATATTTTCAATTCCTTCAATAAGAAGCGAAACTTGATTTTCTTGAGCTCTTCTTTGAAGTCTTCCAAGCCTTATCCTACTTAGATTCTTAATCCACTCAAAATAACTAACAGTTACTCCACCTGCATTGGCATAAAGGTCTGGAATAATTATTACTCCACGCTTATTAAGTATCTCATCTGCATCTGAAGATATAGGTCCATTAGCGGCCTCAATTATTAGAGGAACTCTAATTCTTTCAGCATTATCTTTTGTAATAACTAATTCCATAGCTGCAGGAATTAAAATATCTGCTTCTGCTTCAAGTATCTCTGGCCCGCTTTCAACAAACCCTTTGAACCCTCTAATAGTTCCATTTGCAATGAGATAGTTTTTTAATGACAGGATATCTATTCCTTCATCATCAATTATAGCACCTTCTCTCTCTAATACATGAGTAATTATTGCTCCATCTTCATTTGAAAGAAAATAGGCGGCATAATAACCAACATTTCCAAAACCTTGAATTATAATTTTTTTTCCTTTTAAACCTCGACTTAAACCAGTTTTTTTAATATCAATTTCATTTTCAAAAAATGCTTTAAGGGCATACTTTACACCTCTTCCTGTAGCTTCCGTTCTGCCTGAAATACCTCCTTTATTAACTGGTTTTCCAGTGACACAAGCCCAAGCGTTTAAATCAGTAGGGTTTAGCCGCCTATATTCATCTGCCATCCACGCCATCTCACGCTCACCAGTTCCTACATCTGGAGCAGGAACATTTTGAGAAGGATGAATTAAATCTCTTTTAGCAAGCTCTTGAGTAAAACGTCTTGTTATTCTTTCTAACTCTTCAGGAGACCATTTTTTAACATCAATTATAAGCCCACCTTTTGATCCTCCAAAAGGAACCTCTACTAAAGCACATTTATATGTCATCAATGCAGCTAAAGCTTCAACCTCTTCTTGATTGACACCCATGTCATATCTTATTCCACCCTTTACAGGCTCAAAATGATCAGAGTGAACTGATCTATAACCTGTGAATGTGTGAACTGCTCCTCTTAATCTAACAGCAAACCTAACTATGTACGTAGCATTAGCCATCATTATTTGATCAGCAAGGTCATTGGGCAGAGATTCAACTCCATTTATTTTTTGAATATATTTAATTGATTTTTTAAAATTAACTTCAATTGAGTTAAGAAATGCATCACTTGCCATAAATTATATCAACCATTATATCAGGTTACTCCTAGGCTTAAAAAATTAATTAACGCTATTAATACTATGATAATTAACCTTTACATATATATAAAAAACTTAAAAGAAATTATATTTGTTATTTAAAACTTGAAAAAAAAGACAAATTTATCCATTTTACAGTCATATATAATTTTGCTTAAAATTCAAATTTTGCTACTTAGGAAAAAAAATGTTTTCAAATTTAAAATCCGCCATGAAAAAAATAACTTCTAAAACAGAAGTTGAAGATGAATATAAAGGTGAAGATATTCAAGCAGTTATAATATTACTTATTGAAGCATGCCAAATAGACGGTAAAGCAAGTGAAGAAGAGCTTGATTATATAAAAAAATTATTAATTAAAAAATTTAAATTCAGCGATACTGAAGCTGACGAAAATATGAAAAATGCTTTAAATGACGGTGATAAAAGGATAGAAATTTTTTCACAAATAAAAATTGTATTAAATGAAATGGATCATAGTGAAAGAGTTGATGTAATTGAAATGATGTGGGGAGTTATTCTTGCTGACGGGATTATAGATGACTTTGAAGCCAACTTAATGCGAAGAATGAATGGCTTACTTTACGTGTCAGGGATGGAAAGCGCGGAAGCAAAAGAGCGTGCATTAAATAACCTAAAGTAAAAACATTATTTATGAGTAACTGAAGTAAATTTGATTATGTTATAAAATGAAATATTAATGATATAGGAGTTTTAATATGTTCTTTCATTCCATGAACTTTTCAATTGGAAAAGATAACGAAATATTAAAAGATACTATTTATAAGTTTGCTCAGAAAGAAATAGCTCCTTTAGCAGACCAAATTGATAAAGATAATACTTTTCCTAATGAATTATGGAAAAAATTTGGTGATCTTGGTCTTTTAGGCATAACTGCAGATTCAAAGTTTGGCGGAAGCGACATGAGTTATTTAGCTCACTGTATTGCTGTTGAAGAAATAAGTCGGGCAAGTGCTTCAGTTGGTCTTTCATACGGCGCTTTTTCAAATTTATGCGTTAATCAAATAAATAGAAATGGAACTGAAGAACAGAAACAAAAATACCTACCAGATCTATGCTCAGGGAAAAAAGTTGGTGCTTTAGCTATGAGTGAAACAGGATCTGGTTCTGATGTCATCTCCATGTCACTCCACGCTGAAAAGCAAGGAAATAAAACATACCTTCTCAATGGATCAAAAATGTGGATCACGAATGGCCCCGATGCAGACACTTTAGTTGTGTACGCTAAAACTGACCCATCTGGAGGATCAAAGGGAATTACTGCTTTTATAATAGAAAAGTCAATGTCAGGTTTTTCATCTGGAAAAAAATTGGATAAACTTGGAATGCGAGGTTCAAATACCGCTGAACTTATATTTCAAAATTGCCCTGTTCCTCAAGAAAATATTTTAGGTGAAGAAGGAAAAGGTGCGGCTATTTTAATGAGTGGATTAGATTATGAGAGAGTTGTACTTGCTGCAGGCCCCATAGGAATCATGGCTGCTGCTATGGATATAGTAGTGCCATACATTCATGAAAGAAAACAATTTGGAAAAGCAATTGGAGAATTTCAAATTATGCAAGGTAAAATTGCTGACATGTACACCACAATGAATGCGTGTAGGGCATATGTTTATGAAGTTGCAAAAGCATGCGATAGAGGTGAAACAACTAGAAAAGATGCTGCAGGATGTATTTTATATGCAGCCGAAAAGGCAACTCAGATGACTTTAGAAGCTATTCAAACTCTTGGAGGCAATGGCTATACTAATGACTTTGCTGCAGGAAGACTTCTTAGAGATGCAAAATTATATGAAATTGGAGCAGGAACGTCTGAAATTAGAAGAATGCTGATCGGTAGAGAGCTATTTATGGAAACTTTAGTATGACAATTCTAAAGTCACAAATAAATTCAAATGATCCTGATTTTATAAAAAACAAACAACAGCTTAATGTTGATTTTGAACTTACTTTAAAGGCTGTAAATACAGCTATGGATGGCGGTGGAGAAAAATTAAAAATACGTCATGAAAAAAGAGGTAAAATGTTACCCAGACAAAGGGTTACAAAATTATTAGATCCTGAGACCCCATTTCTAGAAGTTGGATTAACTGCAGGTTATAATATGTATGATAATGCCTGTCCTTCAGGAGGATTAATAACTGGGATTGGGAAAATACATAACCACGACGTAATGGTCATTTGTAATGATTCAACTGTTAAAGGTGGGACTTATTACCCAATTACAGTTAAAAAACACCTGCGAGCACAAGAAATAGCTCTTGAAAATAACTTACCATGTGTGTATTTGGTCGATTCAGGAGGTGCTAATCTTCCAAATCAAGATGAAGTTTTTGCAGATAGAGAGCATTTTGGAAGAATTTTTTATAACCAAGCTAATATGTCATCCAAAAATATACCTCAAATAGCTGTAGTCATGGGAAGTTGCACAGCTGGTGGTGCTTATGTTCCAGCAATGTCAGACGAAACTATTATTGTAAAAAATCAAGGAACTATTTTTTTAGCTGGCCCTCCTTTAGTTAAAGCTGCAACTGGAGAAATAACTGATGCAGAAAAACTTGGTGGCGCTGATGTACATACTAAAATTTCAGGTGTAGCTGATCATCTTGCCGATAACGATGATCACGCATTAGCTATTGCAAGACAATGTATTAAAAATTTAAATACTCAAGTAAATAATATCTCAGCCAAATTAAGTTTTGATTCACCTTTATATGACCAAAATGAATTGTTAGGGATAGTTCCAGCAGATAATAAAACTCCTTATGATGTTAGAGAAATTATTATGAGAATAGTTGATGGCTCTGAGTTTAATGAATTTAAAAAGGAATTTGGAAAAACTTTAATAACTGGTTTTGCTAAATTACAGGGTCAAATTTGTGGTATTATAGCAAATAATGGCGTTTTGTTTTCTGAAAGTGCCCTTAAAGGAACTCATTTTATTGAATTATGTAGCCAAAGAAAAATCCCTTTAATTTTCTTACAAAACATTACTGGTTTTATGGTTGGAGAAAAAGCGGAGCATGGTGGAATTGCTAAAAATGGAGCAAAATTAGTTAACGCTGTTGCTACCACAAAGGTTCCCAAAATAACTGTTTTGATTGGAGGTAGCTTTGGTGCGGGCAATTACGGAATGTGTGGTAGAGCATTTAGCCCCAGATTTTTATGGACTTGGCCTTGTTCTCGTATTTCAGTAATGGGTGGTGAACAAGCAGCAAGTGTTTTGGCTGAATTGAAAAAAAACAATGCAATTAAAAACAAAGAAAAGTGGGACGAAAAAGATGAATTTAATTATAAAAAACCAATTTTGGATCAATTTAAAAATCAAGCACATCCTCTATATGCTTCTGCTCGACTTTGGGATGACGGTATAATTGATCCAACTAAAACACGAGATATTTTGGCAGCAAGTTTAAGAATTACTTCAAATCAAAAAATAGAAGATACCAAGTTTGGTATTTTTAGAATGTAAAAAAATTATGGCATTTCAGAAAATAAAAAAATTATTAATTGCCAACCGAGGTGAAATTGCTTGTAAAATAATTCGCTCTGCTAAAGAATTAAACATTCCTACTCTTGCTATTTATTCTGATGCGGACTCAACAAGTTTGCACACTGAATTAGCTGATGAAGCAATTCATATACCTGGTGTTTCAGTCTCTGAAACTTATATGAACTCTTCAGCGATAATAGAGATAGCAAAAATAAATCAAGTGAATGCAATTCATCCTGGCTATGGTTTGTTGTCAGAAAATGCAGATTTTGTTGAATTAGTTGAAAAAAATAAATTAATTTTTATTGGCCCTAATAGCAATATAATTAGACAAATGGGGGAAAAAGATAAGGCAAAATCTTTAATGGAAAAAGCTGGATTACCAATAGTTCCCGGTTATCACGGCAGTAATCAACAAATTGATCATCTCAAAAATAAAGCTAATGAAATTGGATATCCATTATTAATTAAAGCTCGATCCGGTGGTGGCGGCAGAGGTATGAGAATGGCTGGAAATAAAGATATGTTTCAATCTGCATTTCAAGAAGCTTCAAACGAAGCTAAAACAAATTTTAATGATAAAAATTGTCTTCTCGAAAAATATATTTCAAACGCTCGCCATATTGAAATACAGATTTTTGCTGATAAGTTTGGCAACGTAATTCATTTATTCGACAGAGACTGTTCTTTACAAAGAAGACAGCAAAAAGTTATGGAAGAGGCTCCTTCTCCTAACCTTACTGATGAAATAAGAAATTTTCTCGGAGATCTATCAGTTCAAGCTGCTCGTTCAATAAAGTATGAAGGTGCTGGGACGATTGAGTTTATTGCAGATATTAGTAAAGGTATTGACAAAAATAAAATTTACTTCATGGAAATGAACACAAGGATACAAGTTGAACATCCTGTTACAGAGGCCATTACGTCAACAAACTTAATAAAATGGCAGTTAGATGTAGCAAATGGCTTACGATTACCGTTATCACAGAATGAAATCAAATTAAAAGGTTGGGCTATAGAAGCAAGACTATATGCTGAAAATGTTAACAAACAATTTTTACCGCAAAGTGGTAATATTTATCATCTTTTATTTCCTGAAACAAAGAACCATCCAAATTGTAAAATTGAAACAGGCACAAAGGCTGGAGACAACATAACACCATTTTATGATCCAATGATTGCTAAGATAATAGCGCATGGGAAAAATAGAAATGATGCGATAAAGTCTCTAAAGAATTATTTATGTGATTTAGAAATCGCAGGAATAACAACTAACTTAAATTTATTAATTAAATTATTAAACCATAAAAGTATTAAAGATGGTGTGGCAAATACAAAATTTATAGAAGATAATATTGAAAATCTTATGGATAACACAATTGAAAACCACACCAAAGCATTAGTTGCAGCTATCATATTTAAAAAATTAGACCGTAATTTAAATGATAATATTTTTGATTGGTTCATGTGGAAACCAAATGTTTACCCACTAAAAATTTCTATTCAAGACCAAGTCATTTTTTTCAAAATTTCATGTAATAAGTTTGATGAATTAGAAGTTGAGTTTAACAATGAAAAATTTTTATTTACTTCAATATCATTAGATAAGTCTCTTATAAAAGCTAAATTAAAAGGTAGAGAAGTTCATTTAAGTTTTCAATCAATCTTGGATAAACATGGTATTGACAAAATCTTTACTTTCTTTACTCATCAAAATACTTTTGAAGTTGTAGACATAAACTTAAAAGAATCTAAATCTACTAATACAAATAACTTTGAGAATACTATTGTTGCTCCAATGCATGGTGTTATTAAAACAAATAAAATTAAACCTAATTTAAAAGTTAAAAAAGATGATGTGCTTTTTATACTTGAAGCAATGAAAATGCAGTTTTCACTCACTTCTCCTCGAGATGGAGTTATTGAAAAAATATTTATTAATAATGGTCAACAAGTTTCAGAAAACACAAAGCTTTTAAGTTTAAAAGAATAATTATATAGGTTTTTAATGAATAATTTTATTAATATATTTGAAATGAGTCCAAGAGATGGACTGCAAAATGAAAAAAAATTTATAACCACAGATGATAAAATAAAATTTATTAATAAATTATCATTATGTGGATTTAAGAAAATTGAAACCTCAAGCTTTGTAAGTCCTAAATGGGTTCCACAACTATCAGATTCCTTAGAAGTGTTTGCAGGAATAAAAAGAACAAAAAATACTAAATATACAGCCTTAACACCCAACGAAATTGGATTTGATAGAGCTTTAAAAGCAAATGTAGATGAAATAGCAATCTTTGCTGCTGCATCTGAAACTTTTAGTTTAAAAAATATTAATTGCAATATAGAAACTAGCTTAGAAAGGTTTAAGCCTTTAGTTTTAAAAGCCCTTAAACATAAAATACCCGTTCGCGGTTATATAAGCTGTGTTGCTCATTGTCCATATGAAGATTATGTGGATCCAAAAAAAGTAGCAACAATTGCCTCCAAACTTTTACAGATGGGCTGCTATGAAATTTCCTTAGGAGATACCACAGGAAAAGGCATGCCAGATCAAATAAAAACAATACTTGAAGAATGCTTAATGCTTACAACACCTGATATGTTAGCCGGTCATTTTCACGATACATTTAAAAATGCTCTAGATAATATTAGTGTATGCTTAGAACACGGGATAAAAACTTTTGATTCTTCTGTAGGAGGCTTGGGTGGATGCCCATACTCTCCAGGTGCCAAAGGTAATGTTGCTACGGAAAAAGTTAATAAACTATTATTATCCAAAGGTTATGAAACAGAATTAAATGAAGAAAGAATTCTTGAATGCAGTCAAATTGCAACAAAACTTAAGTCGGACGGAACTTATGAGTGGCCTTAAAACAAAAACACTAATACTAAAAAAAAATGTATTTGGATGCTGTGAGATAATTCTAAACCAACCCAAAAAGCATAACGCTTTATCACCTTTAATGATAAAAGAATTAGATACTGTTTTTGATGAATTAAAAGAAGATAGAAGTATCAGGTTTGTTATTATATCAGCTAACGGAAAAACATTTTGTGCAGGCGGTGACTTAGATTGGATGAAAGAGCAAATTAATGCTGATAGAAAAACTAGAATTAGAGAGGCATCTAAGTTAGCTAACATTTTATATAAAATGTATAATTTCCCAAAACCTTTAATTGCAAAAGTTGAAGGAAATGCATTTGGTGGTGGAGTAGGAATCATGTCTGTTTGTGATATTGTTGTTGCCACTGAAAATATTAAAATGGCTTTGACTGAGACAAAACTTGGTTTAATTCCAGCTACTATAAGCCCATATGTGATATCAAAAATTGGATCTAATAATTCCATAGATTTATTTACCAGTGCCCGTATATTTAAACCTAAAGAAGCGAAGGATATGGGGCTAATAAAATCATTCGTGGATGAAGCTAATATTGATGATGAGATTGGAAAAGAAGTTAACCCATTTTCTATGAATGCTCCTGACGCAATTTCTGCTTCAAAAAAACTTGTTAGAGATTTATCAATTAAAATTGATCTTGATACTATTAATTTTACAGTTGAAGCACTTGCTGATGTATGGGAGAACCCTGAAGCTATTGAAGGCATTAATGCATTCTTTGCTAAAAGAAAACCAGCGTGGATAAAGGAGAATTAAATGCAGGAAATAACTAAACAAGGTCAGAATGAAAATTTAACAAAATTAAATCTTAATTATGATGGTAAAAAAGAAGGAGAAGAACAAGCCCAAAGTTATTTAAATATCGTCAATGAAAAAGTTGGTTTTGTTCCAAATGTCCTTGCTGCATTTGCAAAATTTCCTAAGCAATTTGAAGGTTTTACAAAGTTATATAACGCGTTAATGCTTGGAGAGTCAGGTCTATCAAAATTAGAAAGAGAAATGATTGCGGTAACGGTTTCATCTGAAAACCATTGTTATTATTGCTTAGTAGCTCATGGCTCTGCTGTAAGAGAATTGTCCAATGATCCGCAATTAGGAGAGAGATTAGCTGCAAATTTTCGTTCAGCTGAATTATCTCAAAAGCAAGAAACTTTATTAGAGTTTACAAAAAAATTAACACGAGATCCTTCTGAAATAAAAGAAAATGATAGATCAGGACTTCGTGAAGTAGGTTATACGGATAGAGACATTTGGGACATAAGTGCAATTATTGGCTTATTTAACATGACTAATAGATTAGCTTCTGCAACTGAGATGGAGCCAAATGAAAATTATCATAATTTAGCAAGGTAATTTGTATGTCATTTAATTATAACCAAACACAATTATCTATTATTGATTCAGTTCAAAATATTATGACAAATTTTGATGATGATTACTGGCTAAAGTGTGACAAAGAAAGTAATTTTCCTCACGAATTTTATCAAGAAATTGCAAACGGTGGTTGGCTTGGCATTTGTATGCCTAAGGAGTATGGAGGCGCTGCTCTTGGTATTAGAGAAGCATCAATTTTTATGCAAAAAATTTCTGAGACAGGTGGTGGTATGGCAGCCGCATCGTCTATACATATAAATATATTTGGACCACATCCAATTGTCGTTCATGGTAATATAAATCAAAAAAATAAATGGCTACCACCTTTAATATCCGGGAAAGAAAAGACATGCTTTGGAGTAACTGAACCTGATGCTGGTTTAGACACTGGAAAATTAAAAACATACGCAAAAAAGATTAATAATGGATATATTATCAATGGACAAAAAATTTGGACATCAACGGCTCAAATTGCCGATAAAATACTTCTATTAGCTAGAACTACACCTATTGAGGAATGTAAGAAAAATATTGATGGATTAACTTTGTTTTACACGAACCTAGATAGAAATAAAATTGAAGTTAAAGAAATAGATAAAATGGGAAGATCTGCTGTAGACAGTAATCAAATATTTATTGATAACTTAGAAGTAGATGATTTTGATAGAATTGGAGAAGAAGGAAAAGGTTTTAGATACTTATTAGATAGCTTAAATCCTGAAAGAATACTTATTGCTGCAGAAGCTCTAGGAATAGGCAAAAATGCTCTATCAAGAGCTGTTAGATATGCTGGAGAAAGAGTTGTATTTGATAGACCTATTGGCAAGAATCAAAGTATTCAGCATCCATTAGCCGAGAACTGGATTGAATTAGAAGCTGCTGAATTGTTGATTGCTAAAGCAGCTTATCAATATGACAACGGAGAAAACTCGGGTGGGTTGGCTAATGCAGCTAAATTTTTTGCAGCAGAAGCTGGTTTTAAAGCGGCTACTCAAGCTGTAATAACTCTAGGAGGTATGGGGTATGCCAAAGAATATCATGTAGAAAGGCTATTAAGAGAATCTCTGATACCTAAATTAGCCCCTGTTAGCGCTCAAATGGTTTTAAACTATATATCAGAGCGTGTGCTTGGATTACCTAAATCATATTAATAATTTAAAAAAGTGAAAAAATGTCAGATCAAAATAATATAATAAGCTACGCATTAAATGGAATTAAAGTTTTAGACCTTACTCGAGTTCTTGGAGGTCCATACGCAACTCAAATTTTAGCTGATCATGGCGCTGATGTGATTAAAGTTGAATCAAAAATTGGAGACGAAGTAAGAGGTTGGGGTCCACCTTTTATTAATGACATGGCTTCATATTTCATTAACGTAAATAGAAATAAAAAATCAATAGCAATTGATTTAACAAAAAAAGAAGGTAAAGAGTTAATATTAGAGCTTCTTAAATCTTGTGATGTATTAATTGAAAACTTTAAAACTGGCACTATGGAAAAATGGGGGTTGGGCTACAAAGAAGTTTTAAGTTCAAAATTTCCTAAATTAATTCATTGTAGAATATCAGGGTTTGGAGCAACAGGTCCTCTTGGAGGAGCTCCGGGATATGACGCTATTGTTCAAGCAATGACAGGTATGATGTCTATTAATGGGCATGCAAATGGTGGTGATGTGAGAGTTGGCGCTCCTGTAGTGGATATGGGAACAGGATTGTACGCTACAATAGGTATTTTGATGGCAATTCAAGAAAGAAATAAATCTGGACTAGGTCAATTTATAGATATGTCTCTATATGATTCAGCTCTAGCATTGATGCATCCTCATACTGGTAACTACTTTCTATCTAAAAAACCAGGTACAGCTACTGGAAACGCACATCCCAATATTGCTCCATATGATAAATTTAAGACAGCTACAAATGAAATATTTATGGGTATTGGAAATGACGCAGGATTTGCAAGGTTATGTAAAGCACTGAATTTAGATGAACTTATTATAGATGAACGATTTCTTTCAAATGGGGACAGAGTTGAAAATAGAATAGCTTTAACCAAATACCTAGAGGACGCACTCAGAAATGTAGATGGCGTTGAATTCTCTGAAAAATTATTAGCAGCAGGAATTCCAGCTGGACCTGTAAGAAATATTGAAGAAGCTATTAATCATCCTCAAACAAAAGAAAGACAAATGACTATTAGTAAGGATGAATATAAGGGCGTCTCATCGCCTATAAAATTTAGTAGATCTCGTTCTGTTGGTGTCAAACATAAGCCTCCACTTATAGGTCAGCATACAAAAGATATCTTGAAAGAAGCTGGTTATAATGAAGATGCTATTAATAAACTTTTATCAGAAGAAATAGTTTTTCAAAATAAACCTTAAATTATTTAAAAAGCACCTTAAAATAATATTCTCTTAAAAATTGAATATGCTTTGATATTTCATTCTTATCAATTCTTTGAGTAGTAAATAATAGAAATGCATCTAGCGCTTGGAAGATAAAAAGATCAATTCCAGAGATTATTTTAGCTCCTACCTTTTCACCTTTTTTTAATAAAGTAGTTTTTGCAGGCGTATAAACTGCGTCAAAAATCCAATGATCATTACTAGGCATAAATTCACCTAAAGGACAACCTGGAAAATCATAATGACCAAGAGGTGTGCAATTAACTATACCGTGAACCTCAGATATTATTTTTTTCAATTGGTTATAATCTATCAAAGTACAATTTATTTTAAATAATTCTAAGTCTTGTATTAGTATATTCCCTTTTACTTTATCTGTTTCGTATAAATAAATATGCTCAACTTCTAATGATCCTAATGCGAATGTAATTGATCTTCCAACACCACCCCCACCTAGTACCAAAGTTTTTTTAGGCTTAATCTTACCAAAATGAAATTCATAGCTTCTTAAAAAGCCAGTGTAATCTGTGTTTTCTGCAATAATATCTGTTTTAAAAATTAGAGTGTTTGAGGATTTAATCATTAATGAGCTTTCATTAATTATATCTGCATATTTTAAAACTTTTTCTTTAAATGGAAAAGTAATATTAACACCTGTAAAGCCTCTATCTTTTAATCTGAGTATCTGATCAGAAAAATGATTTTCATCATTTTCTTTTAAATCAAATATTTGGTAACTGACAGGAATTTTAAATAAATTTCCAAGGCGTTTATGTATGTCTGGTGCTTGAGATGATTGTATGTTTTTTCCTATTAACCCAAGTTTCATAATTTACATATTCTTGCTTATAAGACGGATAACAACTGTCCCAAACCATCTCTCTAGATTTATCCTGACTGGGAATAATGACCCATAAGAAGTTGTTCCAAAAAATACTTTGAAATCACTGAATTTATCTTCTTCTGGTTTCCACTTACTTTTCAACCTATGACCACCTAGGGGAAACATTCTTAAACCACATATGATTACATCGCCACTGAATGATTTAGGTCTATCATTTTTTAATATGGCCTCACCTAAGCTTTTGATTTTTAAATCATACCTTCTTCTACCATCAAAAATTTTAAAACTTTGATCACAGTTTTTTTTATTTTTAATATTTTCAATTACGTTGATGATAGATGTTAAAGGGTCCATAACGTTAGTAAGGCTTAATTTATCAATACCATGAACTTCTTTTAAATCTAACAATGGATCAAGTTCATAACTAACGGATTTGTCTAGCCCCCAAGTGAGATCTGAATATCGATTTTTATTGTTAAAAAAACTCTCAGTTGTAAATTTATAAGGTTTCCACATTTTATTGTTTTCCAAGGATACTGATATTAATTCTCCTTGATATTCGTAAAATGTATTTAAAAAACCCGAAGTTTTTGTTTTTGCTTTTACAATTATTTTTTTTTCATCATTTATGACTGAAACTTCAGCTTTACCAACAATAATATTTCCAAATTGAACTTCGAAAAAATAATCTTCTTTTGCTTCATAAGCGAAGCTTTTACCTAATGATAAAAACGCAAAATAGAACGCAAAACAGATATATATAAATTTTGATAATTGCTTATATATTTTCTTAATCACTAAAACTTTGCTCTCTTCTAATAGCAAGAACCGATGAAATCGTCGACACACAAAAAGGAACACAAAAAGTTATCAATATTTTTATCCAATTATTAATTGTCATTGTTCCAAGAAGAATATGGTCTCCATGATTAATTATAGCTAAAACAATTCCAACTATAGAAGCCATTTTAAAGGCTCTTAAAAGCACATCCATTCTTATTGCTATTTGAAACATTTATCTATTCCTTAAAATATTAATTATATTTGCAAAAAATACCATAATATACAAAACTAAAAATTGTCATAATTTAAAATTAACTGAGGTGAAAATGTTAATAAAAATATTTGTAAGAACTTTTCCATCTACTGAAGATTGTGAACTCTTTGAATCAATTCTTGAAACCAGATGGCCCAATTTACTTCAAACAGTAAAAGGTGTCAGGTTTAGAGCTATGAAGAACCCTCAAACTCCTAATGTAAGTGTTGTTTTATGGGAGTTTCCTGATAATGATTCAATGAAAAAAATTGAGAAGTTAATAGAAGAAAATATTTCCAAGTATGTAAAGACACTTGCGCCTAAAACCGTTCATTTTGTTGGGGCCGTTACTCAAGACTTTGGTGAAACATCTTTTTGATAGAAAAATAAAAATATGGAACATTTACAAGAAAGAAGGCTTGCAGCAATTGTTTTTGCTGATGTTGTGTCTTATTCACGTTTAATTCAAAAAAATGAATTAAAAACAATTAATTCATTTAAAACTCATAAATCAGAATTATTTGATCCATTGATTTCTGATTTTGGAGGAAGAACTGTGAAGACAATTGGAGACGGAATTTTAATGGAATTTCCTTCAGCTGTAAAAGCAACTGAAGCTGCTATATCAATACAAGAAGGTATGATTACCAGAAATAAACACGTTAAACAAGAAGAGGCAATACAATTCCGAGTTGGTATACATATTGGTGACATAGTAATAAGTGACGGAGATGTTCTTGGTGATGGAGTTAATATAGCTTCTAGAATTGAATCCCTAGCAGAACCAAATGGTGTTACAATATCAGATGATACTTTTAGACAGGTAAAAGATCGTTTAAATATTATTTGGGTAGATTGTGGCGAAAAAAATGTAAAAAATATTGAACATCCCATTCAAACTTGGAGCTGGGCATCAACAATTAATAATAAAAATAAAAAAGAAATAACTACAGATATTGAACAAGACAAACCTTCAGTTGTTATTTTACCATTTAAAAATTTATCAAATGATAGTGAAAAAGAATTTTTGGCTGATGGTTTAACAGAGGATATAATTTCCGCTTTATCTAAATTTAAATCTTTATTTGTTATAGCTAAAAACACATCTTTTTCGTTTAAAGATCAATCTACTAGTATCTCTAAAATTGCAGATGAATTGAATGTTCGTTACATTTGTGAAGGAAGTGTTAGGTCTTCAGGAAAACGTATACGAGTGACAGCACAATTAAACGATGCCAAAACAGGAAATTCAATATGGTCTGATAAATATGACGGTAATTTAGATGATATTTTTGAACTTCAGGATCAAATTACACAAATCTTGTCTAGCCAAATTCACCAGGAAGTTAATTATATTGAATTAAGTAATATTAAGAAAAGAGACAATATTAATTTTAAAGCTTGGGAACTTTTTCAAAGAGGTCTAAATAGTCTCTACGTAATGGATAAAAAAAGTTTATATGAAGCCGCAGATTATTTTTATAAAGCAGTTGAAATAGATGACAATTTTGCGCAAGCACATAGTCACTTAGCATTTACTATTTCTCATTTTGTTTTCTTAGGGTTTTCAGACAATATTAAAAATGATATATCAAAAGCAAATATCCATGTAAATAAAGCATTAGATTGTGATAATAGAGATTCTCTTGCACATGAAATGCTTGCCAGGATATATAGTTTATCTAAAAAACACGACCAAGCAATTGCTTCTGCAGAAAAAGCAATCGAATGTAATCCAAACTCTTCATCGGCTTATTTTTTTTATGCTAGTGCCTTACTTTTTGCAAACAAGCCTAAAGCAGCATTAGACCCTATGAATAAAGCTTTCAAACTTAGCCCAAGAGATCCAAGAAGGTTTGCATTTTTACATGGGAAAGCTATGATATTAGGAGAGATTGGTCATTTAGAAGAAAGTGTAATTCTTGCACGCGAAGCTATATCAACTCCTCATGGTGACTTTAGATCAGCACTCATATTAGCTAAACTTTGTGCAGAGTTAGGTTTGATTGATGAAGGCCAGAAAGCTATTGGCAGAGTGATAGAAATAAACCCTAATTTCACTCTTACAAAATTAAGAGAAACCTATTTTGCTCATATGGATAGTCAAATGCTAGAACGTTTTATTGAAAACTTATCCAAACTTGATATTCCTGAGTAATCTAAGTTTCAGTTTACTCGTATTCTTGAATAACATTGATCCTAGAAGAAAAAGGAGAAACAATTAAATGTACGTTAGAATTATAACTATTAAATGCCCAAATGAAACAGCGAAAAAAGCACTAAAGCTTTTGAATAAAATAGTTGCACAAGAACAAATGAAAGTTGGGCTTCTAAACGAAACTATTATCGACACAGATCAGTCAACATTTGTAACAGTAAAATATTGGATCTCACATTCTCATTTTGAAAAGGGACGAAAAAATTGGCAAAAA
>CAZFKZ010000023.1:0-29476 GCA_964519035.1 uncultured Rhodobacterales bacterium | reverse complement strand
ATTAAAGAAATAGCTAAATTAGTTAAGAAGAAACCTGAGCTGAAAAAAAAAATAAATATTCCCAAAGCGCCTAAAGTTATATCAAAGCCTGTAATAATTAAACAAAAACAAAATATTCAACTTGCAAAAGGGATACTTAAAACTTTAACTAAACCTCAACCTAATATACAAAAAAGTAAAAAAAAGAATGTTAATAATAATAACAAAGAAGTTTTAGCTAAATTACGTCAGATGGTAGGTAATTCAAACAAGCAGACTGTTGAAACAGAAGTTAAATTAAGTCAAACAGAAATTGATAGGATTAAAAATTATGTTGGCAAATGTTGGGATACATCAATTGGTGCAAGCGAAGTAAAAATGATAATTCCACTTCAAATTAGTGCTAATAAAGATGGGACTGTAAATAGTGTAGAAATTGTTGATAATTCTTTATACATAAAAAATAGCTTTTATAGGGCTACTGCTGATTCTGCTAGAAGAGCTGTACTTGACTGTTCTCCTTTACCTCTTCCTAAAAATAAAGAGGATCAGTTTAAAAGTTTTGTTTTCGATTTTGATCCATCTTTTATATATCGTTATTAATTGATTTTTTTTAAATACTTGCCATAATCTCGCCTCATAACAATAGTCTTTTGAATAATGTTATCTGACTATAATTATTTTAAGCTGAGAGCAATTTTGAAAAATATATTAAATTACAAAATTTCAGGAATTATTTTTTTAATGATTTCTTTATTTATCTCTAATGTTCTTGCGGATGATTTGAGAATAAAGATTAACTCAGGGCAAGTTGAACCTTTACCTGTAGCAATAGCTGATTTTACAGGGTTCAATGGAAAACCAAGTGAAATAGGAAGGCAGATATCTGAAGTAATTTCAAATAATCTTATTGGATCTGGGCAATTTAAGGCTGTAGAAAGTGCGGCATTCATTGCACCACCAACTAGCCCTTCCGTTAGGCCCAACTTTTCGGATTGGACGCCACTTGGCATTAAAGCTTTAATTACTGGTTCTGTTAAAAAATTAAATGAGAAGCAGTTGGAAGTTGAATTTAGACTATGGGATGTAATAGCTGAAACAGATTTAATAGGTTTAAGGTTGAGTGTAGATGCTAGTGCTTGGAGAAGGGTTGCTCATATTGTGTCTGATGAAATCTTTGAGAGATTATCTGGTGATAGTGGTTATTTTGATACAAGAATAGTTTACGTAGCTGAATCAGGTTTGCAAAACAAACGTATTAAAAGATTAGCCATTATGGATCAAGATGGTGAAAATCATGAATATTTAACTGATGGTAGTTTCTTAGTTTTAACACCCAGATTTTCTCCTGCAACACAAGAAATTACATATTTAGCATATTATAAAAATGAACCAAGGGTTTATATTTTTAACCTTGAAACTGGTCAGCAAGAACTTTTAGGTTCATTCCCAGGAATGACCTTTGCTCCAAGATTTTCACCTTCTGGCGATAAAATAATTATGAGTTTAGCTGAAAGGGGGGTAACAGACATCCATGTTATGAACTTAAATAGTCAAGAAGTAACTCGGCTTACTAATAGTACATCTATAGATACGTCGCCCAGTTTTTCACCTAACGGAAAAAAAATCATTTTTAACTCAGATAGAGGAGGTTCTCAACAAATATATATAATGAAATCAGATGGATCAAATGTTAAAAGAATTTCCTTTGGAAAAGGAAGATATGCTACTCCAGTCTGGGCTCCAAAAGGAAATTTAATAGCATTTACCAAGATGCTTAAAAATAAATTTTATATAGGTGTTATGAATCCAGATGGGAAAGGGGAAAGACTTTTAGCCGAAGGCTATTTAGTTGAGGGACCAACTTGGGCTCCAAATGGAAGAGTTTTAATGTATTTTAAACAAGATGCTCCCGTTGATAATAACAAAAGTTCAAACGTTAATTTATATAAAATTGATATTACAGGTTTTAGAGAAACTAGAGTTTTAACTCCAAGTGACGGCTCAGATCCAGCATGGTCTCCACTACTTCCAAATTAAATGATAAGTAGTTTTAAAAATTGTTGAATTATAGTTTAAATTAAGTTAATGTTTTTTTGGAATTATTTATTTTACGTTTTTTAGATTAATAATAACGTAAGTTTTTTTTAAAGTTTAAGGAGTTAATGATGAAGAAGAATATAATTGCTTTAATAGGAGCTGTATCACTACTAACAGCTTGCGAGACTGCATCTCAAAAAGTTATGAGCAATAGCTCTTCAACAGATTCGAAAGCAAGCTCTTCAGCTTCATCTAGTTCTGCGGGCACTGCAAATAAAAGCTTATTTGCCAAAACTAAACAAACAGCATCTGATAAACTTATTGCTGTTGGAGATAGAGTTCTTTTCGATTATGATTCAGCTTCATTAGATTCATCTGCTAAAATACTTCTTGATGCTCAATCTAGGTTTCTAAGAGCTAACACTGACTTAAACTTTATTGTTGAAGGCCATTGTGATGAAAGAGGTACACGTGAGTACAACCTTGCTCTTGGAGAGCAAAGAGCTACTGCAGTAAGAGACTACTTGGTTATACAAGGTATTGATCCTGATAGAATTAAGGTGATTTCTTATGGTAAAGAAAAGCCTGCTGTTGTTGGTTCAAATGGAATGGCTTGGTCTAAAAATAGACGTGCAGTCACTATAATTAACTAATTCTGTAGTATTAATTAATTAATATTTTTTTCTCCTTTTAGAGCTTAATTGTATCTTAAAATAGAATTGATAAGCATGTCGAAATTTAAAATAAATACATTTGCATTATTTTTTGTTTTTTTTGTAAATTTTGCTTCTGTTGCTCAATCTATTGATGGACTTCAAGGTATAGTTTCTTCTCAACAAGAAAAAATTATGACTATCGAAAATACGCTCAAGACGTTAATAGGTTCACTTGAACAGTTTACAAAAAACCAAGATCCTATTAGAGAAAATAAATTAATCCAAGGGCAAATTAATGAGATTAATGATCAGATAATAGTTTTAAAAAATAAAATGAGTAACATAACTGAATTAGCCCTAAATCTTGAATTCTCGATGAAACGTATTGAAAAACACTTAGAACTTTCATCGATGAATTTTATTGATAAACCGAATGTTGAGAAACAGAAAAAAAACCAAAGTGATATTAAAAAGAATAGTCTAGATCCTAAAACTGACGGAGTACTAGGTTTTATCAAGGAACCTAATATTGACAATAACAAAAATTCAAACGAGTCAATTGATAAACCAACTGAAAATATCAGAATTCTGCCAGAGGCATCAGCTGAAGAGCAATATAATTTTGCCTATAATATTACTCTCAAAGGTGATTATATAAAAGCAGAAAAAGTTTTAAAAGAGTTTCTGAATATCCATAAAGAACACAAGAGAAGGGCTGATGCTCAATTTTGGTTGGGTAGAGTATACTATAATCAAAAAAAATATGAAGAAGCTGCAATTGCTTTAGCTGAATTTAACAGTATATATCCTAATGATCCTAGATTTCAAAAAACAACCCTTCTTATTGCAGAAGCGGCAGTTAACTTTGCCCCTAAAAATCAGTTATGTGACATTCTTTCTCAATCTTTAGAGTTTATGGTTAACCCCTCCGAAAAATTTAAGAAAAGAATTAATTCATTGCAGCTTGAGAAGCAATGCTTGACTGAATGATTGAAGGTTTTAGTAAACAATTTATTAAAATTTATAATAATATTGACGAATATCCTCTTAACTTTGTCTTAGGTTTGTCTGGTGGAGTTGATTCAACAGCATTATTGATATTATTAAAAGATTTTATTCAAATTCATCCAAGCATAAACATCAATATTTATCCTGTTATAATAGATCATGGTTTGAGGTCAAATTCATCTACTGAAGCTAATGCAGTTAAAGAAATGGCACAATCCTTAGGATTTAATCCTACTATAAAAAGAATTATTCAAAAACAAAATATTGGAAATATCCAAAATTGGGCAAGAATAGCAAGAAGAGATTTACTGTATCAATCTGCTTTTTCTTTGTCAGCAAATTTATTATTAGCTCATCACTATGATGATCAGGTAGAAACAGTTTTTATGAGATTAATAAGAGGTTCTGGAATAGAGGGTCTACTTGGAATGAAGGATTTACATTTTTGGAAGGGTATATTTGTAATTAGACCTCTTCTTAATTTTAAGAAAGAAGATTTAATTAAATATGTAAAATTAAATAAAGTCACATTTTTCCAAGATCCGTCAAATTATGCTTTGAAATATGAAAGAGTAAAAATAAGAAAAACTTTATCTGATATGAGTTTAAGAATATGGCCAAATATTTCAAACGATTTAACAAAGCTTAATCTTATGAATAAAAAATTAGTTTCAATAACTAATCCTATATTTGCTAAATGGATTGAAGAAAATATTGTTATAGATAAAACTGGTGCAGCAAGGATTAATTTTGATAATTTGAGAATGCTTTTTAATAAGTCAAATATAGTAAGTGTTAATATTTTAGGAAAAGTACTACAGATTGTTGGTGGAAAAGAGTATCCTCCAAAAAAGAAAAAAACTTTGACGATGTTAGTATCTATTTTTAGTAAATCTTTTAAAAAAAATAATTTGGGTAATGTATATTCACTGCTAAATGGTAAGTTTATTTTCTTAATCAGGGAAGAAAGAAATTTATTTTTTGATATGGAGATTGAAAAGAATAAATACTATATGTTTGACGGTAGATTTTTGTTGTTTAGCAATGTTTCAGGAAAACTTTTAAGAGATAAAAATTTTGTGTCTAGCAATTTGAATGAAGATAGTATTTTTTTCAAATATAAGAAATACATAAATTATACTATTCCAATCATTGAAACTCTTGAAGGTAAGATCATTAAACCCTATTTAAGTATTATTAGTGATGTCAGTTTCAAAAAAGAAAAAATAGAGAACGGTTATTTTGGACTTTACCTCATCAACAGACTATTAGTATAAAAAGAATAAAAAATTTTAATAAGATGTAAGGATAATAATGAATAATTTTGGCAAAAATATAGCCGTATGGGTAGTGATATCGTTAGTTTTAATTGCTATTTTTAATGTTTTTCAAGGGTCGTCTTCAAGAGAACAAGGAAATGTTATTGCATATTCCGATTTTCTAGCAAGAGTTAATGCAGGTGAGGTTAGAGAGGTTTCAATTCAAGGTAATAAAATTTCTGGAGCTTCAAGTAATGGAATGCCATTTTATTCATATGTTCCAAAAGAAGAAGGCCTTGCTAATAAATTATCTGAACAGGGAATAAAAGTCTCATCCGAACCTATTGAAAGTGGAATGCCTGGAATATTCTCAGTCCTAATCTCATGGTTTCCAATGTTATTGTTTATTGGTGTTTGGATTTTCTTTATGAAACAAATGCAAGGCGGTGCTAAAGGGGCTATGGGGTTTGGGAAATCCAAAGCAAAACTTTTAACCGAACATAGAGATAAAGTTACTTTTAAAAACGTGGCTGGTATTGATGAAGCTAAAGCTGAACTTGAAGAAGTTGTTGAGTTTCTAAAGGACCCACAAAAATTTCAAAAGCTAGGCGGTAAAATACCTAAGGGAGTTCTTCTTGTTGGACCTCCTGGCACTGGTAAAACTCTACTTGCAAAAGCTGTCGCAGGAGAAGCTGAAGTTCCTTTTTTTACTATTTCAGGTTCTGATTTTGTTGAAATGTTTGTAGGCGTTGGAGCGTCTCGAGTTAGAGATATGTTCGAACAAGGCAAAAAAAGTTCACCATGCATTATTTTTATTGATGAAATAGATGCAATGGGAAGAAGTAGAGGTGCGGGTTTAGGAGGGGGAAATGACGAAAGAGAACAAACTTTAAACCAATTGCTCGTTGAAATGGATGGATTTGAGACTAACGAAGGCGTAATTTTAATAGCTGCAACCAATAGACCTGATGTATTAGACCCAGCTTTGTTAAGGCCAGGAAGGTTTGATAGACAAGTTGTTGTTCCAAATCCTGATATGATAGGTAGAGAAAAAATTCTTAAAGTTCATATGAAAAAAGTACCTTTATCATCTGATGTTGTTGTAAAAACTCTGGCTAGAGGTACTCCAGGTTTCTCTGGTGCAGATTTAGCAAACTTAGTTAATGAAGCTGCCTTGCTATCAGCACGAAAAGGTAGGAATGATGTAAGCATGTCTGAATTTGAAGAAGCCAAAGATAAAGTTATGATGGGTTCTGAGAGGCGATCTATGGTAATGACCGAAGATGAGAAAAAGTTAACAGCTTATCATGAAGCAGGTCATGCAATTGTTGCCATATATTCTCCTGCAAGTGATCCTATTCATAAAGCTACAATAATTCCAAGAGGTCGAGCGCTTGGCATGGTGATGAGATTGCCTGAAGGTGATAGAGTATCTATGGCAAAAGATAAATTATATGCTGACTTAAGAGTTGCATGTGGTGGTAGAATAGCAGAGGAAATGATATTTGGCAGCGAAAAGGTTACAACTGGAGCTAGTTCAGATATCAGAATGGTCACAGATATTTCAAGGCGTATGGTAACAGAATGGGGCCTCTCTGAAAAATTGGGGTTCCTAGCCTATGAAGCTAACGAACAGGAAGTTTTCTTAGGAAGATCTGTATCCCAACAAAAAAACTTATCAGATGATACGGCTTCAATTGTTGATAAAGAAATTCGAAGAATTTCTGATGAAGTTTATAAAGATGCTGAAAAAATTCTTAAGAAATATTCAAAACAATTGAAAAAAGTTGCTGAAGCTTTATTAGAATATGAAACATTAAATGGTGAACAGATCAAGAATATTTGTAAGGGTTTGAAAGTATCATTATCTAAAAAAGTTGAAGTTAATGTAGAACCTCCCAAAGCTAAAAAACCTAAAAAAAGAGCTGGGCTACCTTCTACAACAGCTAAAGGAACAATTGTTACAAATGATATAGATGATTCATAAAATAAGTTACTGTTTACAGGTTTTATATGAGCTATTTGGAAAAGATAGATAATTTAAGATTTCCTGCTTATTCAAACGAAGTTGAAACATTTGTTTGCCCAATACTTAAATCATATAACGAGGCTCCATGTGGCTTGAGGTTAGCTCATGGTTGGAGATTCTTTGATAATATTAGGGTAATACAAAATTATAAAAACTCATACTTTGAGACTATAATGTCAACAAAAGAGCTAATGAAATCAGCTTCTTTAGCTGGAAGTAGCTCACTTTTAGAAGCAGAAATTATAATTGATTGTCTAACTAAACAAAGAGATCAATTTTCTAGATTAGATATGTCTTTTGCACATTTAATGGGGATAATAAACTTAACACCTGATAGCTTCTTTGAAGAAAGCCAGTCATTAAATTCATTATCTGTATGTAAAACAGCTCATCAAATGTTAAATGATGGAGCCTCTATAGTAGATTTAGGTGCTGAATCTTCTAGGCCTGGCTCTAAAAGAATATCATCCGAACAGGAACTTAAAAGAGTTTTGCCGTCACTAATTGAAATACAAAAGACAAACGATTTAAATATAAATATCTCTCTGGACACTAGAAATTTATCTACCATGGTCAAAGGATTTGATAATGGAGTTAACATAATTAATGATATATCTAGTTTTGCCAATGAAAAATCAATTAGATTTATTTCCAAAGAAAATATTCCTATTATTTTAATGCACATGCAAAAAGAACCAGATGTGATGCAACAAAAACCAACATATAAATTTGCTCCAATTGATATATTTAAGTTTTTTTCGAATAAGATTCATTCTCTTATGAAATTAGGTGTTAAAAAATCTAATATTGTAATAGATCCAGGTATAGGCTTTGGTAAAACATTAAAACATAATTTAGATATATTAAATTATTTACCTCTTTTTCACTGTTTGGGTGTTCCAATATTAATTGGGGTAAGTCGGAAATCATTAATTGCTGATATTTCGATTGAAAAATATAAATCAGATAGTTTTAAAAAAAAAATACTTGACCCTGGTAATAGATTGAGTGGTTCTATTGCTTTTGCTATTCAAGGGTACAATAATGGAATTCAAATTTTAAGAACTCATGACGTATTTGAAACAAAACAAGCATTCTTGTGTCAGGAAACTGTTTACTAGTATGATTAGTGAAGGAATAAAATGATAAAAACTACATTTGATTATAATGAAAGATTATTTGGAACGGACGGTATTAGGGGTAAAGTTAACGCAGGAAAAGTAACTGCATTAATGGCTGTAAATCTAGCTATGGCTGCAGGTGAATACTTTTATGGAAAGGCTGGCACTAAAAAACCTAGAGTTTTAATTGGTAAAGATACTAGATTATCTGGGTATATGCTTGAGCCAGCATTAGTTGCAGGATTCACGTCATTGGGTTTAGATGCAATTACAACTGGTCCTTTGCCAACACCAGCTATAGCTCATTTAACTCGAGTTCTGAGATGTGACTTAGGTGTAATGATCTCAGCTTCGCACAACCCTTTTGAAGATAATGGCTTAAAATTATTTGGTGCTGATGGATATAAATTAAGTGATGAAGTCGAAAATGAAATTCAATCAAGAATGGTAAGTGGTCCAATTTTAGCAAAATCTTCAGATTTGGGTAGAGCCAGAAGAATGGAAGATGGAATAGGTAGATATCTTGAATTTATTAAACAAGTATTACCTAAAAGTGAAAATTTGACTGGAATGACAATAGTATTAGATTGTGCAAATGGAGCTGGATACAAAGCCGGACCAGCAGTTTTTTTTGAACTTGGAGCTGAAACTATATCTCTAGGTATAGAACCCAATGGTAAGAATATTAATAATGATTGTGGGGCAATGTTTCCAAATCAAATGGCACAATTTACTAAGTTGCAAGGTGCTGATTTAGGTATAGCTTTAGATGGAGATGCTGACAGGGTAATCTTTTCTGATGAAAACGGTAAAATAATTCATGGAGACCATATTATTGCTGTTTTAGCTGATGAAATGAAAAGAAGTAATCAACTAAAAGAAAATAAAGTTATAGGAACTTTGATGTCAAACCTTGGTTTGGAAATTTTTTTACAAAGTATTAATATTGAATTACATAGAACAAAGGTAGGCGATAGATATATTTTAGATGAAATGATCAAATCTAAGTCTAATCTTGGAGGAGAGCCATCTGGTCATATATTATTAACGGACTACGCTAAGACTGGTGATGGTTTATTGACAGCAATAAAAATTGTATCTTTATTAAAAAAATCAGGTTTGAAAGCATCAGAATATTTTAGACCTTTTAAATTAATACCTCAGTCACTAAAAAGTTTAAAAAATATTAATAAAAACATTCTTGACAATAAAATTGTTAAACAAAAATTACTTATAGTGAAACAATCATTAAGTAAAAACGAAAGGTTCTTAGTTAGAGCATCAGGCACTGAAGATTTACTTCGCATAATGGTAGAATCTAAAGATGAAAAACGTGTAAATGAAATTACTGAGCAAATAGTGTTTATAATAGTTGAGCAGAATAAAAGTGAAAAAAATAAATAAAATATCTGGAACCGTATTAATAATTGCAGGTTCAGATCCTAGTGGCGGGGCTGGAATACAAGCAGATTTAAAAACAGTAACTAGTCTAGGTGCTTACGGTATGACTGCGATTACTGCTTTAACAGTTCAAAATACTAGAGGTGTTTCAAATATATTAGATATTCCAGTTAGTGTCGTTAAAGAACAAATAGATGCGTGTCTTTCTGATATTAATGTAGACACTATTAAAGTTGGTATGATGCATAACTCAAAGTTAATATCAGCTGTTTATGAAAGTTTAAAGAAACATTACATAATAAATAATAATAAAATTAAAATTGTTTTGGATCCAGTAATGGTTGCAAAAGGGGGGCATAAGTTATTACAAGACGATGCTATTAACTCTTTAAAGAATTTCATAGTAAAATGTAATCCAATTATAACACCGAATATACCTGAAGTAGAAATATTGACTGATATAAAAATTAATAGTTTAAGTGATATGGAGAATGCAGGTAAACAGCTTTTAGCTATGGGGGCAAGTGATGTTATTTTAAAAGGAGGTCACATGGAAACATCCATTATTAGGGATATGTTAATATCATCCCAAGACATCAGTTATATTAATACAAAAAAAATTGACACTAAACATACACATGGAACAGGTTGTACAATGTCATCTGCTTTAGCAGCATATTTGGCGCAAAAAATACAAATTAAAATAGCTTTTCAAAAAGCACATGAATATGTTCAAAAAGCAATCATGTCTGCACCTAAATTAGGTAAAGGAAATGGTCCAATTAATCACTGTCACGGAATTAATCTTCGTTCAAATTAAACTTGTTAGCAATGTTATTAAACCAATTAGTTATTAAGTCGTCATCTTCTAGTAGTTGATAATCACTACATTTTTTTATCCATTGAAAATTCCCAAAGAAAATATAATCTTCTAATCCAGGTTTATCTCCAGCGATATAATCCTTATTTTTTAAAATTTTTCTTACAGGGTTTATCATTTTTCTAAACTTGATAGTAGTGGATGCTACTAGTGGCTTTAAAGTTGATAGTGGTGCCTTGATATATTCTTCTCTAGTTTTAATATAATATTTTAAATCTTCTCCTTCTAAAATATTAGGTATATCATTAGCTATTATTTTAAATAATTCAGGTAACAATTGTTTAGAAGACCAATGAAATAAAAAGGTAGAAAACGTATGGCTAGAAGTATTAATAAATAATGGTTTTTCCTTATAGTTTTCTTCAAGCCAATTAATTATTTGCCAGGAATCACAAACAAAAATATTTGTATCTTTAAGGATGGGTAAAAGTGATTGATTTGAAAAAGCAATTTTATTTTTTTCTGATAACCCTACAGGTACTGTTTTAAAAGAAATTTGTTTATGCAACAAGCAAAGCTTAACTGTCCAGCAAGGAGGGCTAAACCGAATATTATCTTTACCACACAAATCATATAATTCTAACATTTAGAACCTTTCTTTGTTTAGTTAAATATTAAATTCAATAAAGAATATTGACATAATCACAAATTTGTATATTTATGACTTCGGGCAATTGCTTCCCAACAAGCAGTAACATTTAAGAGGTTAATATGACCAAGCCATTAGTCAAGCCGAATCGTCCTGAATTTTCATCAGGACCTTGTGCAAAAAGACCGAAATGGTCTATACAATCGCTTAGTAATTCAACAATAGCTAGATCCCATCGTCATAAAATTGCTAAAGTTAAACTCCAAGAAATAATCAGCTTAACAAAAAGTATTCTTGAAATACCAAATGATTATTTTGTTGGTATTGTCCCAGGTTCTGATACAGGTGCTATTGAAATGGCTATGTGGAACTTGCTAGGTTCACACCACGTTGATATGCTTGCATGGGATAGTTTTGGATCTGATTGGGCAAAAGATATTCAAACACAGTTAAAATTGAAAAATCTTACCATATCAGAAGTAAAATATGGTAATTTGCCTGATTTAACCAAAGATATATACAATGGTGATATCGTCTTTAACTGGAACGGTACTACTGCAGGAGTATGTGTACCTAACGTTAATTGGATTAATTCAGAAAGAGATGGTATCACTATTTGTGACGCTACATCAGCTGCTTTTGCTATGAATTTAGATTGGTCTAAACTAGATGCAACTACTTTCTCCTGGCAAAAATGCTTGGGTGGTGAAGCAGGGCATGGAATGTTAATTTTATCTCCTAAGGCGGTTAGTAGAATTAACAACTACAGTCCTGAATGGCCAATCCCTAAGCTATTCCAATTAAAAAAAAATAACTTATTTAATCAAGAGATATTTTCAGGAGCAACTATAAATACTCCATCAATGATTTGTGTTGAAGATTTCTTAGATACTTTAAATTGGGCAAAAAATATTGGTGGTCTCTCTGAATTAATCAATAGATCCGATAAGAATCTAAACCATGTAAAAAAATGGATTAGTTCATCTCATTGGATTGATTTTCTTGCAGAAGACTCCAAAACTATTTCTTCTACTTCAATTTGTCTTAAGTTAACTGACCCAATAGTTTTGAGTAAGTCTATTGACATACAAAACCAGATCGAAAAAAATATAGTTCAATTATTAGAACAAGAAGAAGTGGCTTATGATATTGGTAGTTATCGCTCAGCGCCTCCAGGGTTAAGAATTTGGGGTGGTCCAACCATAGACAATAAAGATATAGAACTATTGTTGCCTTGGTTAGATTGGGCTTATGATATAACTCTAAAAAAATTAAATATAAATGGAGACGAAATTGCCTAAGGTTTTAATTAGTGATAAATTAAGTGAGTCTGCTGTCGAAGTTTTTAAGAAATTGAATATTGAAACTGACTACAAACCAGGTATTAATGAAACAGAATTATTAAATATAATTCATAATTATGATGGGTTAGCAATAAGATCTGCTACCAATGTAACTAAAGAAATTTTTGAAAAAGGAACTAATTTAAAAGTTGTAGGTAGAGCTGGAATTGGGACAGATAATATAGATAAAAATGCAGCCACCAAAAATGGTGTTATAGTTATGAACACACCTTTTGGCAATGCAGTAACTACAGCAGAACACGCAATAGCTTTGTTAATGTCCTTAGTTAGAATGATACCAAGAGCAGATAATTCAACCCGACTAGGGAAGTGGGAAAAATCAAAATTTAATGGAACAGAAGTTACTGGAAAAACATTAGGACTAATAGGATGCGGTAATATTGGTTCGATAGTTGCTAATAGAGCAATAGGGCTCAAAATGAAAGTAATAGCTTTTGATCCATTTTTAACTCCAGAAAGATCAAAAGAAATTGGTGTTGAGAAAGTTGAATTAGAATTTTTATTAAAAAATTCAGATATAATTTCTTTGCATACTCCTCTAACAGAAGACACTAGAAACATTGTTTCGGCAGAGGCAATTAGTTTGATGAAAAAGGGTGCACGAATAATTAATTGTGCAAGAGGAGGATTAGTTGACGAAATAGCATGTAGAGCTGCCTTAGAAACTGGTCATTTAGCAGGAGCAGCGTTTGATGTTTTTGTTGAAGAGCCAGCTAATTCTAATATATTGTTTGATGCTCCAAATCTAATTGCAACTCCACATCTGGGAGCAGCCACAGTTGAGGCTCAAGAAAATGTTGCTATACAAATAGCACAACAAATGTCTGATTTTTTAAACACAGGATCGGTTTCAAACGCTTTGAATTTTCCAAACGTTTCCTCTGAAGAAGCTCCTATATTAAAACCATATATTAGATTAGCTTATTTACTGGGTTCATTTATTGGACAAGTTACTCAAGAGGGTATTTTAAGCTTAAAATTAGAATTAGATGGAAAGGCTGCATATATTAAAGATACTCCTCTATTAGCAAGCGCATTAGTTGGAATATTAGAACCAACTTCTGCAGCAGTTAATAACATTAACTCTGCTTCGGTGGCCTCAAGTAGAGGAATTAATTTATCTACTGTAAAGCATGAAAGAAGATGTGATTATGAAACTCTTGTAAAATTATCGATTGAACATGATAAAGGTGAAAGAACAATAACAGGGACACTTATTGCCGGAGAGATGCCTAGAATTATTAATATTCAAGGAATTCCTATTGAATCTGATTTTCCTAAAAGTGCTTTATATTTAAGAAATCATGATAGGCCTGGATTTATTGGTGAACTAGGCAATACCTTAGGAAAAAATTCTATTAATATTGCGTCTTTCCACCTAGGGCGCCGTGATTTAGGAGGTGAAGCTATCGCTCTAGTAGAAATAGACGGAGGTATAGACGAAAAAATTGTTGAATCAATAAAATTATTACCTCAAGTAGCAAGGGTTAATTCTATCCGTTTTGATTAATCGTTTTGAATAATAATATATAAAAAATAATTAGATACATAATAAACTTTGTTATATAAATCACTTTTAAGTCAAGGATGCTTATATGACTAACTTAATAAATCAAAGAGGGTTACTACCGGCAGGTTTAAGTGATGTATTACATCCAAATGCAAAAATTCAAGCTAAAAAAATAGAAAAATTGTTAGATACTTTCTCATCGTTTGGCTACTTGAGAATCAAACCACCACTTGTTGAATATGAAGATTCTCTTTTGTCAGAAGGACCTGGTAATGTTTTAAAAGACTCAACTTTTAGAATTATGGATCCCCTATCTCAAAAAATGATGGCTCTTAGATCAGATATGACTGCTCAGATATCACGAATATCTTCTACCCGTTTGTCTCATTTACCTCGCCCACTAAGATTGTCGTACTCTGGAGATGTTTTGAGAGTGAATGGTGATAGTTTTAATATGGAAAGACAGAAAACTCAAGTTGGTGCTGAGTTAATAGGAAACGAATCTGTTACTATTGATGCTGAAATAATATTAGTATGTTTAGAAAGTTTAAGCTCAATTGATATTAATGATATTACACTCGATTTAAACTTACCATTTTTAAGGGCATATTTATTACGAAATATTCCTGTTTCTTCTAGAAATATTATAAATGAAGCAATTGATAGAAAAGATAAAAATGTAATAAAAAAATTAAAAATAGACAGCGCACTTCAAATCTTAAAACTCATGGAAGCAGCAGGAGATTATGAAAGTTCTAAAATTAATTTATCTCTTTTAGGATCCAATGATTTTTTATCTAAGGCATTAGACTATTTACTAAATGTAGCAAAAATTATAAAAGAAAATAATCCTTCAGTGAATATAACATTAGATCCATTAGAAAATAGAGGATTTAAATATCATTCAGGTTTGTCATTTACTATCTTCTCAAAAAACTTTAGAGGTGAAATAGCAAAAGGTGGACGTTACCTTACAGTTTCAAATGAAACTGCCACTGGCTGTACCATTTATACTGAAAAAATTTATAATACTGCAAAAGATTTTATTGAAAATAAACTAGTGTATGTTCCATTTTTAAATATAAATGATGCAAATAGCATAATTAATAAAGGATATGATATTATCTTTGGTACAAGGGAAAATGATAATGTTGAACAAGAAGCCCATGAAATGGGTTGTAAATATATTTTCAAAAATGAAACTATTATAGAATTAACTTAATAGTTTATAAACGATCAACTTAAGGATTTATTAATGAGTAATGTTATTGTCGTGGGTACTCAATGGGGTGATGAAGGAAAAGGCAAGATTGTAGATTGGTTGTCTGATCAAGCTGATTTAGTTGTAAGGTTTCAAGGTGGTCATAATGCTGGTCACACATTGGTTATAGACGGTAATGTTTTTAAATTATCACTTTTACCTAGCGGAATTGTTCGTAAGGATACTGTTGTCTTAATTGGCAACGGTGTAGTAATTGATCCTTTTCATTTACTTAAAGAAATAGATGAATTAAAAGATAAAAATATACCCATATCACCAGCTAATTTAATTATCTCTGATAGTGCTTTCCTTATATTACCAATACACCAAATAGTTGATGCAGCTAGAGAAAAGCAAAATGGTTCAAAAAAAATTGGAACTACAGGTAGAGGTATTGGTCCAGCATACGAAGATAAGATAGGTAGACGTGGTGTTAGGGTATGTGATTTTTTTGATAAAGAAGAATTTGAAAATAAAATCCAAAATATTTATGATTTTCATAACATTTGGCTTGATGCAATTGGAGAAAAAAAAGAATTAAAGAAAAATATGATAAATGATTTATGGAATATAGGAAAAGTTATAATGAGTTATACTAAGCCTTCTTGGTTAGTTATTAATGATTATAATAAAGCAGGATCAAATATCTTATTTGAAGGAGCTCAAGGTGTTTTTCTAGACGTGGACCATGGAACCTATCCTTATGTCACTAGTAGCAATACTGTAGCGTCACAAGCTGGAATTGGTTCTGGCATAGGTCCTACGGCAATGAGTTATACTTTAGGAATAACGAAGGCTTATACCACACGAGTAGGCTCGGGTCCATTTCCTACTGAAGACATTAGTAATTCTGGGGTTATGTTGGGTGAGAGAGGGCATGAGTTTGGAACAGTTACTGGCAGGCAAAGGAGATGTGGATGGTTTGATTCAATCCTTGTTAAACAAGCTGTCGCTATTTCAAATATAAATGGTATTGCTTTAACTAAATTAGATGTTTTAGATGGTTTTAAAGAAATAAAAATTTGTGTGGGATATGAAATTAATTCTATAAAATACAACTACCTTCCATCGTCATCAAATCAACAAAATAAAATTCAACCTATATATGAAAAAATGAAAGGTTGGAAAGGAAGTGTAGCAGGAGTTAAGGATATGGCTGATTTACCAATAGAAGCTAAAAGATATGTAAAAAGGATTGAAAAATTAATAGAGTGTAAAGTTATATTAGTCTCAACTAGTCCAGAAAGATCAGACACTATTTTGCTAGAAAACCCATTTCAGTATAAATAACTTTAAAGATTAACCTTCAATCAAATGTAACTCATTAGCTTTTGACTTCATTGCTTCTTGAAGTTTTTCAAAGGCTCTAGTTTCAATTTGTCTTATTCTTTCTCTGCTAACATTATATTCTTTAGATAAATCTTCTAAAGTTTTTGGGTCTTCAGAAAGTCTTCTTTTTATAATTATGTCTTTTTCTCTTACTTTGAGAAGATCTAATGCTTCTAACATCATTTTCTTTTTGATAGTTTTTTCTTCCTGTTCTCCAAATTTTACTTCTTGATTTTCTCCATCATCGGTCAGTAAATCTTGCCATTCACCTTCTTCTCCATCATGTCGGCTTATACGAGCATTTAGTGAGTGATCACCACCTAGCATTCTCCTATTCATATCAACAACTTCTTTTTCAGAAACTTCTAAAGTCTTTGCAATTTGACTTACATGATTAGGATTAAGGTCACCATCTTCCAATGCATTGATTTTACTTTTAATTTTTCTTAAATTAAAAAATAATTTTTTTTGACTTGCAGTTGTTCCAATTTTAACCTGAGACCAGCTCTTAAGAACGTATTCTTGTATTGCAGCTTTAATCCACCACATAGCATATGTTGCTAGTCGAAAACCTTTTTCAGGATCGAATTTTTTAACTGCATGCATCATCCCTATGTTACCTTCTGCAATCAAATCAGCAACAGGCAAGCCATAACCTCTGTAACCCATTGCAATCTTTGCAACTAGTCTTAGATGACTCGTTACTAGTTTATGAGCTGCTTTAGTATCACTTTTAGACAACCAATCTTTTGCAAGTTTGTATTCTTCATCAACTTCCAACATAGGAAATTTTTTTATTTGATCTAAGTATCTGCTTAGATTACTATCTGGAGAAAGTAATGATATGTTAGTTGGAGATGTATTATTCATAAAAATCTTTCCACTATATATTTTATATATAATGTGTTTTTGTTTTTTTTAAAGTACTAATATTTTTATTTAGAACTTCAGTTTTTTAAAATTCCAATTAATTGCTTAATGTCATTTGGTAATGGGCAATTAAATTCAAGATATTTGTTTGTTATGGGATGATTAAAAGATAATTTTACTGCGTGTAATGCTTGACGTTTTAATAATTTAATTTGCCTAACTTTTTCTTTAAATATTTCACTTATAATTTTTTTTTGTGATATAGGTCTACCATATATTGGGTCACCAATGACGCTATGACCAAGATCTGCAAGATGAACTCTTATTTGATGTGTTCGACCTGTTTCTAATTTACATTCTATCAAGCTTGCTAAAGGATGATAAACTTCTAACACTTTCCATTTCGTAATAGCCATCTTGCCTTTACTAGATATGGCCATTTTTTTTCTATCAAAATTAGACCTTCCAATTGGTTTTTCTATATATCCGAAACTTTCGGGTTGCCTCCACACTAAAGCATTATACCTTCTGTCTAGATCATGAGCCATAAAAATATTACATAGCCTAGCATGCGATAATTCTGTTTTAGCTACTACCATAACGCCACTTGTGTTTTTATCTAGTCTATGAACTATTCCAGGTCTTTTTACCCCTCCAATTCCCCGAAGTGACTCACCACAATGATATAATAAAGCATTAACCAAAGTACCTTTTGGAGATCCTGGTGCAGGGTGAACTACAATTCCTGCTGCTTTATTTATAACTATAATAAATTGATCTTCATATAATATATCTAATTTAATTTTTTCAGGAAGAGGCTTAGCTTCTGCTGGATGAGGAATAAGGATATCAATTATTTTATGATTGTTAATTTTTAAAGAAGGATCATTTACTATAATATTATCTATGTATAAAAAATTACTTTCAATTAATTTCTTAATTCTACTTCTTGATAAAGATAAGTTTTTACAATCTAAATCTTGTCTAATATTTAAACTTGCTTTAATAGCTTCTGTAGCCCAAACATCAAGTCTTTTTGTTGGTATATTAAAGTCTTTAACAATTAAAGTAATTTTTATAGGATCTGTCATGTCTAATGAATATAACACAAAGGATAAGAAAAAATCTGAAATATTATCTAATATCATGGTAATTAAAATTATTGCTATTACTTTAGGTATTTTAATAATAGTTGGATTAATTGTTTTATTTTTTGGTTTGGCTAAAGGTTTTAATACATTAGAAGAAAGTAAAGAAAAAAAAATAGATCCAATAAATATAAAACAAGAAAAAATATCTGAATATACTGTATTTCATCCCTCTGAAGCTCAATTAATATCTTCTTCTTTGGGCTTAAATAATGAAATCTTATTAAGATTTATGTTTAAAGGAAACAATTTATTAGTTATTTTAGATAAAAACACAAAGAAATATAAATCTATTATCACACTTAAAAAGAAAGAGAATACCTGGAAAAAATAACTGATTTAGTTGAGAGATATTTTAATGAAAAATAAAACTATTTTAATGGGTACAGATACTATTTCAGGTATAGCTCCAGAAATATTAGAATCAATAATAGCTGCGTCGAAAGTCCAAGATCTACCATATGGCAATGATGATTTCACTAAAGAAACTAAAAGAATAATTAGTAACGTTTTTGAAAAAAAAGAAATTGAGATTATTCCAATGATGTCTGGCACAGCATCTAATTCTTTAGCGTTAGCTACTTTTCTTCGATCTTATGGTTCTATATTATGTCATAGTGAATCACACATAAATAAAGATGAAGGTGGTGCACCAGAGTTTTTCTCAGGTGGAGGAAAATTAATAACTTTAAATAGTGAAAGTGGTCGCTTAAATGCAAATGATATAAAACATAAAATAAAACTATCAAACTTTAAAGGTAAAATAAATTCTAAAATAAGTGGAGTTTCAATTACTCAATTAGCAGAAAATGGAACTATTTATAATATTAATGAAATAAAAGCTATAAGTGATGTCTGTAAAAAAAATCATTTGTTTCTTCATATGGATGGAGCAAGATTTGCAAATGCTTTAGCATTTCAAAATAATATATCACCCGCGGAAGCTACTTGGAAATCTGGTGTGGATTGTTTGTCACTGGGAGCTACAAAAAATGGTGCTATGGCAGCTGAAGTTATTATCTTTTTTAATACTGATTTGGCAGAAGAAGCTAATAATCAAATTAAACAAACGGGGCATTTAATATCTAAGACTAGATTTATTTCTGCTCAATTAAACGCATGGTTTGAAAAAGGATTATGGATAGATTTAGCTAAATCAGCTAATCAAAAAGCGTTATACTTAAATGAGAAAATATCAATCCTAAAAGAATTTCAGTTATTATATCCTACTGAAGGTAATGAAGTTTTTTTTAAAATCCATAAGGATACGTATAAAATGCTCTTAAAATTAAATTTATTACCTAATCTATGGTGTTATTTGAATAGTGAAATGTTAGTTATCAGATTTGTAACATCATTTGAAACAAAACAAGAAGAAGTTGAAGAAATAGTTTCAAGGTTATACAAAAAATTTAAATAATTTAAAGGCCATAATTTAAATATAGAGCTAAATTAAGTATAATTTCGTTCAACGAAGATATAACATCTTTTTCAAAAACGAAGGCAAAACTACCAATCGTTGAATAACCTAATAACAAAGGTAAAAAATAAATTCTTAACATAAAAATTAACCACCCAATATAGAGAGGATGAATTGGTTTAATAATAAAATAAGGAATTAACTTTGATGAGTATATAATGATAGGCTGAGTAATTTTATTAAATATACGGTGAAAAAAATATTTATTATCCTCAGGCAAAGCTATATTAAGTAAAAATTTAATGATAAAAATTAACATTAAAATTCCTAAAATATAATCTATTGATACTAGCCAAATAGGGAAGATATTGTTCATTTTAATATTATATAATTTAAAGCGATGATTTTAAATATATAATTTTTTTATTTTAATTTATTGAAGTTATAAACTTATTTTTATGATAAATAATGATATTAATTTAATTTAAACTCTGAGGTTAAATAATGAATAATCCGCAATATATTTTTTCTATGTATAAATTAAGTAAAACTTATCCTGGTGGTAAACAGGTCATTAAAGATATAAGTCTTTCTTTTTTGCCTGGTGCTAAAATTGGCGTTCTTGGCGGAAATGGCGCGGGGAAATCCACTTTATTAAAAATAATGGCTGGTATTGATAAAGAGTTTAATGGAGAAGCTAAATTAGCTGATGGAATTAAAATAGGATATTTATCGCAAGAACCCGAATTGGACGCCAATTTAAATGTATATGAGAATGTTATGGAAGGAATGTCAGAGGCAAAAAAATTAGTAGATGCGTTTAATGACATATCACTTAAATTTGCAGAAGACTTAACTGATGAAGAGATGAACGATACGATAACCAGACAAGGTGAACTTCAAGAGCAAATAGATAGTTTAGATGCATGGGATTTAGATAGAAAAGCAGATATTGCTATGGATGCTCTGAGTTTGCCTCCTGGCGAAGCGAAAATAGACTATTTATCTGGAGGGGAAAAAAGAAGAGTTGCGTTAGCTAAATTACTTTTGTCTAACCCAGATTTCCTATTATTAGACGAACCAACTAATCATCTTGATGCTTTATCAGTTGCGTGGTTACAAAGATATCTTCATGATTTTTCTGGTACAGTGGTGACCATAACTCATGATCGATACTTTTTAGACGAAGTAGCTGGTTGGATTTTAGAGTTAGATAGAGGTCAAGGTATTCCTTATAAAGGCAATTATTCAGGTTGGTTAGAGCAAAAACAAAAAAGACTTGAAATTGAAGGAAAGATAGAAGAATCTAAAAAAAGGAGATTAAAGGAAGAATTAGATTGGATAAGATCTGCTCCAAGAGCAAGACAAGCTAAATCAAAGGCTAGAATTTCTTCTTATGAAGAATTAGTTGCTCAAGAACAAGAAAATGTTATGACTTCTCTAAATTTAATAATACCACCAGCTCCTCGTTTAGGCAGCGAAGTAATAAGTTTTACAGATGTATCTAAATCATTTGAAGATAAACTTCTTATAGAAAATTTGTCATTTAAACTGCCGCCAGGCGGAATTATAGGAATAATTGGTGCTAATGGAGCGGGTAAAACAACATTATTTAAACTTATTACAAATCAAGAAACTCCAGATAGTGGAAAGATAATAATTGGTGATACGGTAGATTTGAATTATGTCGATCAATCTAGAGATGATTTAAAACCCAGCGATAATATATGGGAATCAATTTCTGATGGTCTAGACGAAATTCAAATAGGTAAAAGAACTATTCAAAGTAGAGCTTATGTTGGCCAGTTCAATTTCAAAGGGTCAGATCAACAAAAAATAGTAAGTCAGTTATCGGGTGGAGAAAGAAATAGAGTTCATTTAGCAAAAATTTTAAAAAAACCAGGTAATGTTCTTTTATTAGATGAGCCGACTAATGATTTAGATGTTGATACTTTAAGGGCACTAGAAGAAGCCATTCTTAATTTTTCTGGATGCGTAGTCGTTATTTCTCATGACAGATGGTTTTTAAACAAAATAGCTACTCATATTTTAGCATTTGAGGGAAGTAGCCATGTAGAATGGTTTGAAGGAAATTACCAAGACTATGAAGCAGATAAAAAAAGGAGATTAGGTGAAGAGGCTTTGAACCCAAAAAGAATTAAATATAAGCCAATCTCAAGGTAACTATTATTTAACTTGATTTAATTCTCTTAACAATACTTCAAAATTACCTTTGTTTTTTCTTAAAATAGATATGTTTTCGGCTTTGTGAGAACTTACTAGAGAGACACTTTCAATTTCTAAATCAAGAATTACAAAGTTTCCTTGTTTGTTTGAAGCAAGTTTCCATAAAATCTTAACTGAAGGTTGTTTTTTTTTAGGGTCTTCAATTAAACCTCTAACGTAAACTAATTTTTTTCCTCTGAGTTCAGTTTTTAAAGTTCTATAAGTTAAAATTGAAAGTTTGTTTAAATGTATTTCTATTGTGCTAATTATTCGGTTTAATAGAGCTAATTTATATTTATCTCTTTGTAAAACACTAGCTTTTTTCCAAAAAGCTCCTGTGGTTGCTCTTGCCATAAAATCTAAGTGAATATACTTTTTAATTAATAATTTTATTTTTTTAGTTCTTTGCTCTGGAGCTAATTCAACTGTCTTTACTGCGTGTTCTTTAGCTTCCATCAACATTAATTGAATGGTTTGGTTAGCTTTCAAAGAGTTATTTGCATTTGCATGCGAAAAAAAAGATATAAAAACTAATTGAATAATTAATGTTAAATAAAATATTTTATTAAAATTATTGTAATAATTTTTCAAATTGTTCGTCCTTTTTTTTATCATTATCCTCATTGTATTTTTCATCATAAACAATTGCTCTTCTATTTTGTATATAATAAGATCTCATTTTGATATATGGATCAGATGATTTATTAATACTCTCTAGTGTGTCTGATAATTTACTTCTCTTATCTATAATACCTACAGGCGTCCCAATTATTTTAATTATGTTTAAATCATTTGGACTAATATTAGAACTGTTTTTTATATCTCCTATAAACCCAGAAAAATCTCTAGCATTTCTTGGCCCTAATAAAGGAACCATTAAAAAGGGTCCTTCAGAAACTCGATATTTTGCTAATGTAGATCCCAAGTCTTTTTTAAAAACTTTTGTTTCATTATTATCCAAATCATAAAATCCAAGTGTAAGACCATTTAATAAGAATTTAGCTGAAGCTAAAACCGTATTTTCCAGATTAAATTGAAGGCTACTATTTATTATGGTACTCGGTAATCCTATCCAACTAATATGATTAGATATACTTTCTCTTGTCTTATAAGGAACTATCTTGACATATTTTTTACTTAAAGGATTTATAACATTGGTATCTAAATGATTATTGAAAGAAAATATTTTTCTATTTAAATTTTCAAATGGATCTGAAACTTCTGATGTTGAATTTATATTATTAGAACATCCACTTAAAATCAAAGTTAATAATATCAAATATTTCGTTGGGCTTAATATTTTTTTCATGTTTATCATCTATTTTTTATAAATTATTAATTTCATTATTTATTATATATTAATTTTCTACAAGTTAAAGAATGGATATGGTAGATATATTTTATGAAAATTAAAAAACAAAATTAAAATATCATTTTATAGTGAATATGAATAATTATTATAATCAAAAAGTACTAGATCATTTAAATGATCCTCAAAAGGAAGCTGTTCAGACATTAGACGGTCCTTTGTTAGTTCTCTCAGGAGCTGGCACAGGTAAAACTAGAGTTCTAACAGCAAGACTTGCTAATTTACTATATTGTAAAATTACTAACCCATGGAATATACTTGCAGTTACTTTTACAAATAAAGCTGCTAAAGAAATGAAATATCGACTTGAAGCATTAATAGGGCCATCTGCCAACTCTGTTTGGTTAGGAACATTTCACTCAATAGCCGCAAAAATACTCAGACAAAATGCTGAATTAGTGGGATTAAACACTAATTTTACTATAATTACTCCAGATGATCAGACTCGCCTTTTAAAGCAAATAATGATTGATGAAGATATTGATATTAAGAAGTTTACACCAAAAGCTATGTCTGGGCTAATTGGAAACTGGAAAGATAAGGGATTTAAGCCAGAAAATGTAGATAATACAAATAATGATTTCTTTGCTAATGGCAAAGCTATAAATATTTATAAAATATATCAAGCAAGGCTAATAACATTGAACTCAACTGATTTTGGTGATTTGTTGCTACACAACCTAACAATATTTAAAGAAAACCCAGACGTCCTAAACTTATATCATGAAAAAATTAAATATTTTTTGGTAGATGAGTATCAGGATACAAATACTACCCAGTATTTGTGGTTAAGATTACTAGCCGACAAAAGTAAAAATATTTGCTGTGTGGGAGATGATGATCAATCTATTTATGGATGGAGAGGGGCGCAAGTGGGAAATATTTTAAGATTTGAAAAAGATTATCCTACTGCAAAGATAATAAAACTTGAAGAAAATTATAGATCATCAGGAATGATCCTATCAGCTGCAAACAGTGTTATATCTAATAACAAAGAACGATTAGGTAAAAATCTTAGGACATCTTCGGATGATGGTGAAAAAATTAATTTAATGGCAGTTTGGGATGGTATAGAAGAGGCTAGAAGAGTTGGTATAGAAATTGAAAATTTATCTTCATTAGGCATTAGGCATGATCAAATAGCTGTATTAGTTAGAGCAGGGCATCAAACAAGATATTTTGAAGAAAGATTTGTTGAAATTGGAGTCCCATACAAAGTTGTTGGTGCAAAATTTTATGAACGACTAGAGATAAGAGATGCTATATCATATTTAAGAGTAATCCAACAACCTAACGATGATTTGGCCTTAGAGAGAATAATAAATACTCCTAAGAGAGGTATTGGTTTAAGTACATCAAAGCAAATACATATATATGCTAGACAAAAAAATATTTCTTTTTTTGCTGCCACTTTAGAATTATTAACTACAGATGAATTTAGACCTAATGTTAAGAGAACTTTACAAACATTAACACAGCAGTTCATAGAATGGCAAAAAGATGAAAAACAAATATCCCATACAGACTTAGCCATGAAAGTATTAGAAGAATCTGGTTATATTTCATATTGGCAAAATGAAAAATCAATTGATAGTGAAACTAGATTAGAAAATCTGAAAGAATTAATAAATGCAATGAGTGGCTTTGATAATTTAGCTGGTTTTTTAGAACATATCTCATTAGTTATGGATGGAGATACTGAAGCTGCAGCTGGAGAAGTTTCGTTAATGACATTGCATGCAGCAAAAGGATTAGAGTTTGATGCTGTTTTTCTGCCTGGATGGGAAGAAGGATTATTTCCTAGCCAAAGATCTATTGATGAATTAGGTTTAGTCGGTTTGGAAGAAGAGAGAAGGTTGGCTTATGTTGGTATAACTAGAGCAAGAAAACGATTATTTATATCATATACTGCCAATAGACAAATTCATGGGTTATGGCAAGGTTCTATTCCATCGAGGTTCATAGCTGAACTGCCAAAAGATAATTTAGATGAAGATATAGAAGGCAATCTAGGAGCATCCGCTTCAAGTTATAATCAATTTGAATTTGAAAAAAAATCTAATAATAATTATGGCCCGGGTTATTTCAGGGCTCAAAAAAATAAAATTAGTGGTTTAAATCAATATAATTCTTTTCAACTAAAGAAAAACACACCTGTTGATATGACTTCTTCTAATAAATTTAACGAAGGGCAAAGAGTTTTTCATCAAAAGTTTGGAATGGGGACTGTACTTTCATTAGAATCTGATAAATTAAATATAACATTTGATAAAGCAGGTGAAAAAAGAGTTATATCAAGTTATGTAAAAGCTACAGACTAAGAAAGACAAAATATGAATTTATGGTCTTTGAGTATAACAATAGAGGATAAATATAAAAATCTTTTCTCTGAATATTTCGAAGATTTTGATGGATTTATGTCAGCCAGTCTATTTACTCAGGGAAATAAATCTAAAAAAAGTAGTAACATTTTGCATGCTCATTTTCGATCTAACGAAAACATAAATTTGGGTGAATTTCACGAAAACAAATATTGGATTTTAGAAGTCGTTTTTGATAAAGAACTTGATTTAAAAAAAATAAAAGAAAAAATTAATATTTTAGCAGAAAACTTAAATATAATTAAATATGATTATTGTGTTCAATCCAAATCATCAGAAATGAAACTCAATAGTATTATAATTAAGAAAATTATTAATAAGAATTGGTTAGAAGAAAATAGAAAGTCCTTTCCAGTAATAAATTTAGATAAGTTTTATATATATGGTTCTCATATACAACGCTCGTGTCCAGCTTTTAAAATCCCTATTAAAGTGAATGCATCAGTTGCATTTGGAACAGGTACTCACGCTACAACAAAATGCTGTTTAAAAGACTTAACTTATTTATCAAGATTTTATAAACCAAAAGTTATTTTAGATTATGGTTGTGGTACTGGAATATTAGGTATAGCTTCAAAAAAAATTTTTAAAAAAAGTAATGTTTGTTACGTTGATATAGATAAAAATGCAGTAAAATTAACAAAAGAAAACTTAAAAGTTAATTGTATTAATACAAATTCAGTATACCTGACTAACATCTTTTGTTACAAAAAATACATAATAAAAGATAAATATGATTTAGTAATTGCTAATATATTATACTATCCATTATTTAAGTTGGCACCTATCTTTAAAAATATATTAAAACCAGGTGCTAAAATAATTCTTTCTGGATTATTACAAAATCAAATACCTTATATAATAAATCGATTTAATAAATTTGGATTTAATGAACAAAAGAAAAGTAATATGAACGGATGGGGCTCAGTAATTATGAAATTAAACAAAGGTAATAAAAGGCTTAGATGAATTTGAATAACAGATTACAAAAATTAAAAGAATTAATGATATCACATAATCTGGATGGTTTTTTGGTTCCTAGAAGCGATATGTTCTCGGGAGAAGAAGTTCCAGAAAATGAAGAGCGGTTAAAATATATTTCTGGTTTTTCAGGATCATCTGGTTTTGGTATAATTTCGTCTAATATCAATATTAAATCGGCTATTTTTTCTGATGGAAGGTACAAATTACAACTCAAAAAAGAAGTTGATCATATTAACTTTGATAGTTTTGAAGGAGGAATTAAAGAAATTGGTCAATTTTTAATAAAAAATCAAAATTTTTTTATTAATTTAGCTATTGATCCATGGCTGATAACATTAACTCAATATAATAATTTAAAAAAAATAATACAAAACAACAAAATAAACTTAATTTTTCTTAAATCAAATTTGATAGATGAAATTTGGTTAAATAATAAACTAGAACTTTCAAAAACAGTTTATGAGTTATCTACCCGTTATACAGGTAAAAAAAGATCATCTAAAATAATAGAACTAACTCAAAAAATCAAAGATCATAGAGGAGACTATTATATATTATTCAGACCTACTGGTTTAGCTTGGTTATTAAATATTCGTGGGAATGACTTGAAGCATACTCCAGTATCGAGATCATTTTGTATCATTTCAAAAACTGGAGAGGTACTTATATTCACAGATAATAATAATATTGAAGATATTTTTATTAAAGATAATGAAATTAAAATATATAATTTTAATGAATTCACTTCATTTATTCAAAGTATTAAGAAAAAGATATTTTTAATAGATGATCAAGTTTTACCTTTTAAATTATATGAGAAATTAAAACTTGAAAATTTAGTTGTAAAAAAAATTTCATGTCCTGTTGAAAAATCTAAGTCAATTAAAAATATTGTTGAATTAAAAGGTATGAGAAGTGCTCATTTAAAAGATGGGTTAGCTTTTATTAAATTATTATTTTGGTTAGAAAAAAAAATAAAATCTAAAAATATAAGTGAAAGCACTATTGTTTCAAAACTTTTGGAAATTCGTTCTTTAGAAAAAACATTTGTTTGTGAAAGTTTTGCAACTATATCAGGCTTTGCAGATAATGGTGCAATAATTCATTATAAAGTTACAAAGCTAAGCAACAAAATAATTCATGAAGATGGATTATATCTTCTAGATACAGGGGGACATTATTTAGAGGGAACAACTGACACTACTCGCACTATATTAATTGGAAAAGCCGAACCTCAAATGATTAAGGATTTTACATTGGTTTTAAAAGGTCATATTGCTCTATCTAGAACAGTATTTCCTATAGGCACAAAAGGACGAGATCTAGATGCCATCGCTAGAAAATCATTATGGTTAGAAGGTAAAGATTATGCCCATGGAACTGGACATGGTGTTGGATGCTTTTTAAGTGTACATGAAGGTCCAATATCTATTTCCAAAAACTCTGACTGTATAATAGAGAATGGAATGGTTATATCTAATGAGCCTGGATATTATTTGCAAGGAAAGTATGGTATAAGAATAGAAAATTTAGAGGTTGTTTCACAAAAAAAATTTAGTGGTGATATAAATAATTTTTTATGCTTTGAAAACTTAACAAGAGTTCCACTTGACTTAAACCTTATAGACAAAAATTTATTAAATAAAAATGAAATAAATTGGGTTAATAATTATCATAATAAAGTTTATAAAGACTTATCTGAAATGCTTAAAAATAATGATGAAGAGTTGTTAGATTTTTTAAAACTTAAAACTTCGAAGATTTAATCTTGTTCTTTTTGGCCAATCATTTTTAAAAGCTCTTCTTCTTTAATAGTTTGAATATTTAATTCAAACGCTTTTTTTGCCTTGGAACCTGCTTTTTCACCTAGAATAACTAAATCAGTGTTTTTAGAAACAGATCCAGTAACATTAGCTCCCATATTTTGAAGTTTGTTTTTTATTTCATCTCTACTCATTGAAATTAATGTACCAGTCAATACAATGTTTTTACCAGAGTAAGGGGAATTCAAAGATTTAGACTTAACATCTATAACTTGTATATGCATGAGAAGTTTACTTATGATTTCTTTATTTTGTTTATCATTAAAATAACTAACTAGATCATCTGAACTACTTTTACCTATTTGATCAATTGAAATTAAGTTTTGATAAGAGACGCTATTTTTATTATTTGCTTTTATCATTTCATTAATAAAGTTTTGAAAATTATGGTAATAATATGCAAGTATTTTAGAACTGTTACTTCCAATTTGTCTTATACCTAAGGCGTATATCAATTTATCTAATGTAATTACTTTTTTTGAACTTATTGATTGTAAAAGTTTAGAAACAGAAAGATTTCCAAAACCTTCTTTCTTTATTATCAACATTTTATAATCGGATATGTTAAAAATATCGCTAAAATCTTTTAAAATTCCTTCTTTATAAAACAAAATAATTTGCTTCTCACCTAGACCATCAATATTAAAAGCATTTTTTGAAACAAAATGTTTTAGTTTTTCTATTGCTTGATCTGGGCATAGTACTCCTTTTATACATCTACGAACTGCTTCATCCACAGGTTTATAGGTAGTATTATTACACGAAGGGCATACAAGAACAGGAGTGTATTTTTTAGAAGTGCTTTTTCTTTTTTCTTTTACAACTTTTA
>CAZFKZ010000022.1:0-29691 GCA_964519035.1 uncultured Rhodobacterales bacterium | reverse complement strand
TTTAATAAGACTATATATATTCATACATGAAATGACTTCTATCAGATGTATGTTGCCTGACATGAGTGCTCCATCTCCCTTTTTCAACTGCCACTGACCATTCAGAACTTTTGACAACATCGGGGTTGTCTATTTCATACATGGCAATAAATTTTTGATTAGACGCTTCCATTTCCTTTGTTTCACCTGCAATTGAAAATAGAAAAGGAAGGCCTTTTCCTCTTGTTACATTATTTACCCCAGGAACCTTCATGAGGTAAGGTATATGTTCATCATCGTAAACTTCATTAAATAAGTCTTCAAATTCTTTTTTTACATTCATTGAAACTATAAAAATATATTTAGATTTTGACATAATAACCTCTTTTCCTTTTAATATTTAACAATTAGAATTAATTAATATTCTTTTTTCTTTAGAGTTCATTTTTTTTATAATAAGTTCTCTTTTTGTTGCTTCACTTCTATTTACAAAAAATTCTTTATGCATAAGCTTGATTGGTAATCTACCTCTAAGATATTTGGCGCCATTACCATTTTGATGCTTTCTTAGCCTTTCATTAATATTATTAGTAATACCAGTGTAGATTGAGTTATCACCACATTCTAACATATAAACAATCCAACTCATTTATTGTTAATTCTATTTGCCACTAGTAATATTAATAAAAACATCTTCAAGGCTAACATCCTTTGTCGATAAATCAATAATATCTAAATTAGCCTCATAAATAATTTTAATAACATTTTTCATTGAAATTTTGTTTGGTCTAAAATTGATTTGTATTTCTTTTCCATTTATTTTTAAGGTTCCAATTTTTTTGAGAGATTGTTCAGATTTTTTACTTAACTCTTTATCAAGTTTAACATATATCTTTTTTTCATTTAACTTTTTTAAAAGTGTGTTTTTAGATTCATTTGCAACAATTTTGCCATGATTGATTATAGCTATATGATCACAAAGATTTTCAGCTTCTTCTAAATAATGAGTTGTTAGAATGATTGTAACTCCAAGTTTATTTAACTCTTTAAAATGATTCCATAATTTTTGTCTTAATTCAACATCAACTCCTGCAGTAGGCTCATCAAGTATTAAAATAGGAGGAGTATGAACCATCGCTTTTGCAACTAATAATCGTCTTCTCATTCCTCCTGATAAATTTCTACTGTAAGCTTTGGCTTTGTCACTTAAATCCATTAACTTTAATAACTGATTAACCTTTCTATCTATTTTTGGAACGTTAAACATTCCAGAGTGCAAATCTAATAGCTCATAAGGAGTAAAAAAAGCATCAATATTTAATTCTTGAGGAACAATACCCACTGCTAATTTGGATTGTTTTCTTTCTTTATCAATGTCGATATCCCAAATTCTAACTTGGCCAGAGGTTTTGAAAACTGTTCCTGAAATTATATTAATTAGCGTTGATTTGCCAGCCCCATTAGGTCCTAACAAACCAAATATACTTCCCACTTTAATTTCTAAAGAAATATCATCTAAAGCTATATTTTTATTATGGTTATAATATTTAGTAATATTTTTAAGCTCTAAAGCTAATTTATTTTTAGGTATTTCCCAATTATCAGATGACATCTGTTTTCCTAATTTAATATTTAGAGTTTATTTAATGTGTCATTTATTTAACAGTTAATGACAAATTTTTTAAGTAGACTATATTAATCATTTATAGAACTAATTTCAAAATACAGGAACTTATATTTTAGACGAGTAAGGTGTTTTTTAAAATATTTAACTTATATTAATACTTCTAAAAACTTAAATAAATAATTAGATTGAATAAATATGCAACTAAATCAAGATAACAAAGATGATGCTTCTATTTTTAAACCAGGTGATCCTAATAATTTGATTTTGGTAGATGGATCAGGTTATATTTTTAGAGCTTTTTATGGTTTGCCTCCAATGACTAATAGTAATGGTGTGCCTGTAAATGCAGTTTTTGGCTTCACTAGTATGTTAATGAAGTTAATGGATGATATGAAACCTAAATATGTTGCTGTAGTATTTGATGTTTCTAGAAAAACTTTTAGAAATGATATATATGAAGAATATAAAGCAAATAGAAGCTCTCCACCTGAAGAGTTAATACCTCAATTTGATTTAATAAGAGATGCCACAAGAGCAATAGGCTTGCCAGTAATCGAAATGGAAGGCTTCGAAGCTGACGATTTAATAGCCACTTATGCCAGATTAGCTCCTGCCGCTAATAAAAAAGCAATTATTATATCTAGTGATAAAGATTTGATGCAACTGGTTGATAATAATACCCTGATGTTGGATCCAATGAAGCAGGTTTGGATTAATGATCAAAAGGTCTTTGAAAAATTTGGTGTTTTCCCTAATAAGGTAATTGATGTTCAATCTTTAGCAGGTGACAGTAGTGATAATATTCCTGGAGTTCCAGGTATTGGACTTAAAATTGCAGCAGAGTTGATAAACTCCTTTGGAAATTTAGATCAATTATTATTAAGAGCTCCTGAAATCAAACAAAATAAAAGAAGAGAAAATCTTATAGAGTTTTCTGATCAAGCTCTATTATCTAGAGATTTAGTAAGCTTAAGAAAAGATGTACCTATTATTACATCAATAGATGAATTAGAAATCAGTCCAGTATTAGATTCAGAAAAAATAATACCTTTTCTTGAGTTACACGGTTTCAAAAGACTACTACAAAAGTTAGAAAATAGTAAAAGTAATCACGATACCAAAATGGAAAATAGCCAAGATAATAATATTAAAAATGCATATAATACAAATTTTTCAAAAGCTATCAAAAATTATGAATTGATCTTAAATATTTCACAGTTATTAGAATTTATTAATAAATGTTATTTAAATTCAGTTATAGCCATAGATTGTGAAACAACTTCTTTGGATGCTAAAACTGCAATGTTGGTTGGTATATCTTTATCATATGATACAGGAAAGGCATGTTATATACCCATAAGGCATGGTAACGATTTTATTGATAATCAAGCAGATTTACTTTCAGATAATAATAAAACTTATGAACAAATACCTTTTGATCAAGTTATTGAAAAAATAAAACCGTTGTTAGAAGATCGTTCTATTTTAAAAGTTGGGCATAATATTAAATATGATGCCTTAGTGCTGAATCAAAAAAATAATGGTAATATTAATATATTTCCTGTTACCGATACTATGTGTTTGTCTTATGTTGTAGATGCAGGAAGGGTGTCTAATCATAAACTGGATGATCTGGCTATGAGAGAATTAGATTATCAAACTATTAAATATGAAGATGTTTGTGGAAAGGGTAAAAATCAAATTAGATTTAATGAAATATCTCCAGCTGATGCATTAAACTATGCTGCTGAAGATGCTGATGTAACATTAGAGCTTTATAAATGTCTTTTGCCAAGGGTAATTGAGGATAAAAAGTTAACTGTTTATAAAAGATTAGAAAATCCATTGATAAATGTTTTAAAAAATATGGAACATATAGGTATTTTAGTTAATCCAAAAAAATTACGAGATATTTCATATAATTTGTCTATATCAATTGATAGTTTAGAAAACAAAATTTTTGAAATTACTGGAAATAAATTTAATGTAGGTTCTCCGAAACAGTTAGGAGAAATTTTATTTGAACAAATGAAAATCGAAGGAGGAAAAAGGTCAAAAAATGGATCATGGCAAACTAGTGTTGATATTATAGAAAATATTTCTAATGATGGTCATGAAATAGGGAAGCTTATTTTAGACTGGAGACATTTTTCTAAGTTAAAAAGCACATATTCAGATGCTTTGGTTACACAGATTAATTCAGAAACAAATAGGGTGCACACTAGTTACTCTATGGTAGCTGCAAGTACTGGCCGATTATCGTCATCAAATCCCAATCTACAAAATATTCCAATCAGAACTGATGAAGGCAAGTTGATTAGGACAGCTTTTGAGGCGAAAGAAGGTTTTGCTTTAGTCTCTATGGATTATTCTCAAATAGAGCTTAGGCTTATTGCTCATATTGCCGATGAAAAGGTAATGTTAGAAGCATTTAATCAGGATCTAGATATTCATGCTGACACAGCTTCTAAAGTTTTTAATATACCAATAAATGAAATGACTTCAGATTTAAGAAGAAAGGCTAAGGCAATAAACTTTGGTATTATTTATGGAATTTCTCCATATGGTTTAGCCAAACAACTGAAATGTTCTTCTAATGAAGCAAAAGAATTTATAATGTCATATTTTAAAAGATTTCCAAGAATTAAAGATTATATGGAAGAAACAAAAAGTAATTTTCATGAAAATGGTTTTGTTGAAACATTATTAAAAAGACGATTATATATAAGTGGTGGTGATGCAAAAAACCAGAATTTAAGAGCTTTTGCTGAACGACAAGCAATAAATGCACCTATCCAAGGAACAGCTGCTGATATAATCAAGAATGCTATGGTTTTGATCCACAGAAAATTAGAGAATGTATCTCAAGATGTATCAATGTTAATGCAGGTACACGATGAATTGGTATTTGAAATAAATAAAGATAAAATTTCTGAAATGCAAAATGTTATTTTGCCAATTATGGAGAATGCAAATTTACCTATGTTTCCTCTTAATGTAAATTTGAAAGTAGATGTTGGTTTGGGTAATAATTGGGCAGAAGCTCATTGAGCTGGATTTTTAGAACATAAATTAACCTAAATTAATCTTGAATAAACCTTAATTATGAATTTATATATGATGGTGAAATTTTATAATAATTAAGTTAAGGACTGATTTATGAGTGAAAAAATAATCCTTATTGATGATGATAGCAATATTCTTATGTCTGTATCACTCTCGTTGCGGGCTGAGGGTTGGGAAGTTGAATCTTTTACAGATAGCGAAAAGGGTTTAATAGCCTTGCAAAGAAATAAACCTGATATTGCAATATTAGACATTAAAATGCCACGTTTAGACGGCATGCAAGTACTCCAACAATTAAGAAATTTTAGCGATTTACCAGTAATATTTCTAACCAGTAAAGATGATGAATTAGATGAAGCTATTGGTCTTAGAATGGGAGCTGATGACTATATTACAAAGCCATTTTCTCAAAAACTGTTGATTGAAAGAATCAGAGCAGTTTTAAGAAGAGGTTCGTTAAAGGATTCTAATCAGAGTAATCAATTAATTAAAAGAGGTGATTTATCATTGGATCCAGATCGCCATTTATGTAAATGGAAAGAAGATGAAATTAGATTAACAGTTACAGAGTTCTTAATTCTACATTCATTAGCTTTAAGACCAGGCCTTGTGAAAAATAGAGATCAATTAATTGACATAGCATATGGGGAAACTATTTATGTTGATGATAGAACAATTGATAGTCATATAAAAAGGATGAGAAGAAAATTTAGAGTTATTGATAAAGAATTTGATAGCATTGAGACTTTATATGGAGTGGGCTATAGGTATAGAGATGTTTAACAATAAAAATAAGCTTTGAAATTAATTTATATAAAAATTTTAAATAATTATCTGTGTAATTTTTATTTTCCGTTGAAAATGAGGATACTTGTAATTATTTTATTACCTGTTTTATTATATCCTATAATCATTATATATTTCAATAAATATCAAGATATTCTTATCAGGTCTGAATTTGCAGCACTCGAAAGGCAAGGATTAACTCTTACAAAAGCTCTAGCCCTAGCTGAAAACCAATATAGTCTTATAGAGAAAAATTTAATTTCAAGTCCTGCTCTCCAAGGATTAATACCTAAAGTAGAATATGGTTCTAATATTAGAGCTCAAATTATCAATATATATGGGGATTTGATTGCGGACACCAAAAGTAGTATGAAGTATGCTCCACTTGTTAAAATTAGTCCTCTACCACTAGTAGACACAAAATATGAAGTGAAGAATTACTTTGCGAATATAGTTTCATTATTTTCTAAATGGATTTCAAGGCCATTAGAACTGCCATTTTTCAAAGACAATCCTATTTTTACTTTAAATGATTTTCCAGAGGTTCTTAATGCTTTAAAGGGAATGAATACAAAAGCTTTAAGAAAAGATAAAAATGGCAAATTACATTTATTTATAGCTTTGCCTATTAAAAATGTAAGGATGGTTAGAGGAGTAGTACTTCTTTCAGTTTCAGGTGAAAAAATTGAACAAGAGCTATTAGATTTAGAAATTGAGCTTTTTAAGGCTTTTGGTCTAATACTTTTTGCTACATTAAGTTTAAGTCTGTATTTTGGAAAATCTATAACTACTCCAATTATAAAGTTAGCTCATGAAGCAGATAAGATATCTGAGGATAAAACCTTAAAAAGAACTGGTTCATCTGTATTTGAACTCAGGAAAGATGAAATTGGAGATCTTGCTAGATCATTTTCTAAAATGACTAAGGAATTACAATCTAGAGTAGATCATATCGCTAATTTTGCAGCAGATGTTGCTCATGAGTTAAAAAATCCAATTACATCTATTAGATCTGCTACAGAGACTATCAGTAAAATCCAAAATGCTAAAGAGCAACAAAAATTATTTAAAGTAATTCAAAATGATATTCAAAGAATTGATAGATTAATTAATGATATTTCTGCAGCGTCAAGGCTAGATGCAGAATTGTCTAGAATTGAAATGAAAAATATAAATATAGTAGAATTGCTAAATACTTTGATTGAGATAAGAGCAACAACAATAAAGTGTAAAATTTCTTTTTTTAAAGAAGAAAACTTTATTTACTTTATGGGAAATGAAAATCGTATAGCTCAAGTCTTTGATAATTTGATAGAAAATGCAGTTTCTTTTTCAGATAAAAATGATGTAATTAAAATTAATTTAAAAAAAGACCTAAATAACATAATTATTTCTGTAGAAGATTGTGGCCCAGGTTTTCCTGAAGGTGCACAAGAAAAAATATTTGATAGGTTTTATACGGAAAGACCAAAGAATGAAACTTTTGGGAATCATTCTGGTTTGGGGTTATTTATTTCTAAACAAATTATTAATGCTCACGGAGGGTCTATTGAGGCATATAATCTATACAATGATAAAAAAACATGTGTTGGAGGAGGGGTTAAAACAACATTAAAAGGCGTATAAAATTATAACAAAGTTAAATTATCAACGTTTGCAATCAGGAAATAACATGTTATATAATTATTAAAATTTATTAGGAAACCAAATGAACGATTATATTATTAATGACATAAATCTTGCTGATTGGGGCAATAAAGAAATTTCAATTGCTGAAACTGAAATGCCAGGTTTAGTTGCATGTAAAGAACTCTATGGAAAAGATAAGCCCTTAAAAGGAGCTAAAATAGCTGGCTGTTTACATATGACTATTCAAACAGCAGTTTTAATTGAAACCTTGATTGAGTTAGGAGCAACGGTCAGATGGGCCAGTTGTAATATATTTTCAACTCAAGATCATGCGGCTGCAGCTATGGCGGCTAAAAATATCCCTGTTTTTGCTAAAAAAAGTGAAACATTGAAAGAATATTGGGAGTATGTAGATAAAATTTTTACTTGGTCGGATGGTACAGTTGCAAACATGATACTCGATGACGGAGGTGATGCCACCTCATATATTATAATGGGTGCTAAGGCTGAAAATGGAGAACCTATTTTAGTATCCCCTAACAATGAAGAAGAAGAAGCGTTAAAAGCTCAAATATTAACAAGGTTAAAAAGTTCGCCTGGTTGGTTTACTAAAGTTAAAGATAGCATAAAAGGTGTAACTGAAGAAACAACTACTGGTGTTTTAAGACTTTATCAAATGGCTGAAAAAAAAGATCTGCCATTTCCTGCCATAAACGTTAACGATTCAGTTACAAAATCAAAGTTTGATAACCTTTATGGATGTAGAGAATCGTTAGTTGATGGTATTAGACGTGCTACCGATGTTATGTTATCAGGTAAAATTGCTGTTGTAGCAGGTTTTGGAGATGTAGGTAAAGGTTCTGCAGCTTCGCTTCGTCAAGGCGGAGCCAGAGTGATAGTTACTGAAATTGATCCTATTTGTGCATTGCAAGCCGCAATGGAAGGGTACGAAGTTTGTTCTATGGAACAAGCCTCCTCTAGAGGTGATATTTTTGTAACAGCAACTGGTAATAAAGATGTTATAACTGTTGATCACATGCGTGAAATGAAGGATAGAGCCATTGTTTGTAATATTGGTCATTTTGATTCTGAAATTCAAGTGGAATCTCTTCAAAATATGAAATGGTCTGAGGTAAAACCACAAGTTGATGAAGTCGAATTTCAAGATGGTAAAAGACTTATTGTACTTGCAAAAGGTAGGCTAGTTAATTTGGGATGTGGAACTGGGCATCCTAGTTTTGTTATGAGTGCTTCATTTACTAACCAAGTATTAGCTCAAGTAGAAATTTGGGAGAAGCCTGGCGAATATAAGAACCAAGTGTATACTCTTCCGAGACATCTTGATGAAAAAGTTGCTAAGCTTCATTTAGATAAAGTGGGTGCTACGTTATCTAAATTGTCAAATGATCAAGCTGACTATATTGGCGTTCCTGTAAAAGGACCATTTAAGGCAGATAGCTATAGATACTAATTATGGAATCATTATTACATTTAACTATTAAATCTAAAAATGAAACACAAAAATTAGGTAAAGCTTTAGCCAACATATTAAACCTTGAAGACGTTATTTGTTTTGAAGGCGATCTAGGTGCTGGAAAAACTTTTCTATGTAGATCTATAATTAGATTGATGACAAAAATTAAAGAAGTTCCAAGTCCCACATTTAATTTAGTACTAACATATCCATTGTCTGACTTAGAGGCTAACGAAATTTTACATTGTGACTTCTATAGGCTTAATCATTTTCAGGAAGTTGAAGAAATTGGTATTTTTGAAGACTTAAAAAAAAAATAGTTTTTATTGAGTGGAATAGGTTTAAAAATGAAATTGAATTTTTTGATCCTTTATATATTTTAATTAAAAACAGTTCCTTAGATAAAGACTCTATTAAAGTTAATAGAGATATTACTTTAAGTGGTTCAAAAAACTGGAAAAATAGACTTAAAAATTGTAATATAGAATTGTTTCTTCAATGAGGTGTAATATGAGATTTGTTTTTTATGACCTTGAAACAACAGGTCGTAACGCTACCTGGGATCAAATAATTCAAGTAGGTGCTATATTAGTAGATAGTGATTTTATAGAAGTTGATAGGTTTGAAGAAAGGTGTCGTTTAAAAAATGGAATAATACCAGAACCAGGTGCTTTAATTGTTAATAAAACATCACCTAATATGCTTAAAAATGTCAACCTTTCGCACTATGAACTAATTAAAAAACTTCAAGAAACTTTCAAAAAATGGTCGCCTGCAATTTTTATTGGTTTTAATACGATTGGATTTGATGAAGAGTTTCTTAGGAAAACATTTTTCAAATCTTTACTTGAACCTTACACAACTCAATTCAATGGAAACAAAAGAGCTGATGTTCTTGGTATGACTAGAAGTGCTAAATTTTACTACCCCAACTCAATAGAAGTAGGTATGAACGAAAAAGGTAATCAAGTTTTTAAATTAGATGTATTAACTCAACTGAATGACATACAACATAATGCTCATGATGCTATGGGTGACGTAATAGCCACTATGGAAATATCAAAGATAATTTCTAACAAAGCTAAAAGTATATGGAATTCAGGTTTGTCTAATAGTAATAAAGTTGAAGTTGACAACTATTTTTTAAAAAATGACATAGTTTGTCTAGATGAATATTTTTTTGGGAAATTTAATTCCTATGCGGTAACATATATATGTAAAAATCAGTTTAATTATCCACAATGCTTTGATCTTATTCATGATCCAATTGATTATATTGGGATGTCAACACAAGATTTAAAAGCTAGAATGAAGCTAAAACCTAAAATTATTAAGGAAGTAAAGAATAATAAGAATCCTATTTTAATGGATGAAAGTTATGTTAAAAAAATCTCAAAATACGATAATGTAGGATTAAATATCTTAAAAGAAAGAGCTTCTATTATAAAAAATAATGAAGAATTTAAAAGTAAAATACAAAGAATTCTTTTTGAAGAAAATGAAGAAAAAGAAATGACAAAATCACAAGATGATATCAAACCTGAAGACAGTTTGTATGTAGGTGGATTTCCAGATAATGATGATAAATCTAAAATGGTAGACTTTCATAAAGCTGATTGGGATGAAAAAATATATATCTCTAATAAATTTAGAGATCAAAGGTATAAATATTTCGCACAAAGATTAATTTATGAAGAGTCTCCTCATAGTTTACCGATATCAGATTATAATCAAATTCATAAAATCGTTGCTAATCAGGTATTAAGCACTGATAATGAAAAGTGGAATACAATACCAAAATCCTACCATCAATTAGATAATTTAAGAATAAAATATGAAGAAGAAAAAGACGATGAAAAACTATCTTTTGTAGAAGAAATAAATAATTATTTAGAAGAAATATCTAATTTCTACGAAAAATCATAATGAAAATAACTACCCTTAAGGAGATAATTTAATGGCTACAAATGAAACAAATGACTTGGATTTTAAAAATGATGTTTTAGATTCTGAATATCCCGTATTAGTTGACTTTTGGGCTGAATGGTGTGGTCCGTGCAAAGCTATTGCACCTTCATTAGAAGAAATTTCTATTGAGATGAAAGATAAATTAAAAGTTGTAAAAATTAATGTTGATAATAATCCCGAAACTTCACAAAGTTATAGTATAAGGAGTATACCGGCATTAATGATATTTAAAGATGGAAAAAAAGTGTCAGAAAAAATGGGAGCTCTACCTAAATCAGCTTTACAAGCTTGGGTGAATGAATCTATTTAATATACTTATGTTATTGTTGTATTATTAAATGCTAATACTTCACCTACTAAGTAAAGAGATCCAATTATTAAAAGTGGTATTTCTCGATCAGATTTAATAAGTGCATTTTTAAATGAAATTTCAGGATATGCATCTAGCCCAATTTCTTTTAATTCTTGTGACATTTTATAAGGATCTGAAGACGAAATTTGGTCTTTAATTGGTATTGTATAAGCTATATTAATGTATTCCTTAAAACAAGACACAATTTTTTTTAAGTCACGATTATTTAGTATGCCAATAATCATATTCCATCTTTTCAGACTATTTTCTTTAAGATATTTATTAATCGCAATTGCCCCGTCTATGTTGTGCGTACCATCAAGTAAAGTAATATTATTTCTATATTTGACTATATTTCCATTATTTATTTCTTCAAGCCTACCATGCCAATTAGTATTAGTTAATCCTAATGAAGTTTTAGAAATTCTAATTTTAGGGATTAATAGTGAGGAAGCAGTATAAGCAACTGATGCATTTTCATATTGATGACTACCTTTTAAACCTAAATTATAATTTTTAGATAAATTAATTCTGTTAATTATTTTTGCACCAATTTTATCAGATATACTATGCAAGGTTTGTAGTACTTTTGTTTTGTTTTGTTTAGCTATTATTAAAGGAATGTTTTCTCTTAAAATACCAGCTTTTTCTTTAGTTATACTTGTTATTGTTTTTCCAAGATATTCGGTATGGTCATAACCTATCTTTGTTATCAAACAAAGTTTCTTATGATCAATTACGTTAGTTGCATCTAGTCTCCCACCCAAACCTGTTTCAATTATATTAACATCAGCTGGATTTCTAAAAAAAGATATTAGGGCTGCAATAGTTGTAATTTCAAAAAAAGTTATTGGTTGTTTATTATTTTTTATTTCAATTTCGTTTAAAATATTTATTAGCATCTGATTTGTTATTAATTGACCTTTAATTCTTATTCTCTCATTAAAATTTATTAAATGTGGAGAAGTGTACACATTTACAGAAAGACCATGAGCCTCTAATAGTGATCTTAAAAATGATGCAGTTGAACCTTTTCCATTTGTTCCTGCAATATGTATAACTTTATTAAGTTTATTATGCGGGTTATCAAATTTATCTAATAATAATTTTATTCTAGATAAATTAAAATCAATAAGTTTTGGATGTAGTGAAAACATTCTTACTAATGTTTTTGTTAGTTCTTCTTTTGAGTTTTTATCATTAAACATATACTATTTTATAAACGTTAGTTTTTGTAAAACATTAAAGATTTCAACAAACTACACATCTTATTTTTTTGTTCTGATCTTGTAAGAACTAAATCAATCATACCGTGTGATTTCAAATATTCTGCTGTTTGAAAATCATTAGGAAGTGTTTCTTTAACTGTTTCTTCTATTACTCTTCTACCTGCAAATCCAACTACAGCACCAGGTTCTGCAATATGAACATCTCCCAACATTGCAAAACTAGCTGTAACACCACCAGTCGTAGGGTTTGCTAGTAATACAATATAAGGTAATTTAGCCTTCTTAAGTCTATTTACAGCTATAACCGTTCTTGGCATTTGCATTAAAGAAAATATACCTTCTTGCATTCTTGCACCACCAGAAGATGGTACAACTAGTAAAGGACAATTTCTTTTAATAGCTTCATTAGAAGCTATAATTAGACCATCTCCAACATACCTGCCCATTGAACCAGCCATAAATGCAAAGTCAAAACAAGCTAACATAATAGGGACTTCATTCATACAACCATAACTTAACAAAAGAGCATCATCTAACTTAGTTTTATTTTGAGCTTCTTTAAGCCTGTCACTATATCTTTTTTTATCTCTAAATTTAAGAGGATCAAGAGATAAACTTGGAATTGAAACAGGTTCAATTGTACTTGGATCTAAAAGAAAATTAATTCTTTCTTTTGCGGATAAATGTCCATGAAATCCGCATGTTTTACATACGTTGATATTTTCTTTATATTCTTTATGGAAGATCATTTGAGAACATGAATTACACTTGATCCATAAGGTTTCTTCAGTAGTTTTTCGATTAACTAAAGCTTTGAATTTAGGTAATATTGTTTCTTTAATCCAGTTCAATTAATGTAATTCCTTTTTTATAATTTTTCTCATTATTAAGGCTTAATTATGACTAATATTTTTTGATATATCAGAAACAAATTTCAAACATGATAAAACAGTTGAGTTTGTAGGGTTACCGTTTTCATCTATAGAATTTTTAATTTTTTCAACTACAGCTGAACCAATAACAATACCTTCAGAAATTGAAGCCATTTCATTAGCTTGTTCTACAGTTCTTATCCCAAATCCAACTATAATAGGAAGAGTGGTATATTTTCTTATTTGATTTAATTTTTTAGAAACCTCATCAGATTTAGCCATCCCCGTCCCAGTTATACCAGTAATAGAAATATAATAAACAAAACCAGTAGCATCTGTAAGTATAGTTTTCAATCTCTCTTCATTTGTAGTTGGTGTCACTAATCTAATAAAACTTAAACCATTTTTTTCAGAATAATTATAAAGTTCATTATCTTCTTCAGGTGGTAAGTCTACAATTATTAGTCCATCAACTCCATAGCTTATAGCCTTTTTTACAAAATCTTCTCTTCCATATTTATAGATTGGATTGAAATAACCCATTAAAATAATTGGAGTTTCATTATCTGTTTGTCTAATTTTTTCAACAATTGATAAACATTTTTCTATATTCATCTTTGCTTTAAGAGCTCTTTGACTTGACTCTTGAATAGTAGGGCCATCTGCCATTGGATCTGAAAAAGGCATTCCAATTTCAATAAAATCTGCTCCGTTTTTTTTTAAATTATTCAAAATTTCAAAAGAAATCTCTAGGCTTGGATCACCAGCTGTTAAAAAAATTCCTAAAGCTTTCCTTTTTTTTTTTTTTAAATATATAAATAAATTCTTAATTCTATTCATTTAATTTCTTTTTCAACTCTTCTTTTCATAATTAAAGGTAATACTGAAGACAAATCTTTATCTCCTCTGCCACACATATTCATTATAATAATCTGACCTTTTCTTTTTTTTGCTAATTCTCCTGTTATGTGAAGCGCATGAGCAGGTTCTAAAGCTGGAATAATACCTTCTAATTTACTACAAAGTTCGAATGCTATTAGACTTTCTTCATCTGTAGTGGAAAGATATTTTATTCTTCCTATATCATATAACCAAGAATGTTCTGGACCAATGCCGGGGTAATCTAATCCAGCTGATATAGAATGAGCATCTATTATCTGACCATCATCATCTTGCAGTAAATAAGTTCTATTTCCGTGCAAGATACCTGGTGATCCAGCTGATAATGAAGCAGCATGAAGATGAGTGTCTAATCCTTTTCCAGCAGCTTCAACACCAAAAATTTCTACATCTTTATCATCTAAAAAAGGATGGAATAAACCTAAAGCATTAGATCCACCTCCTATACAAGCTACAAGAGCATCAGGTAGCCGGCCTTCTTTTTCTAAAATTTGTTCTTTAGCCTCTTTTCCAATTATAGATTGAAAATCTCTTACCATTTTTGGATAAGGGTGAGGTCCAGCAGCTGTGCCAATAATATAGAAGTGCGAACTAGCATTTGATACCCAAAATCTTAGAGCATCATTCATTGCATCTTTTAATGTACCACCACCTGATGTCACAGGATTTATTTTTGCTCCTAACAATTGCATTCTCTGAACATTAGGTTTTTGTCTTTCTATATCAGTAACACCCATGAATACTTCGCATTCAAATCCGAATAATGCACACGCAGTTGCTGTTGCAACACCATGTTGTCCAGCGCCAGTCTCAGCGATAATTTTATTTTTTCCCATTTTTTTTGCTAATAAAATTTGTCCAATTACATTATTAATTTTGTGGGCACCAGTATGATTTAACTCATCTCTTTTTAAATAAATTTTGGCACCACCAAAATGTTCTGTTAGCCTTTCTGCTAAATATAAAGGACTAGGTCTTCCAATATAATCTCGTCTATACATGTCTAATTTATCAAGGAATAATTGATCTTTCATTGCTAATTCATATGATTTTTCTACTTCTAATATAAGAGGCATTAATGTTTCAGCAACAAATCTCCCACCATGAATCCCAAATTTACCATCAGAATCAGGTCCTAATTTCAAACTATTTAAATTTAATTCGTTCATTATACTTCCATTATATATTTCTACATTTCGTAACAAATTCTTTTATTAACTCAGGACATTTTATTCCTTTTTTAACTTCTACTCCTGACGATACATCAATAACTGGTGGATTGGCAGTTTCTATTGCATCTTTTACATTACTTAAATTAATTCCACCAGCAAGCATCCATTTTTTTCTAAAATTATAATCTCTTAATATGTTCCAATTAAAGCTATTGCCATTTCCACCAGGTAAATCAGAAGACGGAGCATCTAGAAGTAATATATCTGAAACTAGCTCAAATTTTGCTTTTGAAATAGCTAATTGTTGTTTATTTTTTATTCCAATACCTTTAATAATAGAAATATCATACTTATTTCTAATTTCTTTACATCTTTCGGGTGTTTCTTGGCCATGAAGTTGAATAAAATCTGGTTGAATGAAATCCATTATTTTGGATAATAATATTTCGTCTGGGTCAACCGTTAAAGCTACAATTTTAGAATGGTTATTTCTAATTTTAAGTAAATCTTTTGTTTTTTCAAATGATACATACCTTGGTGATTTGTCAAAAAATACTAGACCTATATATTCAACTTCACTATCAATAGCTGCTTTCATACAGGCTAAATTAGTAATACCACATATTTTAATTTCAAAAGTTTTTTTCATATTAGAAGATATAGAACATTATTAAATTCATAAAAAATAATCAATTTAATTTATTAAGTCTATCTCTCATACCTTTTCCCATTCTAAAAAAAGGTATGTTTTTTTTAGATACAGCGACAACAGAACCATTTTTAGGGTTTCTTGCTATTCTTGCTTCTCTTTGTTTTACTCCAAAAGTACCAAAACCTCGTAATTCAAACCTATCATTTTTTTCAATGGCTTTAACAATTGTTTCAAAAAATGTATCAACTAATTTTATAACATCTTTTTGATAAACATTAGGGTTAAGATCAGCTATTTTTGCTACAAGATCTGATTTTGTCAAAATAAAAGCTCCTTATTGCAATCAATTATCAATTACTTATTAGAAATATCCTTCTTTGCTAAAGCTGCACCTAAAATATCACCTAGGCTTGCTCCACTATCAGATGAACCAAATTGTGCCATTGCCTTTTTTTCTTCTTCTATCTCTCTGGCTTTGATTGAAAGAGAAATCTTTCTTAACTTTTTATCAATATTAGTTACGCTAGCATCAACTTTGTCGCCTATCCCATACCTATCAGTTCTTTGGTCAGTTCTTTCTCTAGCCAAGTCATTTTTTTTGATATAGCCTTTTAAGCTCTCATTTACAGTGACTTCTAAACCGGCATCTGATATACTTGTAATAATACAAGTAACCGTTGAACCTTTCCTAATATTGTCAATTTCTGTTGATGTTACATCTTCTTTTAATTGTTTAACTCCAAGTGAAATTCTTTCTTTTTCAATATCTATATCTAAAATTTTGGCTTCAATTTCATTACCTTTGATATAATTTTTTATCAACTCATCGCCATTTCCATCCCAACTTAAATCAGATAAATGAACTAATCCGTCAATATCTTCAGTAAGAGCAACAAATAAACCAAACTCTGTTATATTCCTAATCTCACCCTTTATAATATCACCTATTTTATTACTAACTTTAAAGGTTTCCCAAGGATTAGTAATACACTGTTTAATGCCTAAAGAAATCCTTCTTTTTGCAACATCGATCTCAAGAACAATTACATCAACCTTTTCTGATGTAGAAACTATTTTACCTGGATGAACATTTTTTTTGGTCCAACTCATTTCAGAGACATGAACCAATCCTTCTATTCCATCTTCTAATTCTACAAAAGCACCGTAATCAGTTATATTTGTTACGACACCAGACATTTTAGAACCAATTGGGAATCTTTCAAAAACTTTAGACCATGGATCTTCAGTTAATTGTTTAATGCCAAGCGATATCCTTTGAGTTTCTTCATTAAATTTAATAACTTTTACTTGAACAGATTCACCAACTTCAAGTAATTCTGATGGATGATTTATTCTTTTCCAAGAAATGTCAGTAACGTGAAGAAGTCCGTCAACACCACCTAAATCAACGAAAGCTCCATAATCTGTTATATTTTTAATAATACCTTGAAGCACCTGACCTTCTTGAAGATTAGCAACTAACTCAGTTCTTGCTTCAGCTCTACTATCTTCAAGAACGGCTCTTCTTGAAACAACAATGTTTCCACGTCTTCTGTCCATTTTTAAAATTTGGAATGGTTGTGGTGTTCCCATTAATATACCTAAATCCTTAATGGGTCTAATGTCAACTTGGCTTCCTGGAAGAAAAGCTGTGGCCCCTTCTAAATCAACTGTGAATCCACCTTTTACTTTACCAAAAATGACACCATTAACTCTTTTTTGTGTTTCATGAGCTTTTTCTAAATTAACCCATGATTCTTCTCTTCTAGCTTTTTCTCGACTTAGAACGGCTTGTCCGTTATTATCTTCAAGTCTTTCTATATAAACCTCAACTATGTCTCCAGTTTTAATGTCGGTTTTATTATCACCATTTTCAAATTCTCTTAGAGGAACCCTGCCTTCAGATTTTAGCCCAACGTCAATCAATATCATATCTTTTTCAATGGATAATACAGTGCCAGAAACAACTGAACCTTCAATGCTAGCCATTTCTTGGAAGCTTTGATCTAATAAGTCTGAAAAACTTTCTGTAGCAAGATTTGCTGTTGTATCAGCTTGGGGCAATATTATTCTCCTTTAAAGAATTTGGTGTATATGAAATACACTGAGCTAACATTAGAAGCTAAACTTGCGGATAAAAAAGTTGTTATACTTTTAAGTTTAGCTAATTTGAATTAAAAATTCAGTAAGCTGGTTATGGTTTAATATAAAAACAATATAATCCGATAATATTGTCATAATCTAATTTTTGCCTTCAATAATTTTTATAGCTAATGAAGTTAATTCGTTAGCATCTATATTACTTGTATCTATTACCCTAGCATCCTTAGAAGTTTTAAGAGGGGAAGAGGATCTAGACATATCTAACTTATCTCTTTCATACATATCATTAATTAAAGTCTGCAACATACACTCATCATCCTTTTCATGCAAGTAAGTTATATTTTTTTCTAACATTCTTCTAGCAGCCCTTACTTCGATAGAAGCTGTAATAAAAAATTTATAGTTTGCATTGGGCAAAATTACTGTGCCGATATCTCTTCCATCAAGTATGCAACCACCAAATCTGTGTTTACTTTCATTTGCAAACTCTATTTGCTTAAATTTTAAAATATTTCTGAGCTCTGAAAAAGTGGCAATTTTGGATGCCATGGAAGCAATTTTCTCAGATCTCAAGTTTTGGGGTGTTAGTTCAACCCAATTTAACTCATTGGCAATTTTACAAGATAATGTATTAAGATCTTGATGTATTTCATACCCACAGGACAAAAGATTATAGGCTACTGCTCTATACATTAATCCTGTATCAAGATGAGGATAACCATAAACTTCAGATAAATTTTTTGCTAAAGTTCCTTTGCCCGATGCAGCTGTTCCATCAATTGCTATTTCAATCATTTGATGAATTGTTTGTAGTGGTTATATACTCTAAATTTGCACCTATTTGGTTCATTTGACCAAAAAATGAAGGAAATGATGAATTAATAGTTTCAGTATTGTTTAAAATTATTGGTCTTTTAGTCACAAGCCCTAAGCATAGAAAAGACATTGCTATCCTGTGATCTAACCTTGAATCTAATTCAATTCCACCTTGAATTGACGCATTTTCACTAATGCCAGTAATACTAATGCTGTCTTTAGTTTCATTAGCTTCAATTCCTAAAACACATAGACCTTCAACTATTGCACTAATTCGGTCAGTCTCTTTATATCTAAGTTCTTCAACACCTTCCATAATTGTTGTACCTTTGGCTTGAGATGCTGCTATAGCAAGAATAGGATATTCATCTATCATTGAGGGTGCTCTTGATTTTGGGACTGTGATTGCATTTAGAATACTCGATTTTGCAATAATATCAGCTATAATTTCACCATTTATTTCTCTTTTATTAGAAATATTTATTTTTGCTCCCATTTCTATTAAGGTATATAACAATCCAATTCTTAATTCATTAACACATATATTTTTTATTAAAATCTCACTGTTAGGTGTGATTAAAGCTGCTACTATGGGGAATGCTGCACTTGATGGATCTGAAGGGACAGTTATATCTAAAGGTTTAAGAAAAGGCATTCCATTCAAAATTATTTCACAAGAACCGTCTTTCAATCTATTTGTATTTATTTCTGCTCCTAAATATTTGAGCATTCGTTCAGAATGATCTCTAGATTCTGAAGGTTCTGTAAATTTGGTTTTGCCCAAAGAAGACATGCCCGCAAGTAATATGGCTGACTTGACTTGAGCAGATGAAACTGGGCTATTATATGATATAGGTAATGGAATTTTACTACCTCTAATCTTTATTGGTAGAGTATTATTATTGTGTTTTATAATTGCACCTGTTTTAAGAAGTGGTTCAATAACACGAGCCATTGGTCTGTTGTTAAGAGAATAATCACCTGAAAAAGTTACCTCAACATCTGAGCCAGCAACTAACCCCATTAATAATCTAACGCCTGTTCCAGAGTTTCCCATATCTAAAAAAGGATTGTTTCCTTCTAACGTTCCTATTCCATTTCCTTTAATTTCCCATTCAGAACTTGAAATTTTATTTATTATAATACCTAGTTTTTTAAGAGCATTTGCAGTTGCTAAAACATCGTCACTTTCTAATATATTGTATATTTTTATTATGCCATTTACTGAGGATCCTATTATTAAAGCTCTGTGGGATATAGACTTATCTCCTGGAATTTTAATTTCACCTGATAAGCCCAAACTTTTTTTTGAAACAATTGAGTTTATCATTTATGATTTACCTTAAAGTTAATATTATATGGTTAATATATATTTAATTTATAAAAAGTTAACTTATTTGTTAAATATATTTTGACATAATCATTTTTTTCAGTCTAAACCATTTATTGATATTATAATTATAGGAGTTAATAAATGGGAAAAACTGAGTGGGGAAGGAAAAGAATTTGTCCTTCATGTTCTTTAAAGTATTATGACTTCAATCGATCTCCCATAACTTGTCCATCTTGCAATGTGGAATTTGATCCTGATCTTTATTTAAAAGCAAGGAAGGGTAAAAATTTATCTTCTAAAATGGAGATTGATAATAATACAAATTTGTCTAACTCGGAAAATGTTGACATTGATATAGAAACTAATATTGATGATGATGAGATCCCAAAGGATGTAGATGATACAACAGGCGTTACTATTGAAGATGATATATCTTTTGTGGATAATGAAACTGAAGAAGATGGAATTGAAATTACTAGTGTAGATATTGAAGAAGATAAAAATTAATAAATGGGGCTATAGCTCAGCTGGGAGAGCGCTACACTGGCAGTGTAGAGGTCATCGGTTCGAACCCGTTTAGCTCCACCATTTTATTATAGAAAGAATAATTTATTTAAATGTCTAAAGTAGCGTTTTATAAAAAAGATGCATCAATTTTAGAACAATATAATTGGGAAAAAAGGCTTAAGTTATTTCTTCCTGAGATAGAGCTTGTTCCATTATTATCAGCTGAAGCTAAAAAAGCTACTACTGCACTTCTATGGAAAGCTCCTATGGAAAAATTATTGTTATTTGATAAATTAAAGGGAATTATTTCTTTAGGTCAAGGTGTTGATCATATATTAAATAAAAACTCTATTAATAAAAAAATTCATATAGTAAGAATTGTTGATCCATATATGGCCAAGTCGATGAGCCATTGGGTTATTTTGTCTGTTTTAAATTATATTAGAGATACTTATGGTTATCATAATCAAGAAAAAATAAAATTATATAAACCAAGAAAAGAGATTAATTTCTTAAATGTTAAAATTGGAATATATGGGATTGGTGAGATAGGTAGTGTGGTAGCTAAAGATTTAAATTCTTTAGGATTTAAAGTAACTGGTTGGAGCAGGAAAAAAAAATATATCAAAGGTGTGGATTGCTTGAAAGGTTTAAATGGTTTCGATAACTTAATTAAAACTAATGATATTCATGTATGTTTACTACCCTTGACATCCTCAACAGTTAATATTTTTCAAGATGATGTTTTTAAAAAAATGAAAAAAGGATCTTGCTTTATTAACGCAGGAAGAGGAGAGCATGTTGTAGAACAAGATTTAATTAATAATTGTAAATCAGGTCAAATTTCACAAGCTATTTTAGACGTATATAGAACGGAACCTTTAACTCAAGATCATCCATTTTGGACACAAGATAATATAACCTTATGGCCTCATGTAGCGGCTGAAACAAATCCAGATACAGCTGCAGAACAAATTGCAAATGCTGTAAAATGTATAAATGAAGATATTTTGCCACCAAACATGGTTGATATATCACTTGGTTATTAACATTAAATATTTCTTTATTATTTTAAAATTATTCACCATAGTTAGTTTAACAATCAAATGTTGGAGCCAGTTGTATGTTAAATGAGATGTCATTAAAAAATCAAGTATGCCAATTAAAAGATCTTCGTGGTGCAATGGTTTTTGAATTTTTTAGTCCAGGAATACCTTTAATTTTAAAAAATGCGGGATGTGAATTTATAATATTTGATATGGAACATGGCGGACTATCTCTTGAGCAATTTAAAATATTAGCAGCTATTAGTAATGCAAATAATATTTTCCCATTAATTAGAATTCCAGAAGTTAGTTATAATTATGTTGCTCGTGCGCTTGATTTGGGTGCTGCTGGTATAATGACACCAATGGTAAATAAACCTGAAGATGCAATCAAAATAGTACAATCATCAAAATATCCTCCAACTGGAGTTAGAGGGGCTGGCTTTGGTTTTGCACATGATAAATATCACAATGTTGAGCCTTTGAATTATATTACAGAGGCCAATGATAAACTAATTAATATAATACAAATAGAGTCAAAGTTAGGCTTGGAAAATGTTTACGAAATAGCTTCGGTAGATGGAGTTGATTGTTTATGGGTAGGTCATTTTGATTTAACAAATTTTTTAGGTATTCCAGGTGATTTTAATTCTAATATTTATAAAGATGCTATTAAAAGAATAGTTTCAGCAGCAAAATCTTTTAATAAAAGTTTAGGTATAATGGTCAATAGTAAAGAAGAACTAAGTACTTATAAACAACTTGGTTTTAATATGATTGCAGTTGGTACAGAAATGAATATTTTAAAGCAGGGTGTTTCAAATATTTTAAAACCATAAATATTAAAAATCATTTGGGAGGATTATATGAAAATTAAAGTTGGTATTTCAGGAGATCTTTTAAATAGTAACGGTATACCTTGTTTTGGAAACGAAGCTCTTTCTAAGATTAAGACAAGAAGTGATATAGAAATAACATGGATGGATAAATCTATTAAAGAAATTACAGAAGAAATGGCAAGTAAATTTGATGCTATACTCTTAAATATTCCAAAAGCTTCAGCTAAATCTGTTTCTAGAGATGACTGTAAATTAAAAATAATTTCCCGATTTGGTGTAGGGTACGATTCAGTCGACATTGAAGCGATGAAAGAAAAGGGTATTGTAGTAACTAATACACCAAATGCAGTTAGGAGACCAGTTGCAGTTGCCGCTTTAACAATGATGTTTGCGCTTTCAGGAAAATTATTGAAAAAAAATGACCTAGTTAGGGCAGGTCAATGGAATGATAGAACAAATTTTATGGGTATGGGGCTAACACAAAAAACTCTAGGTATTGTTGGCGCAGGTAGCATTGGGCAAGAGACAATAAAGTTATCGCAACCATTTTTTAAAAAAATTATAGCTTTTGATCCTTTTTTAACAAAAGAAGAACTTCATTCTAAAGGCACATTAAAAACAGACCTCATAGAATTAGCTAAATCAAGCGATATTATAGTGGTACTATGTAATCTAAATAAAAGTACTCAAGGTATGATTAACAATAAATTTTTCTCAAATATGAAAAAAACATCTTATATCATCAATTTATCTAGAGGGCCTGTAATTAATGAAAAAGACTTAGAATTAGCACTCGAAAATAAAATGATTGCTGGAGCTGGATTAGATGTAACTTCTGTAGAGCCTTTATCACCTAATAGTAAATTAATGTCATTTGAAAATGTTATTTTGACTCCACATTCTTTATGTTGGACTGATGAGTGTTTCCATAACATTGCAACTGAAGCTATAAACTCAATTTTAAACTTTTTTGATGGAACTAAATTAGAAAATCAAGTCAACAAGTAAAATTATTTTAAGCAGCTTCTTCTTTTATTGATTGAGTAATTACAGCAAAAGCGCTCTTTGTATTATTGCATCCTCTTAACTTGGAAATAAGTTTGGGTTTTTTTAACAACCTTGATACAGAAGCAAGTGCTTGTAAATGTTGAGAACCATTGTTAACTGGTGCAATTAATAAAAAAATAATATCAACTAGCTGATTATCTGTTGCATTGAAATCTAACCCAGTTGATAAAAGTGCCATAAAACCAATTGGTTTTTCAATAGTATTGTCTGTAATATGAGGAATAGCTATACCTTTACCTACAGCAGTAGAACCTAGTTTTTCTCTTTTTATTAGATTTTCTAAAATAACTCTTGAGCTGATATTTGTTTCTATTTCAGCTAATTGACTAAGTTGTTCAAAAACTCTTTTTTTACTTGATGGGTTATCCAAAAAAATAAAATAATTTTCAGATAAAATCTCTTTTATGTCCATTATTTAAACCTTACAGTTTTAGAAAAAAATAGAAGGATTAATTAAACTCAACTTATTAATCAGTCAAGATAAGAATTTAATTGTATTTGTTTATAAGTACAAATTAGAAGGTGTTTCCCAAGTATACATCTCTAACCCCCTTATGTGATTTAACTTCACTAGGATCGCCCGACATCAATACAGATCCATCGAATAATATATAAGCTCTATCAACTATTTCAAGTGTTTCTCTAACATTATGATCAGTAATGAGTACGCCAATATTTTTAGATTTCAATTTATTAATTAAATTTTTAACATCATTAATTGCTATAGGGTCGATTCCTGCAAGAGGTTCGTCAAGAAGAATATAATCTGGTTTCGTAGCTAAAGCTCTTGCAATTTCAACTCTTCGTCTTTCTCCTCCAGATAATGTAGACCCAACAGAATATCTAATATTACTAATATTAAATTCTGATAGTAATTCTTCAAGAATTTGAAACCTTTCGTTAATATAGTAATCTTGTATCTCTAGTATTGATAAAATATTTTGCTCTACTGTTAATCCTCTAAAGATCGATGCTTCCTGAGGTAAGTACCCAATCCCCTTTTGAGCTCTCATATACATTGGAAGATGATTAATTGGAGAATTATTAATCGATATGTTTCCTGAATCAGATTCTATCAAGCCTGCAATTATATAAAAGCAGGTAGTTTTGCCTGCGCCATTTGGACCCAGAAGGCCAACAGCTTCTCCTTTTTTTAATTTTAAAGAAACGTTATTTACTACTTTTCTGTTATCATAAGTTTTTGTTATTGAATCAACTACAAGTTCACCTTGGATTTTTTTTGTTTCATCAAAATTAAACTCTAAATTTTTTTTATTACTATCTTCAGATAAAGCTATATTTGCTTTTAATCGTAAAAGCTCTTCTTCAAGACTATTCATTTTTCTTCCCCTTTTTTATTTTTTTCTTAGGAGAAAATGTCCCTTTTACACGCTGTTTTTTATTTCCTGTGATTTTACTAATTCCAGTCTTGATATTATTTATTCCCTGGGAACCCATAATTACTGAACCTTGATTTATAATTTTTACGTTACCTTTTAATTCAATGATTTGATTTTTTGAATTATAAATTCCAATATCAGCAAGAGATTTTTTTCCATCATTATGACTCTCAATCACGACGTTACCTTTTGCAATTGCTTTTTGAAGTGACTTTGCTTTACCGGTAAAATCGGCTTTAATTCTATCAGCAAATATTTTTGTCTTATTTTTTAAAATTATTTTAACTTTACCAATTGCTTGAGCTTTATTTGTATTATCATTGAACATAAGTTGTTTGTTAGATTCTATATATCCAGATGGTGATGTAAATGTTTGAAATTTTCCTGATATTAATGCAATTTTATCTTTTACATTATATCTCATAAACTCACCTGTAGCTTTGATTTTACCTTTTGTTAAGACTACATTACCATTTGCAATAATCATTTTTAATACGTTCTCATCATTTTCTTCTTTATAATTAGCTCTAACTTTGCTCGCATATAATCTTAAACCATCCTTTGTAAGAATTACATTCCCTTTTGCTAAATAATATTTTTCTTTCTCAAACCACTCAAGAGATTCGTCAGCTTCAACTTTAAGTTCAGTCTTGAGTTTATTTGATTTATTCTCTGCGAAAACAGAATAAGTAAACAAAATACAGAAAAATAAGGAAAATAAGAATAAAATATTTTTAATAATCATTTATTTGATAAAAGCATAACTAGAGTAGCTTTTCCTTTAATTTTTATATAATCGCCATTATTCTTTAAATCTAACCCTTCACCATTTATTTTAGTATTTCCTGCTATAATAGCTACCCTTTCATTTGTAAAAAAATTACCTTCTTTAAGTGTACCAATTAGGCTATTAGTTTCTAGTAAAAATTGTCTACTTTTTTTGATTATTTTTACTTTTTTTGAAAGGTTAAAATCGTTATATTCATTTGTTATAATTGCAAATCCGGCATGTATTTTTGTAACAACTCCTTTTTTATTTATAGTTGTTATTGAATTTTCTAACTCTAATCTCTTATCTTGAGTCTCACTTTCTTTTAACGTTTCTGCAATTATTATGAATTTTTCACCATTTTTATTTTCTTTATATATTTTTGCACCTAAAACTTTTTTAGATTTATTGATGTTTTGATCATTATTTGAATTGTCTTTTGAAAAATCACTTACTTTTGGTAAAAAGTAAGTGATAACAAAACTTGATAAAATAATTAATATTAAAAACGAAAATATAGATTTACTAGAAATTTTTTTGAACATTTTATTTTATTTGTGACAATGTATTTAACTTTTCAAAAATATAAATCAAAGGTTGGTTTAATGAGAAAAAATATCTAAGTCATTAAAACCAATTAAGTCCATTTCAGCTCTTGTTTTTAGAAATTTAAAACAAGCTTCAGCTAATTCTTTTCTATTTTCTCTTTCAAGCATCAAGTCTAATTTTTCTTTAATTTTATGAAGATAAAGTACATCTGAAGCAGCATATTTCAATTGTGAGTCATTCAGTTCTTTAGATCCCCAATCAGAAGTTTGGTTTTGTTTATTTAGTTCAAGATCAAGAATATCTCTACATAAATCTGATAAACCATGTCTTGCTCCAAAAGTTCTACAAAGTTTAGATGCTATTTTTGTGCAGTAAACAGGTCCATGTATTTTACAAACATTGTTTTCTAAAACAGCTATGTCAAATCTAGCAAAGTGAAATAATTTAGTTAACTTTTCATTAGAGAGAATTTTTTTTAAATTAACAAATTTATCTTTTTTTTCCAATTCTTCTCTAGAAACTTGAACTAAATGGGCTTTTCCATCACCTCCAGATAATTGTATCATGCATAATCGATCTCTATGGAACTTTAATCCCATCGTTTCAGTATCAATCGCAACTATATCTTTAAATTCAACGTCAGAGGGTATATCATTTTGATATATAAAGTATGTCATTATTCACCTAGTAGTTTTTATAAAAAAATTGTATAATTATCAAATTACTTAAATCATAACATCTACAACTAAAAAAAACTGCTAAAATCTCATTTTTTTAAATTATAATTTTTAAAGGTATTAAATTTGGATTCTATTAAAAATAAAAATATCTTAATCCTAGGTGGCTCAGGATTTCTTGGTAAATATTTGATTAAGTTACTTCTTGATAGCGGGGCTAATGTAATCTTATTATCAAGAAAAATAACAAAGTTAAGTGACTTCTATAAAGAAACAATTAACGGACAACTTACTATTTTAAATGGTAATGTCTCAGATATAAAATTTCTTAAAAACTCAATTAATAAAGTTGACGGTGTAATAAACCTTTGTGGTATTTTATACGAAAATAAATCTGGAAACTTTGATAAAGTGCATTCTGACATACCTGCTATCTTAGGTAAAATATGCACTGAGAAAAAAATTAAATCTTTAATACATGTTTCTGCTCTTGGTGTTTCTGAAATATCTGAAAGTTCTTACTCTAGAAGTAAGGCTTCTGGAGAAAGAAGGTTGTTAGAAAATTTTCCTAAAGGCATAATAATGAGACCCTCACTATTGTATGGGAAAGGAGATAATTTTTTTGGCCAATTTTCTGATATGGCAGCGATGTCACCTTTTTTACCACTTATTTCAAGAAAAACTAAATTTCAGCCGGTTTTTGTAAATGATGTCGCCGAATCTATTATAAGTGTAATGTGCAAAAAAAATAATAAAAATAATATTTATGAAATAGGTGGTAATTCTGTATATACATTTGAGAAATTATTAAAAATTTTATTAAAGATAAAAGGGATAAAAAGGTTTTTTATTCCTTTAAACCCAAGCTTAATGATGATACCTGCTCTTTTTCTTGAACGTCTTCCAAAGCCACCATTTACCGTTGATCAAATGAAGCTTTTAAAATATGACAATATTCTTAAAGGAGATTTTCCTGGTTTAAAGGATCTTGGAATTGAACCTTCAGATATGGAAGAAGAGTTAATTAAGATTTATTCTAAATAATTTCATTTTAACTGTACGAAAATATTAAAATCATAATCCCTAGAATAACTCTGTATATAACAAATATTTTGAGTGAAGCTTTGTTAATCCATTGCATAAAAAGGGTAATAGTTAAAAATGCTGTTACAAAACTAACTGTAACTCCAATTATCATATCATTATTTAAAAAGAATCCTTTTTCCATATAAAGAGATATGCTCTCTAAAGAAGTTGCTGCAATAATTACTGGTATAGATAGTAATAGTGAGTATTTTGATGCTTCATAACGTTTAAAACCCATATAAAGACCTGAAGTCATTACAATACCTGATCTACTTACTCCTGGGATAAGCGCTAGTGTTTGTGCAAGCCCAATTATAATTGAATCTTTCAATTTAATATCAGTTAGTTTTCTAATTACTTTTGGGTTTTTATCAACAATCCCCAAAAGTATTCCAAAAATAAGTGTGGTCCATCCAATAACTTCTATCGATCTAATTATGTCAATTTTGAAATAGCTTATTGCAAAGCCTATTATGACAACAGGTATAGTGCTTACAACAAGATTGATTAATAATCTAAAGCCTTTTTTTTCATTTCTTTTTTTAGATATAGTATCTAATAAAATTGTAAATAAGTCTTTCCTCAAATAAATCAAAACAGCTAATAGAGAACCAAAGTGTAATGAAACATCAAAATTTCTTCCAGTTTCTATCTGTGAGAAGAACTTAGGAATTAATATTAAATGTGCACTTGATGATATAGGAAGAAACTCTGTTATTCCCTGAATAATAGATAAAACAAACAAAATTTCCCAAGCCATTTAGACCTCAATAAGACTAACTTTAAATAGACTTATACATTTAATTATAAATTATTTAATAAAAAAAATAATTTTAATTACATGTCATGCAATTAAGGCATAGAAGAGATGTTTATTTAATATTAATTTTATTAAGACATATTTGGAGTATTACATTAGTAATATTTGTAAAATATAAATTCATCCTTAAACACTATATTTTCAGTTATAAAAATTTATAGGAAAAATTAAATGATTTTTGATAAAAATAGCAATATCACAATTAATATTCTCTTTGGAACACAAACAGGAAATGCTGAAGATGTTGCTGAAAATGCCTCTGATATTTTAACTACTAATGGATTTACCACTAAAGTATTGGAATTAGATGATGTTGGCATGAATGAATTATCTGTTATGGAAAATGTATTAGTTATTATCTCAACTTTTGGTATGGGGGAAATGCCAAATAATGCTCAAGACTTTTGGGAAGATATTAACTCTAGTAATCCTCCTCAATTAAATAATTTAAAATTTAGTGTTTTTGCACTTGGTGATAGTGGGCATTACGATTTTTGTAATGCGGGGAAACTTATCGATAATAAATTTCAGGAATTGGGTGGGACAAGATTACTAGATAGAATAGATTGCGATGTTGAATTTGAAGAACCTTTTAATAATTGGATCAAATTAATTTTATAATAAAATTTTATGATAAAAATTATTTTGAAATTTTAAGACTTATTTTCTCTTTTTATAAAATATTCTGTAACTATATAAAACATACCTAATAAAACAAGTTTAAAAGACGTATAAATATGTTTTAAAAGAAGAATTGACAGAATTTAATGTGAACTTAATTATAAAGAAAAAAGATATGAATTTAATTTTTTTTAAATAAATTGAAAAAGTATGGTTTTAAAAATTGTCAGATATAAAAAAAGAATTATGGAATAGAAAAAATCCATACATAGCTAAAATATATAAAAATAAATTATTGTCTGGCTTTTCCTCTAAAAAAGAAATTAGGCATTACGAAATTGATCTTGGTGA
>CAZFKZ010000021.1:0-30526 GCA_964519035.1 uncultured Rhodobacterales bacterium | reverse complement strand
GGAGTTGTTAAAGAGCTTAGATGATCATGGTTTTTCAAAAGAGGGTCTCATACAAAAAAAAATGACTGCCTAACAGCATGAATGGTTTTGTTGATTTGATTTACAGACATTTTATTTACTAAATAAATTAATTACTTGATATTGCTCCTCCCTGACCATTATCTAAAGTAACGAAATTTATTTAAGACATTATTATTTTATGCTAAGATTTGAATTAATTAATTAATTTCTTACAGTTTAGATGAGGTCTATTATGAATTTTGTTACTATCAATGGTATTTCTATCAATTATAAATACATCAATAAAGGTCCAGATAAACCGCTTATAGTTTTTTCAAATTCATTAGGTACCGACTTTCGTATTTGGGAAAACTGCGTCGATGACCTTATTGAAGATTATAGCATACTATTATATGACAAAAGAGGCCATGGTCTTTCTGGTCTTGGTAAGACTCCCTATGTAATAAACGACCATGTCAATGACCTTATAGCTTTGATGGATCATCTTAAGGCTTCTAAATCAGTATTAGTTGGATTATCAGTTGGTGGCTTAATTGTTCAAGGAGTTTATCACGCAAGACCTGATTTAGTTCAAGGTTTAATTCTCTGTGATACGGCTGCTAAAATTGGTAATGAAAATATGTGGAATGACCGTATTGCTATAGCACGTGATGGGGGGCTTGAGGCGCTTGTTGAAGGCAACATGCAACGTTGGTTTTCACCAAATTTTCATAAAAATCGACAAGTTGATTTACGTGGATATGAAGCAATGTTTACTCGTACACCTTTAGAAGGCTATTTAGGGACAGCTATAGCTATTCGTGACGCAGACTTCACAGATAAAGCATCGTCTATTTTAGTTCCAACAACTTGTGTTGTAGGTGAAGAAGATGGAGCGACACCACCTGCGCTTGTTCAAGGGACAGCTAAAATGATACCTGATGCGAAGTTTGAAGCTATTAAAGAGGCAGGACATATACCATGTGCTGAACAGCCTGAAGAGATTATAAGGATTATCCGAGAAATGATATCTAAGCTTTAGGTTATTTATATTATCAATAATAATAAGTAATAAATTTTATTAATTTTTATGTATGATTAAAAAGCCATTTTAATAGAAGATAAATTTAAAAGGAAATCTTATGAAATTTAAAATCACAAGAGCAAATGAAAATAACTTTGAGACTGGATTAAGAGGTTTTTTTGCATATAAAAACTTAGGTATTGAAGAAGCGACTTCAGGAAATTTTGGAGCTAATGTAATAAAGGCTGTTGAAGGCAAACATGCTAATGGTGAATGGCACTATCATAAATTAAACTTTCAGATGGTTTATATTCTTAAAGGATCCGTTGAATTTGAATATAAAGGTGAAGGAAATTTTACATTAAAGCAAGGTGATGTTGTTTATCAACCACCAGAAATTCATCATAGAGAAATAAAACACTCTGATGATCTTGAATTAATTGAGATAACAAGCCCCGCAGAATTCAAAACTATTACTGTTTAATTTCTTTTTACTTTTTTATATTTGAATCAATCTTTAGCCTTAATCTAACAACCTCTGCAAACAAAATTAGGCTTGCTATTGGCCATATAACACAAAATAACCATACGTTTATTTCTTCATATGAAATGCCTAATACTCTTCCAATATCATATAAAATACTAACGCAAAAATTAAAGGTTACGTCAATCCATTCAATGCCACTATTTGCCATAACTTTACCTCATGTTTAAGATAATTCTAGGAATTTATTATGACTAAAGATTGTTGTAATTAAGTTAAAAATTTGGTTATCTGATAGTCAGAAATATAACCAAAGCAATGTAGGGGTTTATTGAAAATATTCAGAGATATAAACAAATGGATGAATCAAGGATACCAATTTTAGTCGGAAGTGGTCAAATAACGCAACGTGAAGCTGATCCATTAAAAGCTCTTTCTCCAATGGAGTTGACTGCTGCTGCTGGACTAAAAGCAAGCAAAGACAGTGGAGCGGGTAATGCTCTTTTAAAATCTTTAGACACGATCGTTTTAATACGTTCTTTTTCTGATACGAGCTGGCGGTTTTCTTGCCCATTTGGTAGATACTCAAATCCACCGAGTTCATTAGCTAATCGCCTTGGTGCAGAAAATGCAAATCGTCTTATTTACACATACCCTGGTGGAAACATGCCTCAGTGGTGTGTAAATCGTATGTTTGAAATGATAAATCGAGGAGAGTTAGAAACAGCAATGATCGCTGGTGGAGAAGCTTTAGCAACTCAGAAAAAGGCACAACGAGCAGGTATAAATCTTGAATGGAATGAAGTTTCTGGGGGCGATTACGAACAATGGGGGATAGATAAACGAGGATGGTCAGATATTGAAGATCGTCATCGCATGGCTGGGGCTATATTTGCCTATCCTATGATTGAAAATGCTATTAGAGGTAAAAAGGGTCGTTCTATATCAGAACATTCTCTTGAAATGGGTAGATTATTTTCAAGTTTTGCTTCAGTTGCTGTTAATAATCCACTAGCTGACCGAAGACAAGGTTATACAAAAGAGCAGATTTCAACACTAAACTCGGATAATCCTTATATAGGTTTTCCATATACTAAACTTATGAACTCAAATGCCTTTATTGACCAGTCTGCTGCGATTATTTTAACTTCAGTAGCTAAAGCAAAAAAATTAGGTATTCCAGAAGAGAAGTGGGTATATCTGCACGGATGTGCAGATGCTTACGATCATTGGTATTTAAGTGATCGTATAAATTTTTATTCTTCGCCAGCAATGTCCAAAGTTGCTAAGGAAACTTTTGAAATGGCTCATTGTACATTGGCTGATATAGACGCACTGGATATTTATAGCTGTTTTCCATCGGCAGTTCAGATTGCATGTGATGAAATGAATATTTCTCTTGATGATCAGCGAGGATTAACTATTACAGGAGGGTTACCTTATTTTGGTGGTCCTGGAAATAATTACGTAACGCACTCAATTGCTGAAATGATTAATAAGGTAAGAGCTAAACCTGGCATTAAGGGTTTAGTTACGGCCAATGGAAATTATATAACAAAGCAATCAGCAGGTATTTATTCAACTGAACCTACTTCCAAACCTTTTGCTCCAAAAAATCCTAGTATTTATCAAAATGAAATTAACTCCCAAAAAGGACCACCTTTTATAGAGTTTGCAAATGGAAATGGGATAATAGAAACTTATACAATTATGCATGATCGTAGTGGACCTACTTTTGGAATTTTGTTTGGAAGACTTCAAAATGGAAGTCGTTTTATAGCAAATACACCTGATGATAATAGCCTTATGTCTAATATGACGTTAGAAGATTATCTAGGCGCTTCAGGTATAGTAAAAAATGTTGAAGGTGTTAATATATTTATTCCAGACTAAGATTAATTTAAGAAAATGAGAGAATTTAAAATGGATTTTGAGGCTACAGAATATTTTGCTAATCATATTTATGAAAATAAATATAATCAAATTAACAATAATACTCTTGAAAAAGCTAAAATTTTTATACTTGATACTATAGGAGTAGGCATTGCTGGAAGTACTGGTGCAAATTTAAAAGAATTAAAAACAGTAGTTAGTAATTGGTCTAAAGGTACAGGTTGCACAATCTTAGGAACCGGAGAGAGTGTTTCTGTAGAAACAGCTTCTGTTATTAATGCTTATCAAATTCATTGTCTAGAATATGATTGTATTCATGATAAGGCTATAGTTCATCCAATGGCCACAATATTTTCTTCACTTTTGTCATATTGTGAAAATAAAGCAATAAATGGAAATCCAGTAAATGGAAAAGACTTTTTATTGTCTTTAATTTTAGGAGTGGATATTGCGTCCTTACTCGGCATTTGTGCAACTGGAGAACTTCGTTTCTTTAGACCTGCAACAGCCAGTGGATTTGGAGCCGTATCAGCATTATCAAAAATTGAAAATTTAAATGTCGAAGAGATTAAAAATGCTTTGGGAATTATGTATTCTCAGACGTCGGGAAACATGCAAGCTCATGTTGAAGGTGTTCCAATTTTAGGTCTACAAACAGGGTTTAATTCGCGATCTGCACTTTGTGCAATAGATCTTGCAAAAGCTGGATTTCCTGGGCCAAAAAATGTTTTTAATGGAATACATGGATACTTTAGGTTAATTGAAAACAATCAATTTAATATTAACCCCATTATTGACGAGTTAGGAAAGGGATGGAAAATTAATGAGCTATCTCATAAGCCATACCCAAGTGGTCGTTTAACTCATGGTCTCGTAGATGCAATTAAAAATTTAAAAAATAAAAACGTATCAAAAGACCAAATTGATTCAATTTCATGCAAAGTTCCACCAGGAGTATTTAAACTGGTTTCAAGACCAATTAAGTCTAATCTAACCACAAATTATGCAAAGTTGTGTGCAGCTTATGTTGGTGCAAGTTTTTTTAAACATGGATATTTAAATATTAACATTTTTACGGATAAAATTTTCTTAGAAGATGTTGAAGTTCATGAGTTAGCTAAAAAAATATGTTTTGAAATAGATCCAAATGCCAATGAAAAGTCTTTAACTCCGCAACATTTTGTTGTTAAACTTAAAGATAAGCAAGTAATTGAGATTACAATTGAAAATGTATATGGGAATCCTAAAAACCCAATGTTAAAAAATGAATATATAAAGAAATTTGATGAATGTTGTACAAATTTAGTCCAACCACTTTCACAATCTAAAATTGAACAAATTAAAGATTTTGTTTTTAATATTGAAAATCAAAAAGATGCAACTTCGTTTCTTAATGTATTTAAGAAAAATCTTTAATAAACTCTGATTTAAACTGAAATAACTGTATTACTTCACTAACAGGCTTATCTTGTCTTAGACTTTTAACTCTTGGGAAACGTAAAGCTATGCCAGACTTATGCCTTTTACTTATATTCATTGCGTCAAAGGCTATTTCAACAACAAATGTTTTACTAACTTCTCTAACAGGCCCAAATTTTTTTAAAGTATTATTTCTAACAAACTTATCTAAAATTTTTAATTCATCATCATTAAAACCAAAATACGCTTTGCAGATTGGTGAGATTTCATTTCCATCCCATAAACCAAAAGTAAAATCTGAGTAATATGAACTTCTTTTTCCATGTCCTCTTACAGCATACATTAAGATAGCATCAACTGTTTTGGGATCAATTTTCCATTTGAACCAATAACCTTTTGGCCTTCCAGATACATAAAGGCTATCTCTTTTTTTTATCATTAGACCTTCATGTTGATCATCTACAATATCATTTACTTTGATGTTGCTTAGTTCAGCCCAATTTGAAAAAGTTATAACTTTTGAAATATCAAAAAAATTATTTTTATTTTCATAATACCAATCTTCTAAAATTTCTCTCCTTTTGAGCCAAGGTTCATTTCTAACATCATTAAAATCATGAAATAAAATATCATAAAGCTTAATAAAAGCAGGTAATTCAATTAAATGTTTTGCGGAAACTTTTTTACGATTAATTCTTTGTTGAAGTAAATTAAACTTCAAGGGAGTAAAGTTTTTACCAACTAGCAACTCACCATCAAGTATAACTAAAGATTTTTCATTATTTGTTATTTCTGGGAAAGAATTTGTAACATCATCACCAGTTCTAGAAAAAATTTTTGTTTGATTGTCACTTAAAATTATTTGAACTCGAATACCATCCCATTTCCACTCAGCAATAAAATCATTTGGGTTTAAGTTATCAAAATCTTTCTTTGTTATTGGGTTGGCTAACATCATTGGATTAAATGTTTTTTTGATATCTATTTCAGGAATTTCAGTTTTGCCAGATAACCAATCAAATAAATTTTTATAAGGAGGTTCAAGTCCATGCCATATCTTTTCTATTTCATCTAAATTTTTATTGCTAAAATTAGCAAGTGATGATTTTGCCAAACGAGACGAGACACCTATCCTTAAGCCGCCAGTTAATAATTTAATAAAAGCCCATCTCTCCGTATCATTTCCAATATTAAGGAAATTTTCAATAATTTCTTGCATATCTTCTTTTTTAGTTATTTTTAAAGTTGATATTATCTTTGAAATTGTTGGTAAATTACCTATTTCTTTTTTAGTCCATATTAAAGAAATCGTCTCTGCTAAATCTCCTACATAATCATATGATAAAGCAAATAATTCTTTATCTATATTTTCATGAACAATATGTTTTAATTTTGAAATAGGAATATTTTTAAGTTCTAAACTATTGGTTAAGATTGCAAGTGTATATCCTCTTTCAGGATCTAAAGTGTTTTTAAAATAATCAGAAAGAATTAAAATTTTTCTGTTTCTAGATGAAGTCAATAGCAGTTTGTTTATAAGCTCACTAAATGCTTTCATTACTGCTCCTCATCGTCTCTTCCTGATAACGACAAAGGAGTTGCATCAATATTGTTTATACGACACCAATGAATAATAGCCTCTTCTCTACCGTGTGTTACATAAATTTTTTCTGCATTGGTAAATTTAATATATTGAGTTAGTTCACTCCAATCAGCGTGATCTGATAAAATTAAAGGAAGTTCAACTAAACTCTGCTTGGCTCTTTGTTTTATAGCCATCCACCCTGAAGCTTGACAAATTATTGGATCTTCAAATTTTCTTGCCCAGACATTTTTTATTGCTGATGGAGGTGCTAAAATAATTTGACCATTATATTGGTTTTTATTACTCAAATTGACTTTAGTTAAATCACCTAACTTGATATGATTTTTATCATAATAATCACATAGTTTTTCTAAAGAACCGTGAATAAAGATGTTTTTATCATATCCCTCCAACCTCAATAAATTTATAACTCTTTGAGCTTTTCCCAATGCATAAACCCCAACTAAATGGGGTCTTTCAGGAAATAACGACAAAGATTTTATTAATTTTTGAATTTCTTTTTTTTCGTTTGGGTGTTGGAAAACGGGCAATCCAAATGTAGCTTCCGTAACCAATGTATGGCATTTTACGGGTTCAAAATTTGTACAAGTAAGATCTTTTGTAGTTTTGTAGTCACCAGTAAAGTTAATTTTATGTCCTTTGAATTCTGCCAAAACTTGGACGCTACCTAAAATATGTCCTGCTGGATAAAAAGTAACAGAAATATCTCCAATCTCAATTTTTTGATTTAAATTTAATTCCTGAAAATTAGAAGCGCAATTCTCTCCATATCTAATTTTCATGATTTCAATAGTTTCTTTTGTTGCAAGAACGTTCTTATGACCAGGTTTTGCGTGATCAGCATGTGCATGAGTTATAATGGCATTTTCCACTGGCCTATAAGGATCTATATGTGTATTAATTGGTTTTATATGTAAATTTTTATCGATCCAAATCATAAGTAATATATACATTTTATGTTAGATAATTTAAAGCCTCATCCTATAGAAACCTGGTTAAAAAAAAATAACTGGTCTTTTTATGATCATCAACTAAAGACATTAGAGTTATCAAAAAGTAACTTTGATATACTTTTAGTTGCTCCTACAGGAGGAGGGAAAACACTAGCAGGTTTCCTACCTTCATTAGATGATTTAATCAAAAATGAAAGGTTAGATAATAAACTTCACACTCTCTATATTTCTCCATTAAAGGCTTTAACAGTTGATGTCCATAGAAACTTAACTAAACCTATTGAAGATCAAAATTTAAATATTAGAGTTGAAACACGTACTGGTGACACTTCTAATTATAAGAAATCCAGACAGAAATTACTACCACCACATATGTTGATGACCACGCCAGAATCCTTTGCTTTATTAATGGCTGACACAAAAGCAAATGATTATTTTAAATCTATAAGGTATTTAATAATAGATGAAATTCACAGCCTTGTTAACTCTAAAAGAGGTGATTTACTTTCTTTAAATTTATCTAGATTAAATACGATAGCCCCTGAGTGTAATAGGATTGGATTATCAGCAACTATCAAAAACAAAGAAGCAGTCCTTAATTTTTTATCAAATAAGAAAAAAACTAAATTAATTAATGTTGCAGAAAATTCACAACCCTCTATTCAAATTTTAAGTTCTCTTAATAGAATGCCTTGGTCAGGTCATATGGCTACTTATGCAATCTCAGATATTTATCAACAAATCAAAAAATCTTGTGTCACTATAATTTTTGTTAATACAAGAGCTCAAGCAGAGTTAATTTTTAATAAGCTTTGGCACGAAAATGAAAACTTCTATAAAATTGCAATCCATCATGGAAGCCTAGAAAAAGAAATTCGAAGAAAAGTAGAAAATTTAATGTCTATAGGAGAATTAGATTGTGTGGTTGCAACTAGCTCTTTAGATCTTGGAATTGATTGGGGTAGGGTTGATTTAGTTATTCAGATAGGATCTCCAAAAGGGATAGCAAGATTTCTACAAAGAATAGGTAGAAGTAATCATAGGTTTAATGAACCTTCAAAAGCATTATTAGTTCCAGCTAATAGATTTGAATATTTGGAATGTGTTTCTGCAATTAATGCAATAGAAAACAATATAATTGATGGAGATATAGATAAAATTGGAAGTACTGATGTTTTAGCGCAACATATACTTGCTGTTGCATGTAGTAATCCATTTGATGTTGACAATTTATACAAAGAGATCATAAGTTCTTGGCCTTATAGAGAGCTAAAAAAAACAAAGTTTCTAAAAGTTTTGGAGTTTGTAAAAAATGGAGGTTATTCTCTAAAACATTATGAAAAATATTCAAAGATTGGATTAAATAAAAATAATTTATACGCAATTCAAAATTCTAGCGTTAGAAATAAATATAGAATGAATTCTGGTACAATTGTTGAATCCTATATGTTGAAAGTTAAGTTAGGTAATAAAACTTTAGGTCAAATAGAAGAATGGTTTATTGAAGGATTGACTGAAGGGGATACTTTTCTTTTTGGGGGTAGAGTTTTAAAGTTTTTGGGCATTAATAATAATAATATAAATGTTAAAGTCACTAAGGATAAACATCCTCAAATTCCTTCATATGCAGGAGGGAGGCTTCCTATAAGTTCAGAACTTTCAGCCCTGGTTAGAAAACTATTAACTAAAAAGTCATATTGGGAAAATTTTCCTGAACAGGTAAAAGATTGGTTGAATTTACAGTCTAAATTTTCAGTAATGCCCTCTACAAACCAACTTTTATTAGAAACATTCCCTAGAAAAATAAATAATAAAAAAAGGTTCTTTTTAGTTTGTTATTCCTTTGAAGGAAGAAATGCTAACCAAACTCTTGGTTTTCTTTTATCAAAAAGAATGCAAAGAATGGGATATAAACCACTTGGATTTGTTGCAACTGATTATGCCTTAGCAATGTGGTCAATGAATTGTATAGAAGAGATGGATCTATTGTTTAACGAGGATTTAATGTTAGATGATTTATTAGAATGGCTTGAAGAAACCCCACTTTTAAAGAAAAATTTTAGAGAAGCAGCAATAATATCAGGTTTAATTGAAAAGAAATTACCAGGCCAAGTTAAAACTGGAAAACAAATAATTTTTAATTCTGATTTAATTTTTAATGTTTTAAAAAAACACGAACCCAATCATATTTTATTAGAAGCTGCAAGAGAAGATGCCTACAGAGGATTGATAGATCTAGATAGATTGAGCAATTTTTTTAAAAGAACTAAAAACAAAATTGTCTATCAAAAACTAGAACAAATTTCTCCATTAGCTATTCCACTTGTTCTTGAAATAAATAGAGAATCTATTAATAAATCAGATCTAAATGAATTTTATTTAGAAGAATTAGAAAATGAAATGTTAACGGAAGTTGGGTTAAATTAAAAAATTAAAATTTAATAATCATGAATTTGAGATTCATCATGAAGGTATATTATTTTGGTTTAAAAAAAATATTGCAATAGTCTCAGATTTGCATCTTGAAAAAGGTTCTAGTTATGCGGAAACAGGCCAGCTTATTCCGCCTTTTGATAGTGAAGCAACACTTAATAAACTCATATACTCAATGAAAATAAATAAAATAAATAAAATTATTTTACTTGGCGATACGTTCCATGATGAAGGTGCATTAGAAAGAATGGATTTAAAATCACAAGGTTTATTGAGATATATATTAGACAATTATAATGTTATTTTTATTTTAGGAAACCATGAAAATAAAATGAAATTAGAAAAAATTACTTTTTACCATGATTATGTTATTGATAATATTCATTTCACTCATGAGGCTAAGCTAAATAATCAGTATCAAGTTTCAGGACATTTTCACCCAGTTGCTTCAGTGAAAGTTGGGAGTAAAAAAATTACTGAAAAATGTCTTATCCATTCTAAAAATCATTTAATTTTACCTTCTTTTGGGACATTTACTGGAGGCTTAAATATTAATAGTAATATCATGAAGCCATATTTAAGTAATTATTACGATATATTTATGTTAGGCAAAAAAAGCGTTTATAAATTTACTAATTTAAATTTAGTCCATTAGTTAAATAATTCATTTCAGTTTTTATTAAATAAAATTATAAAGTAAATTTTTCTTTATTTTTAAAAACCATAAAAAGAATTGCTGGCAAGCCTATTAAAAATGAAGTTAAGTTTATTTGTAAATTTGAGTAACCAACTAATTCACCACCGGGTAGGGCCATTAGAATACCTGAAATTCCTAGCATAGCTCTAGCGGGCCATTCAAAATTATTTAATTTGGCAATGTTCCCTAGGCCAATTAAGTATCCTTGAAGAGAACTTGCAAGTAAAATAATACCTATTACTGCTGAGGTAAAAACTGTTATTATTTCATAATATGTTCCATTTCCAATTAAAGCAGGGTTCAATACAAAAAAGAAGGGAACAAAATATATAATACTTCCTAATTTCATAGCTTGAAAACCAGTTTTCATACCATTTGCACCTGCAACGGATGCTGCAGCGAATGCTCCAATAGCAACGGGTGGAGTTATAAAAGAAATCATACCCCAATAGAGCATAAAAAGATGAACAGCGAGTTTATCTAATCCACTTGAGGTTAAAGCTGGTGCTAGTGTTACAGCAAGAAATAAATATGCAGCTGTTACAGTCATTCCTATTCCTAAAACAAAACTTGTTAGAGCACCCATTATTAAAAGAATAAATACAGAGTCTCCTGCAAAATTAACTAGTTCATAAGTAATTGTGCCAACTTTCCCAGTGAAGGTAAGTGATCCTATAATTAGTCCTATTGCAGCTAGAATACCTGCAAGTTCTGCAAAAAGGGCGCCTACACCTTCAATGAATTCCATGAATCTTTTAAAACTCCAACGGTGTATTTTAACTATTTGGTTTATAATCAATAATGTTGCAGTTGCATAATATGGTGCTTGTGCCTCCCGTTGCATATATAGCAGCATCACAATTAGCATCGTAAAAACAAAGATGTAATACCAACCTTCCTTGATGACTTGTAACAAACTTGGAAGTTCTTCGCTTGGAAGTCCTTTTAAATTGTTCCTTGCAGCATATGCATCAATTTGCATAAATAACCCAAAGTAATAAAGAATAGATGGAAAGGCAGCTGCAATGATGATGTCTGAATAGGGTAACTCCAGAAATGTAGCCATTACAAATGCAGTAGCACCCATAACTGGAGGCATCAAAACACCTCCAGTTGATGCACAAGCTTCTACGCCTCCAGCATAACTAGGAGAAAATCCTGTTTTCTTCATAGCTGGTATGGACATGACTCCAGTTGTAAGAACATTTGTTATTACGCTACCACTCATAGATCCCATAAGACCTGATGCAAAAATCGCCACTTTTGCAGGACCACCTCTTTTCTTACCAAGAAGTGCAAAAGCAAGATTAAGAAAAAAAGCTCCACCACCTGTATATTGAAGTGCAACTCCAAATATTAAAAATCCAACTACTAGGTTTACGAAAGCATTCATAGGAATACCCATTATACTTTCAGTTCCAAAAATATGATAAGTAGCTGTTACATCCCAGGCTTGAGGAGGAGCGTTTAAAAAACCAGGTGCAAGGTAGGATATAGCAGGATAAGCGGATATTACTAAGCAAATTATAAAAATAGCATTTCCACCAGCTCTCCTGCTAGCTTCAAGAATTAAAGCCCATAAGATAAAGGCCATTACCTTAGCATGATAAGGAGCCAAATATTCCCAACCTTCTTCAAGAATTAACGATCCACTTATACAAAAATAACTCGAAATCAAAAATGTCAAAAAGGCTAATGCATAGTCATACCACGGTATTTTTGATCCTATGCTTGGATTTGGGTGATATAATAAAAAAGGTAAAGGAAGTAATAAAGCCAACATTGAATATAAATATTCAGTATCAAGTAAAACATAGCTATTAAGAAAATTTCCAACTCCGAAGAGCATATAAAAGGAAATCATTGTTGATAATATTGCTGATAATCTGAGTATAAACTTAGAAACTGGATTAGGAGATCTATTTCTTACACCTATTACTTTTTCAGATTTTTCTGACACTTTGTTTTAGCCTATATAAAATTATAGAGGGATATTTAGTCCCTCTAAATTAATTTTAGTTAAATGGTATTGGCATACCAGCTTTTTTTAAAGCTGAAGCTCTGTTTTTTAACCATTCGGCTTTGAAAGCATCGCCTGAAGCATTACTTTTTAATGTTGTTTTCCATGCTTCTGCTAATACATCTTGTCTTTTCAATAAAGAATTATTGTGACTATCCTGTTTGTCAGTCCAGACACCTTTTTCTTTATATAATTTAACAGCACCTGGATGATAAGGAAAAATCCAATTAAGATTTTGGTTAGATAATTGATATCCATCCATTCCAGGGCCTGAATCCTTAAACTGATCGTAATTATTCATCACAGATTTTGTTAGTTCGTATGTCAAACTTTCAGATGTTTTTTCAAGCGTAACAAAAATTGGGTAAGGGTAGTTATTTCCTTCTATAGTTTTATTATTTGCAGTTGAGCCAATAAAATTTGTTATTTTAGCTTTAGAAAAATGAGGTGACGTATTTTGAGCTCTGTTCCATCCTTCTTTATCACTATGAGGCATAGGAGGAAAGAATAGGCCACGTGGTGAAGCATTTAATTTATTATATATACTTCCAACCGTTGATCCCATTGTAGCGTCAGCTTGACCATTTAAAACGGCATTTGCAGATGCACCCCAACCAGAGGCTTCAACTTTAATAACATCTTTCCAAGTCAACCCACCAAATGCTAAAAATCCAGCAGTATTTCCATTAAGTGCAGGAGATCCTTTAACCCATGTTACTCTCTTACCTTTTAGATCAGCCATTGTTTGTATATTCGCATCTGCTGCAGTTGCAAGCATTTGTCCATTTCTTCCAATATTATTAAATATATTATATAATTTCATTGGTCCCCATTTTTTCCCAGCAAACATGAAAACACCTTCTTGAGCAAAGTAACTTGCTATCCCGCAAGCACATATTTCAGCTTGACCAGCTTTTAAAGGTACCATTCTTGATACATCATTCTTTCCTGGAATAATTCTTAAATCAACGTCGTGATTTTTTTTAAGCATTTGACCAATGCCAACTGATTGAGCATAACCTGAAGACGTAGTCCCGTAGGCTGTCCAAGCTATATTTTTTGGTAATTTGTCAGCTAATGTAAGGTTAATTCCACCAAGGGTAGAAAAAATTACTGACAATATAAGAATATAAGTTTTTTTAAAATATGATTTGATCAAAACGTTCCTCCATTAAATTATAAGTCTCAAAATCAAAATTATGAACATATTAACTATATTTTATAAAAATAACAAATTTTTTGTTTTAGACTAATTATTTAAAATAAATTAATTTATGGAGTGAATATTAGAAATAACTCTGATATTCCTAATTAACATAAAACTCAGTTAAGATAGGTATTATTGACTTTATAATTATAAACAGCAATTTGAGGTATTAAAAATGCAAATTATAAAAGAAAATGTTTTTGGTTTTTTTTTTGTATCAAGTTTAGTTTTTTTTGCTGTAATAATTAGTAAATTTTTATCTTTTAATAACTTACTAGTTTCTTCGGCCTTTATATCAATTTTATTAGGGCTATTAATTTCAAATTCCTTAAATGTTTCTAAAAAAATTGATTGGTTTACAAATTTCTCATTAAAAAAACTTTTAAGAGTTGGTATTGGATTTTTAGGTTTTAGTTTAAGCCTTACCGAACTTTTTAATTATGGATCTATTTCATTATTATTGGTTATCTTAAATATTGTAATAGCTTTCATAATCTTAAATTATTTATGCAAGTTTTTTGGAATACCAAATAGTTTAGGATACCTAATAACTATGGGCACTTGTATTTGTGGTGTAACTGCAGTTATCGCAACTTCATCAATTATTAAATCTAATAAAGACGAAACTAGTTACGCTGTTGGAATAGTTACATTATTTGGGATGATTGCAGTCTTTACATACCCTTATCTTGCTAACTATCTTTTTGGTTTAACTCCAGAACTAGCAGGGGTTTTTTTAGGAACAGCCATCCATGATACAGCTCAAGTCAGCGCTGCTGGTGTAATATATTCTGAAATGTATGATAGTGAAGTTGCTTTAAATTCATCAATGACTACAAAATTATTAAGGAATTCATTTTTAATACTTCTAATTCCCTTAATATCTTATCTATACAACAAAGAAAAAAATGTAGATATAAAAAGCTCGATAAAAGATTTTTTTCCACTTTTTGTGCTTGGTTTTATTTTTTGTTCTCTTTTAAGGACAATTGGTGATGCAACAATAATAAATAGTAATATTATATTTTATTGGGATTATTTTTTAGTTTATATTAAGGATATTTCTAAGTATCTTATATTGTTTGCTATGGTTGCATTAGGTTTGCAAACAAATCTCAAAAGTATGACTAAGCTTGGAATTAAACCTTTAGCAATTGGTTTTGCAGCTTCAGCATCTGTTGGTTTGTTAAGTATTATCTATTTAAAACTGATATAATTTTGTTTATTTAATTATTAAAAATACCTTTAAAACTAATATGAAACTAATCTAACTTTTTTAATTACATAAGTTACTATTATTGGAATTGATAATGTTAAAATTGCAACTATTATTAATAAAATTCCAAGATCAGAATAATCTTCAGGTATTTTAATGTCACCTTTATCTGTTTTAACTTCACGAGTTATTACAAAAATTTGATTTAAATACTTGGTTCCTAAATTACTTGCAGAAAGTGCTAAATTAGTAAAACTTGCAAGTACTGCAAAAAAAGTAGCTTTTAGATGACTTGGAGCAGATTGTGCTATCCACGCTAATATTGGTATCATAGATACTTGGCCTAAAGGACTTTCTAATGCTGTATTAAAAATTGCAATAAAACGAGCATCAATCAGGCCATTTGTAATTTTAGAGGTATACTCGTGAAACCCATAAAACATTGCAATAGAAGGGAGAATGAAAAGAGATCCTGCAATAGAAAGGATAACAATAAGTTTAGTCATTGAAGATTTTTCCATCAAAGGTCTTAAGATAAAAATACCCAAAATGGTCAAGATAGATGCAATCAATCCAAGTAATGATAAAAATTCCTGGTCAAAATCTAAAACATCTATCTCAAACCAACTTCCACCTTGGCCGACACTAGGCATTGCTCTAAAGGCAAAGATGGCAATAGCTGTGCCTAGAAGCATTTTTTTAGCATTAACATCTAGTTCTTTTGATAATTTCAATAGTAAAAAAAGTATAATACAAAATGAACCTACAAATACAATTTCTTGAGAAAATTTTATACTCGATGTTCCAATGGCCAATGTGAAAAAAACAAAAATAATTGAACCGATTATGATGAGTAAATTTGGCTTGGTTATTTCAGGAATAGCAAAAATCATATTTTTTGCTTTTAAAGGTTCGATACCGTTTTTAATGAGTGCATTAAGTTTATTTTGTTTATTAAAATAAGCTAAAATTATTCCTGAAATGGAAATGATTGGAACAACTAAGGAATATAAATATATTTCACCATAAGCGTTAATTTTTTCTAATTCGGTCATTTGAGAAGAATCAGAAAACACTACTAAGTTAAGTATTGAAACTAACACGGTGCCAAAAATAATAGCAACCCGCCCCAACAACTGCATAGACACATTCAAAGACTTTAAAATCTTAAAATCTATTTCTTCTCCATTATCATCAATTTTCGGAACTGCTTCAACAGTCATCGCATCTGCCACAACATCTTGCAAAACAAATCCAATTGGAGCTAATAAAGCTGAAATAACAAACCATGTTTCAGCATTTAGTATCTGAACCATCTCTAATTTATACTGTATTAGGCAATACATAATTAGACTACTCGTTGCCATTACTAATGCACCCAACACAACTAGAATAGATTTGAATTTCCAAAGGATATCAACAAGATGTCCTAAGGGCATTTTAAGAACCCATGGAAGACCTGCCCAAAAACCTAATCCAGCAAGAAAGACTGCAGATAAATCTAAATATTCTTTAACAAAAAACAGACCAACAATATTGGTTATCCCTGATACACCTGCAGCTAGATAAATCATCAAAGGTGGTATAAACGAAAATTTAAAAGAACCAAAAATTTTATTCAAATTATTCATACTATTATCCTTAAATATAGCATCAATATGAGATAGATTTGTACAAATTTATTTCGTAATTAGCTATTCCAAATTAATTGCCGATTGCAATTCCTTCTCTTCTATGGTCGGAGCCTCCATATAATTTTTTGTCTATATGAATAATATTTAATCCAGAAGAAAAGTCTCTTAACTTAACTTTGTAATTCATATCTTCCAATACAGGTTTAATTTTATTTAAATCAGTATTTTTTTCTAAATAATAGGTTCCAAATTTATTTATTCCATGACTTATTGAAGCAGCTTCCTGAGCATTATTTTTCCAATCGATCATTGAAACTATAGCATTTACAACATAACCAATAATATTACTTCCACCAGGACTTCCCAAAACATAAACTGGTTTACTGTTTTTTAATATTATAGTTGGGGCCATAGATGATCTAGGTCTTTTGCCGGGTTCAATATTATTGGCTATTTTTTTTCCATTTTTAAATGATTTAAATGAGAAATCAGTTAATTCGTTATTTAGCAAGAAACCACCTTTCGTCATTAACCTAGATCCAAATCCATTTTCAATTGTGGTGGTCATTGATAAAGCATTTCCGTACATATCTACTATGGAAATATGTGATGTTGAAGGTAACTCAAGGGAAATATCATTGCTCCAATTTGAAGAAGATTTACTTATTATTTTTCCAGCTTTAACTGTTTCAATTTTATTTTTACTATCTAAAAACTTTGAACGTTCATATAGGTAATTTTTATCAATTAAATCATTAATTGGTACATTTATAAAATCACTGTCAGCCATGTATAATGACCTATCTGCAAAGGCTAACCTTGACGCATCTCCTATTATTTTCCATGTATCAGGATTAGTAGGCCCTAGTTCTGATATGTTATAATTTTCAATCATTCCTAGAATTTGACTAATTGTTAATGCACCTGAAGAGGGAGGTCCCATTCCACATACTTCATAATCTCTATACTTAGAACATACTGGACTTCTTTCAATTACTTTATAATTAAGAAGATCTTTATGAGATAGAAATCCAGGATTAATACTAGCCTTTTGAACTGTTGAAATGATATCATCACCAATGGCTCCATCATAAAAGACTTTAGACCCATCTCTTGCAAAGGCTTTAAGAGTATTAGCATATTTTTTATTTAGATGAATATCACCTATTTTTAAAGGAACATTGTTAGGTAAAAAATATGTTTTTGTATTTACAAATTTACTTAAGGACTTCTTACTTCTTTTAATAGAAGAGTTAAGTTTTTTAGAAACCACAAAACCATTATTTGATAATTTAATGGCATCTTTAAAAAGTAAAGACCAATTAGTTTTGCCCCACCTCTTATAGGCTTCTTCAAGCAAAGCTGGTGTGCCAGGCGTACCAACAGATTTGCCTCCAACAACTGCATCAAAAAACTTTAATGGATTACCTTCAGCATCTTGAAATAGATCTTCTTTAACTAATAAAGGAGCTGTCTCTCGACCATCTAAAGTAATAATTTCTTTTTTTTTATTATCAAAATAAACTAAAAATGCTCCACCACCAAGACCTGATGATTCAGGTTCTACTAAGCCTAAGACTAACTGAGCAGCTATCATAGCATCAACAGCTGTTCCACCCTTTTCTAATATTCTTCCTGCAATTACAGAAGCCTGAGAGTTAGCAGTAACTACCATCCAGTTATCTGATACTATAGGTTTTCGTTCTTTCTTTAATTTAATATTTTTGTTTTGAGACCCAATATTAAAAATTTCAGGATTGGTTTTGTCAGAATTTTGGTCACTTCTAGCTGAAAATGAAATTACAATAAATATACAAATTATTAATTTGAGATTAAAGCTGGACATAATCAATCCTTTTAATTTGTATTAATAAATTTTTGAGCATTAACTCATTTTCCAATAATGTTTCTAAACACGACTATTCGAATGACTTGTGTTTCTTTATATGCATAATTTTTAATAGTAGAATGTAAAGCTCTAGCAAGATTGTTTTTAATAATTATATTTGTGTCCTTACTTCATTTGAAAAGGGACCAAGTACAGGAACTTTTCCTTCAACTGTTCCTCTTATCATTGCTCTTCTATATTTAGCGTAATCGTAGGGTATAACTCGATGCAATAAAACTCTATTATCCCACATAATTAGATCATTCTTTTCCCAGGAATGTTTATAACAAAATCTTTTATTAGCTATGTAATCAACAAGCCAAGTATGGAGCTTCTTACCATCTTCTAGACTCATACCTCCAATTTCTAGGCTAGTATTAGATGTAAAGTACAGGGATTTTTTATAATTTCTATCTGGGTGTACTCTAATAACTGGATGAGTAACAGGCGGAAAATTAGATTTTTCATTATAAGTTAATTCAGGTAACCCAGGTTCTAATCTTCGTATATCATTATATGAGTGAACTTGATGAAGTGGGTCTAACAATATTTTTTTTTCTTCTGAAAGATTTTCATAGGCTACTAACATATTGGAAAATTCAGTTTGTCCTCCAATAGCATCAGCAGGTAAGGTTTCAACTCCATATAGAATAGAAAATAAAGCAGGATAATATCTATATGAACTATCTGTATGCCATCTTGAGTTATTTTTTTGTAGTATAACTCTTTGGTCATTTGGTGATAAATGTTCTCCATCCTCAGAAACGTTTGAAACGTTAAATATTTCAAGTTTTCCCTTAGTCTTGTCTTTTTCTGGGTAAGCTTCTAATTCTCCAAAATTTTTTGTAAATTGTGCAAGTAAATTTCCATCTAATTTTTGATTTTTAAAACAAATAAAGTGACTGTCTTGCATAGCTTTTTTAAAAATCAGTAAATCTTTAGCTTGCAGTGGTTTTGAGCAATCAAAACCATTGATTTGAACCCCAAAATTATCGGTTAACTTTTCAATAATTAGATCCACTTCTTCTACTCCTAAAAAGGTGTAATTTAACTATATAAAATTTAAATAATTTGTAAATAATTCTTATATTAACTATTTGTTGATTTTTATTAAATTCAATATTTATAATATACAAAGTTATTCGTTCGCAATAAGGAGGATATATTTATGAAATGGACAATTTTAAATGTTTCTATACCTGTTCATAATTTAAAAAAGTCAAAAACTTTTTATGAAATGCTTCTTGGCAAGAATGAAGAGAGTAATGAACTTTATCAATCTATTTTTGCTGATGAAGAAAACGTTTTTTTTGGTAATAAAGGTTTTGGTTTAAGGTTATATAAACCTGTACCTGATCTTAATATTTCAAAACATATTCAAAGTAGAAGAAGTTTTGTTTCTATTTTAGTAGATAATATGGATAACATTAGATTAAATTTAGATAAAAATAAAATTAAATATATTTATAAAGACACAACTATTAAAACAATTCTTGTGCAGGAGCCATCTTTAAATGTTGTTCAATTTGTAGAAAATGTAAATGGTTTTGATGATGAAGTTAATGGATGGAATATGGGTTTGAGTTGGGGAATTCATCATATGAACTTAGAGTCTATGGATGTTAGAGGTTCTATAAATTTCTTTTGTAATTTAGTTGGAATGATAGAAGGAAAGTGGTTGGCCCCTGTTAAAAAAGGTGACTTTAGTATTGATCCTTCAGAATTAGCTATCTTACCCCTATCAAACAATAATAGAGGATTACACATTATAAAACCAGATGAAGGGTTTGGGTGGAGAAATAACTTTGCTCACAATCCTTCAATTGGAGGACATCCTGCTTTTACAATAAAAAATATATCTAATTTAAAAGTAAAATTAGATAAGAAAAATATTCTTTATTCTGATGCTAAGGTATACGCAATGCCAGGATTTCATCAAATTTATTTATACGATATTAATGCAAACATGTTAGAAGTTAATCAAGCTGTTTAATAGTTTGAAAAAAAATATTAATAATATGAACAAAAATTTAAAAAATATATGCATTACTGGAGCAGGCAACGGCATCGGAAGAGCTATTGCAATTGCCATGAGTTCAGAGGGTTATAATGTAGTTTGTGCAGACATAAATATAGAAAATGCTAATGAGACTCTTGATATTATTCTTAATAAAAATGGATCAGGATCTGTCATTAAAGCAGATGTTACTAAAATTATTGATATACAAGATATGATAAAAAACGTTGTTGATACATTTGGCAGTTTAGATGTAATGGTAAACAACGCTGGTGTTACTAGAACCTCAAATATTTTAGATCTAACAGAAAAAGATTGGAATTGGATACATGACGTTAATGCCAAAGGAACTTTTTTTTGCCTACAATATGCTGCCAAACAAATGATTAAACAAAAACATGGTGGTAGAATTATAAACATGGCATCTGTTGGAGGCAAAGGCTTTGTTGATGTGTCTAATGCAATATATGCAGCAAGCAAGGGGGCTGTCATAAGCTTAACTAAAACTGCAGCTCAAGAATTGGGTAAATATGAAATAACTGTTAATTCTATTTGTCCAGGTATAACTCATACTAGTATTTTATCTAATATTATAAAAAAGAGATCTTTGGAACAAAACAAAACTGAAACTGAAATAATGAATCATTATGTAAGAGATATTCCTTTAGGTAGACCAAATAACCCAGAAGATATTGCAGCAATGGTTGTTTTTTTGTCATCTGAAGGAGCTAAGAATATTTCCGGACAATCGTATAATATTGATGGCGGACTAATTCCAAGTTAAATATAACAAATTATTCATTAAATAACTAAAGGAATAAATTTTTGAAAAGATGGCGACATTTTACCGTGGTAGTTGGTATTATTCCAGGTTTAATACTTTATATTGCACTTTGTATGTTTATATTTGAATATATAACTGGTTTCTTTTGGCTTTTAGATTGGTTGATTTACACAGCTGTAGGTTTGTTATGGCTTTACCCTGCTGCAAAGGTTATTAAATGGTTAGCTGACCATGAATCATATTAAAAATACATATTCAAATAGGTGTTAAATGAAAATTACTGGAATAGAAGTTTATGAATTACAAATTCCTTTTTCTAGAGGAGTTAAAAAAAAAGCAACCTCAAACTTCTTAAAAGCGGATGCATTAGATTTTTGTCTTGTTAAAATAGAAACTGATGTGGGTATTATAGGTTGGGGTGATGCATTTGCTTTTCACTGCAGAAGATCAGTAGCAGAAGCCATAAATCATATGGTTAAGCCACATTTAATTGGAAAAAATCCAATGGATGTGCAGCAAATTAACTTTGAGCTCCAAAAAACTCTTCATCTATTTGGTCGTTATGGAATAACAATGTTTGCTATTAGTGCGGTAGATATTGCTTTGTGGGATATTGTAAGTAAATTTAGTAAGTTACCTCTTTATAATATTTTAGGTTCCTCTGGAAATAAAAAAATGCCTGCTTATGCCAGTTTATGGCGTTATGAGGATGTTGAGTCTGTACAAGATAGATGTAAGCACGCAATAGATTTAGGTTATAAATATATAAAACTTCATGAAATATTTACATCAGAAGTGGAAGCTGCAAGAGAAGTAGTTGGTGATAATATTCCCTTAATGGTTGATACAAACTGTCCCTGGACAAAAGATAAAGCTAAACAAATGTTGAATGAGTGGGAAGATTATAACTTATACTGGGTAGAAGAACCAATTAATCCTCCTGAAGATTTTAATAGCCTTTCAGACTTAAGAACTGAAGTTTTGTGTCCTATTGCAGCTGGAGAAAACGCATGTACTTCTTTTGAATTTAAAAAAATGTTTGAAGCTGAAGCAGTAGATTATGCCCAACCTAGTGTGACTAAAGTTGGAGGAATTACAGAATTCAGGAAAGTTGTTTCAATTGCAGAATCGTATGGTGTACAGGTAATGCCTCATTCTCCATATTTTGGCCCTGGGTTTTTAGCCACTCTTCATTTAGCGCAATCTATGCCTAACCCTGGTCTATTAGAGAGATTTTTTATAGATTTTGAAGCATATTTATATCCGGAAGAATTATTTAAACCAAAAGATGGATGCTTTACTGTTCCAGATAAACCAGGTCTTGGACTTGATCCAGACAAAAACGTTATTAAAGATTATCTTATTAAAAGTTAATTTAATATCCAGCTCCAGATATTGAGGTCTTACTTTCAGGCACGTATGTTTCAAAAGCCATTGCCTTTAATTTATTCCAGCATTTTTCATTTATCTTAGAGGCATTTTTACTTTTAGAAAGTAAGATTTTACTTAATTTATGTTTTTTATTTTGCACATTAATATTTAAATAAAAATAATCAGTTGATGTTTTTAAATTTTCAAAGTTTGCATAGCAGTCTTTATATTCGGTGATAGCAATGAGTTTTTTATTTTTATCATATAATTCAAAATTAATTTTCTGTTCATTTGACATTATGCTCATTGCCGCAATTAAAAATTTAGGATTGTTTATAAATCCTTCCCAAATTATTTTGTTTGCTGACACATACTCAATCATTAACATTCCCATAAGAGTAGCTGATAGTGGCTTTTCGAAACTATTTTTACTAATAGATAGAGAAATATTTTGTGTGGTGAATAAATCTGTGGTTTTAAGAAGAGATCCAAGGAAATATATATCGTGCTGAGCAAGCCATCTGGATAAAATTGCTACGTCTTTTGCTATACCCCAATCTATTTTTAGACTCCTAATAGCTTTTTGAGTTTCAGAATAAATTTCATTAAATGATAATTCTATCATCGCTTGATTAGCCTAAGGACAATTTAAATTATTAAGACTATGAAACAAAATATGATTAAATCAAACAAAATTAATCATATCAAATATATATAAGTGCTTATATTTTAAAACTTTAATTATTTATTATTAATTTTTTGATAAATTTAAATAAGGAAAAAGCCAATCACAACTTTTTTCTTCTTCTAATTGATGAGGAAGAGGGGCTCCTTGAAAAAGAGTAATTCTTGTCCATAAGTTAGATTTTGGATCATATTTTGAGGCGCCAAAAAAACTCAATTTACATCTCAACATGTCTATTGGTTTTGTGTTTGATCCAATTAAATTATCTTGTATTTCGCTATATGGGTAAGTGTTGTTGATAATTACTCTTCTAACAATATTTCTGATTTCAGGGTGATTTAACATTGCTTCTGATACAGTCATTTTAGAGGGTAAAGACTCTAGAATTTTTTTAGCTTTTTGTATTTGATGGGGAATATCAAAAGGTAAAGCTTTATCAATACCTTTATCTATTTTTTGTGAACCTAACCTCGGTTCTAATTTGGCCTGAGAAGTATACCAGAAAAAGAAATTTTCATTTTCTTTTTTTATATCAATATTCAATGCCCAAATATAATTTCTATCAATAATATCAATAATTTCACTGACGTTGAATTTTATAGATACAGTATTAACTTCCTTTACACTCATTTCATTAGTTAAAACATCAACAATGTTTGAAAAAGGTTCAAGAAAAATAGAATAGAGCAACTCTTCGGTTTCAACACTTATAGTATTCAACAAATAATCTTTTAGTTTTTTTAGAGGATAACTTTGATTTAATATAACTTTTACTTTCGGATTATTTAAAATGTTTTTTAAATCATTAGTTATCTCTTTTATTCTTTTTGATTGAAGTTCGTCACTTACCTTCCATTGAAGAGAATAATTGTAAGCTTGGTTTATTAATTTGAGAATATTACTTTGCTCAGAATTTGTCATAGTACTTAATGCTAAAACTTTTGATAATGCGGTTTCTTTAGCATGTATCCACTTATGTAAAAGTTCTTGGTGATTAAATAAAAATGGAGCCATACCTAAGCCAGTAGCGTTTCCAACACCTATATGTTTTGAGATGTCGTCAGATAACTTAACAGCGTTTTTACCACCTTTAATTTCAGCAAGAAAATTGATCAGTTTTATTGAGAAAAATCTGATTAGATATACTGTCAACATTTCTGCTTGGAAAGGTTTTTTTAAAAAAGCTTCCTTTGAAATTTCAGAAAAATCACCAATGCCAAATTTGCCATTTCCATATACTGCTGTGGTTCTAATTAAGTAACCAATATCATTAATTAGATTACGATCAGGTTGTTGTCCATTTGCTAGTGAAGCAAGAACTTTTGAAAAAATTCTTAAGGATTTATTAGCTCTACTTAGTGTTAATTGCTTTGGTAAGTGTCTTCCTAGCTCTTGTACTTTTAAGTTTTCAGACATGTGTCTTATTTCATCTTTTGAGGGACTTCCTTTAAACAAAGAAAATGTCATATCCCATTTTTCAGCAATTACACGATCACTTCTTTCTTCATCCTTTATTGAATGACAAAAAATCACTAAAGAAAAAACATCTTTTTTAGCCTGTACATTTATGACTGCGTTACCTATGCCTTCATTGTCAATATTCCATTCAGCAATGTGAAACTTCCATTCTTTTTGCTTCATTTCATTTATTAATTGACGACTAAAAGATAATCTTGATTGATGGAAACTACCTAATCTTGATAATTTCATAACTTCTGATGGTTTTCTTAGAAGAATTTTAGTAAAGACTTCTTTATTTTTTTTTAAATTTCTAGCCATAAAATCATTCTGTAGTAAAAGACTTTCGAAAAAATTGTAACCAATTTTCACCTTTAATTTTATCTATTTCCATAGATGAAAAACCATATTTCTTAAGACCTTCAATAATCTTATCCCAGTCTCTGTTATCTCTAAACCAATTAGGCATATCAGGAAAACCGGGATTAGATGCAGATCCTTCTCCATAGTCCATCTCTTTTGTCCATCTTCCAACTCTCATCCATTCAACAATGCTATCAGGTTGATCTTGGCAAAGGTCTGTTCCAAAACCAATGTTGTCAATACCCATTAGATCAGCCGTCTTAGCAATCATTGAACAAAAATCTTCAATTGAGCAATCGCTACTATTATTCAGATGATGTGGATAAAGAGAGAATCCAAGCATTCCATTATTTTCTGCTAATTTTTTTAATATATCATTAGATTTATTTCTTTTTGCAGGATGCCAAAAGGATGGATTAGCATGACTGATTACTATTGGTCTTGAAGAAAGCTCAATAGCCTCAAAAGTAGAACGTTCGGATGAGTGAGACATATCAACAACCATCCCAACCCTATTCATCTCTTTGATAACTTCTTTACCCATTCGAGTGATACCTGGGTCATTTTCTTCATAACAACCAGTAGCTAATAATGATTGATTATTATATGAAAGTTGCATAAATCTACCACCAAGCCTATGCAAAATTTCAACTAATCCAATATCGTCTTCCATAGGGGCTGGGTTTTGAAATCCAAATATTACAGCAGTTCTATTTTCTTTCTTTGCGAGTTCTACATCTTCAGCATAGAAAGCTGGCATTATTAAATTAGGGAATTGTTCAAACCATTTATTCCATTGTTCAAAGTTAGAAACAGTTTCTCTAAATTGTTCATGATATGAAATAGTAACATGAACGGCAGTCAAATTAGATTTACGCCATTGTTTAAATATTTTTTCTGACCAATTACAGTATTGAAGTCCATCTATAAGCATTTAAATTAATTATCATATTTAAAGTGATAAGTGAATAATAATAATTATTCGTCTATATTTGCTCTATAGTTTTCAGGTGGTCTTGTTCTAATGATTAAACAAGCTAATGCAACTAGAACTATAGCTCCAGCTTCATATAAAAGATCACTTGGCTCTTTTCCCTGAAGAATTATCATCCTTGCTAGTGCTGTCATCGCAATAAATAAAGGTAATGTGACTGGTATTCTACTGCTCTTGTAAAAAACAGCAACCATTCCTAAAACTTCTGTGTAGATAAACAGTAAAAGTAAATCAGCTAAAAGCACTCTTTTTAATTTTACCAAATCCATTATTTCTTGAACAGTTGCAAAAATTGTAGCAAAAGCAATAAAAATCAATAGAATTTTTTCAGCAAAATGAATGTATTTACTAATTGAATTATCGTTCATATCTAAAGCACCTAAAATAAAATATAAACTTTGAAGGTTTTTCATAAAATTACAAGAAAAGAAAAAAGAACTTGTTAATTAATAAGCAATAAATAAATTATTTCTTGTATTTAAATGGTTTTTTTACTTAACATAATATTTCAAACATCTTTGGGGGAAGATGATATGAAAAATACAATAAATATTAATCCTTTATCACCGGTAATGGGTGCTGAAATAATTGGAGTTGATCTACGATTAGAGCTGAATAAAAAAGTTAAAGAAACACTTTTAGAAGCTATAACTAATTTTTCAGTAATATGTATACGAAATCAAGATTTAAAACCTGAAGACCTAGTTAAAGTCTCAAGGCTTTTTGGAACTCCAAAAAAATATTTTATAAAAGATGCTACGATTGATGGAATTCCTGAAGTCATCGTAGTTGAAAATAGAACAAAGGATATTAAAAATAAACCTAAAGTATATGCAAGTCATTGGCATACAGACGACTCTTATAGAGAAAAACCTGCAACCTTAACATTTATATATCCTGAAACGTTGCCAGAAAATGGAGGAGGGACAGACTTTATTAATTGTTATTCCATTTATAATGAGCTTCCAGAAAAAATGAAAAGTGTCATCCGTAATCTTCGCGCAGTTCATAAGTGGCAAAGTAGAAGAAATGTTTCTGAAGTTGAAAAGTTATCAAAAGAAGAGGAAAAACTTACTCCTGCTGTAGAGCATCCTCTAATAAGAACTCATCCTATGTCAGGTGAAAAATCTCTTTATATTAATCCTAATAGAATTGACCACATATCTGGATTTAATGAAGATGAAAGTGATCAACTTTTAGATGACTTGTATAATTTTTCCTTTCAATCAAAGTATCAATATAGTCATAATTATAAAAAAGGTGACTTAGTTATTTGGGATAATCGTTGTACTATGCATAGAGCGAATTCAAATTATGATATTAATCAACTAAGGGTTATGCATAGAGTTATGTTAGAAGGCGAAATAGTTAATTAGTAATATTTTGAAAAAAAAATGAGTGAAAATTTACAAAATGAACTTCAGTTTGGTATCCAAACCAATGGTATAAAACATACTCATTTAGATTTAATGCCTAACATAGAAACTAGATTTAGTATGGTTAAAGATATTGGAATTTTTGACTATGTGGATAAAACTCCTGAACTTTCAGAGATAGAAGATTTTAAAAAATCTAGTATTAAATACGATATACCAATAAGAGCTGGTGGTTGGTTCTATGAAATTGGAAGTCATAAACATTTATTAAAGCAAAATTTACGTACAGCAAAAGAACTTGGTTCAGTTGTTCATAACGTTCAAATTCAGTCTTTAAACAATAATGGTAAATTAGTTACAGATATAGAAGTCAGAGATGCTTACCTCGAAGCTTATGATATTGGAAAGCAATTGGGAGTGACACCTTGTTTTGAGGTTCATGTAAATATGTGGAGTGAAGATTTTTCTAGAGTTTCTATTGTAGGTAAACTTGTTGAAGAAAGAGGAATAGAATTTAATATGACCCTAGATCATAGTCATGTTATTTTTAAAATTAATAACCCAAAGGAACAGAAAGTTTTTGATATTGATAAAAAAATATTATCGGGTGATCTAATTTTAGATCCTTTTATAAAAGGAAATGTTGTTGACGAGTGGATTAATTCTGGATGGATAAGGCATTGCCATGCAAGATCAGCTATACCGAATAATCCTCTTAATATATTGGGCACTCATCCTGATGGAGCTGTTGGTCGAGGAATACAATATCCATTTAAAAAGCCAGAAAATGGCGAATATCACGAACTTTGGGAATTACACCAACTAGATCCATGGAAAGAATGCATTAAACAATTAATGAAATATCATGAAAAAGACCCTAAATCTAAATTAGGTCAAATTTCAACAGAATTCATTCCTAACACTGATTATGGTGAAGGATGTAAATATTCACTTTTTGAACAAGCTATTGAATGTACAAATTGGATGAAAGATACATGGCAATTTATTAAAAATGAAACTCAGACTTAAACACTATAATTTATTAAGGACAGAAAATGCTTTCAGAAATACAAGTTAAGCAATATCAAAAAGATGGGTATGTAATTCCTGATTTTGTTATGCCAGAAGAAACTTTATTAAAAATAGAAGAAAGGCATAATGATCTTTTAGAAAAAAATCCTGAATTTAGAAACTACTGTCCAGCAGTTTTGTCTTATGATGAGGGGTTCTTAGAATTTTGTAAAAACAAAGATATCTTAAATTATGTGGAGCAATTAATTGGATCTGACTTTGCTTTGTGGAATTCAAGTTTTTTTGCTAAGCCGGCACTTAATGGTCATGCGACACCTTGGCATCAAGATGGACAGTATTGGCCAATAAGACCTCTAGCTACATGCACAGTATGGCTGGCAATTGATGATTCTACAGTTGAAAATGGTTGTTTGAAATTTATTAAAGGATCCCACATAGATCAAAAATTGAAAGCTCACAAAACAAATGAAGATAAAAATTTAACATTAAATCAAGAGTTAGTTAAAGAAGAATTTGATGAGACAAAATCTATCAACTTAGTTTTAAAAAGAGGGCAAATATCTCTTCATGATGTCTATTTGGTTCATGGATCCGAAGCTAACAAGTCAGAAAAAGCTAGAAGAGCCATTACAATGCGTTATATGCCTACAACAAGTAAATTCGACCACCAAATGGTTAGGGATAAAAAATTATTAACTAAACTTAATGCTAGTAAATACTCAGATAGAAAAATATATCATATGAGAGGAATCGATGCTTTGGGTGAAAATAATCTAACTTATTCTTAAAGATCTGATATAGTTTATATGTTAATTAAATTTAAAAGGTTTTATTATGGATCAAGCTGTCATCATATCAACTGCAAGAACGCCAATTGCGAAAGCATATAAAGGGTCATATAATGATACAGATGCCCCAACGTTAGCAAGTTACGCAATAAAGGAATGTATCAAAAGATCTGGTGTAGACCCTCATGAAATAGAAGATGTTATCATGGGCGCTGCGGTGCAACAAGGGACACAAGGTTATAATATAGGTAGATTATCAGCTGTTGCTTCTGAATTGCCTGTAAATGTCCCTGGTATGACTATTGATCGTCAATGTGCATCAGGCCTAATGGCAATCGCTACTGGAGCGAAGCAAATTGCGTGCAATGAAATGGATATCGTTGTTAGTGGAGGAATTGAATCAATTTCTTTAGTCCAAAATGAATTTTCAAATAAATACAAATCATGTGATAGATCTCTTTTACAATTTAAACCTGACATTTATATGAGTATGATTGAAACTGCTGAAACAGTGGCTAATAGATATAATATAGGAAGAGATAAACAAGACGAATACGCTTTGCAAAGCCAACAAAGAACTTTTGCAGCTCAAGAAGCAGGATTATTTAATAAAGAAATAATTCCTGTTCAAACTAAAATGCTTGTTCAACAAAAAGATAGTAAAGATATTGTTATTCATGAAGTTAAGGTTATTAAAGACGAATGTAACAGGCCAAGTACTACAATTGATGGTTTAAATAGTTTAAAACCTGTTATGGGTAACAACTCATTTATTACTGCAGGTAATGCTAGTCAATTATCTGATGGTGCTTCAGCTTCTGTTTTGATGTCTGCCAAACTCGCAGAGAAAAGAAATATCAACCCAATGGGTATTTGCCATGGTATTGCTGTTGCTGGTTGTGAGCCTGATGAGATGGGTATAGGGCCAGTATTTGCAATACCTAAGCTTTTAAAAAAACATAACTTAAAAATGGAAGATATTGGATTATGGGAACTCAATGAAGCTTTTGCTGTTCAAGTTATTTACTGTCGAGATAAACTAGGTATCCCTAATGACTTGTTGAATGTGAATGGCGGATCTATTTCTATAGGACATCCTTATGGAATGAGTGGAGCAAGGTTAGTAGGGCATGCTTTGATAGAAGGTAAAAGAAGAAAAGTCAAATATGCAGTAGTTACTATGT
>CAZFKZ010000020.1:0-30770 GCA_964519035.1 uncultured Rhodobacterales bacterium | reverse complement strand
GAAATAAGTAAAAAAATATTTTTTTATATGCAAATGTCACTAGCAATTCAGAAAAGGCTACTACAAAACCCCCAATGATAGCTCCAATTGGGTTCCCTACCCCACCTACAATTGCGGCTGCAAAAATTGGTAAGACTAACTGAAGGTAAGTAAAGGGTTTGTAACTTTTATCTAGCCCATAGAGAGTTCCTGCTACGCAGGCTAGAGTTCCAGTAATAATCCATGTAATTAAAACTATTCTTTCTGGATTAATGCCAGATAATAGAGCTAACTCTTCATTATCAGAATAGGCTCTCATTGATTTCCCTGTTTTTGTCTTGTTTAAAAACCAGAAAAGTAAAGCAACTAGTAAGATTGTTAATATAATAGTAATTCCTTGAGTGGTCTTTATTGCTAAACCTTCACTTAAACCAGTAAAACTTTTAAATGTTTTAGCTTTTAGTAAAAATCTTTCTCCATCAGAAAAATTTTTATCACCAGGGCCTATTATAAATCTAACTAAACCACTAGTAAAAAACATTACACCTATAGAAACTATGAGAGTAATAACACTCTTAGATTTTTTTTTGCGATAGAATTTAAAAACAAATTTATCTATTAACAAACAATAAATTATTGTTATTATTATGGCTAATGGTAAAGCTAATATTGCTGTTGGGATTATATTAAGTTTTATTCCTATATCAGTCAAAAACCATGTTAAAAGGATTGAAAACATAGCTCCAAACGACATTAGCTCGCCGTGAGCAAAATTAGAAAATCTTAAAACAGTATAAATTGTTGTAATTCCAAGCGCACCTAAAGCAAGTTGGCTTCCATAAGTTAAGCCCGGTATTAAGATATAATTTGCTATTAAAGTAATAGCATTTAGAAAATCTATAGAAATGTTAACCTCCTAAAAAAGCATGTCTTACTTCTTTGTCTGCTAAAAGAATTTCTCCAGTATTAGTAAAAAGGTTTTTACCTTGATTTAGGACAAAACCTATATTGGATATTTTAAGAGCTTGCTTTGCGTTCTGTTCAACCATTAGGACAGAAGTACCTTGGTTAGCAATTTCTTGAATTTTGCTAAATAACTCTTCCATCACTATTGGAGAAACTCCAGCTGAGGGTTCGTCTAACATTAAAACTTTTGGTTGTGTCATCAGAGCTCTTCCAACAGCAACTTGTTGCCTTTGGCCACCTGATAATTCACCTGCTTGTTGAGATTGTTTGTCTTTCAAAGCAGGAAAAATACCAAAAATATAATCAATAAAGTCATTGCAACTTCCATTTATTATAAAAGCACCCATTTCAAGGTTCTCCTTAACAGTTAAGCTTGGAAAAATATTATTGTTTTGAGGGACAAATCCCATCCCTTTAAGGACTCTTTCCTGAGGCTGAAGTAGAGTTATATCTTCACCATCTAGAATAATTTTACCTTTTCTAAGAGGTAAAAGTCCAAAAAGTGCTTTCATGGCCGTGGATTTGCCTGCACCATTAGGTCCAACAATTGAAGCAATTTCTCCTTTTTTTACTGCAATACTACAACTATTAAGAATATTTAATTTATCATATCCACATGTTATATTTTCTCCAGATAATAAATACATAGCCTAAATACTTTTCATTCAATTTTTGCCAAGATAAACTTCTATAACTTTTTCGTTTTGCCTGACTTTTGTAATTGTGTCAGTCATCAAAACAGAACCTTCTGCCATTACAATAATCGGGTCACACAATTTACTAATAAAATCTATGTCATGCTCAATCATACAAAAAGTATAGTTAAGTTCTCTATTAAGTCTTAATATTGCATCACCAATTGTATTTAAAAGAGTGCGATTAACACCAGCACCAACTTCATCAAGAAGAATAATTTCTGGTTTAACCATCATTGTTCTACCTAATTCCAGCAATTTTTTTTGTCCACCAGAAAGATTTCCAGCATATTCATTTGCAAGGTGCTTTAATTGTAAAAAATCCATTACTTCTTCAGCTTTATTAGAATTATCTTCTTCTTCTATCTTAATTTTAGATGAGTTAAACCAAGTATTAAAGATAGATTCTCCTGTTTGATTAGAAGTAACGACCATCAAATTATCTTTAACTGTTAAAGATGAGAATTCGTGAGCTATTTGAAAAGTTCGAAGTATACCAAGCTCAAATAATTGATGTGGTTCATATCCAGTAATATTATTATCGTTCAATTTTATTGAACCTTTATCTGGTTTTATAGACCCATTAATAATATTAAAAAGAGTTGTTTTTCCAGCGCCATTAGGTCCAATCAAAGCTGTAATGGAACCTTTTTGAATATTTAGAGAAACATTATTAATAGCTTTGATACCACCAAAACTTTTATAAAGATTATTGATTTCAAGCATTGCTGAAGCCAGTATTTAAAAGGCTCAAAATAGATTTTTTGAGCCTTTTAATTTCTTTATCTATAACCAACTTTATTTACTTTACCGTTGTCTATTAATATTTCTGCAAAACTTCCAGAAGATTCTCCAGACCCAACTAATTCTAAAGCAGTTGCTCCTACATAATCTATAGATTTCCCAGCTTTTATTAAACTAATAGCTTTAGCTAATTCACCAGGAAATATCTTTATACCTGGAGCATTAGCAACATCCATAACATGTTTTTTAAAAACATTACTATCAGAAGACTTTGCTGCTTCCATTGCGAGCATAATCAGAGCGGCAGCGTCGTATGACTCAGGGCCATATGGTCCTGAATCAAAGCCATTAGCTTTTGCCAATTTAGAATATTTTTCAGCACCTGGGCTGTCAGTTCCTGGAACGGATCCTATTGATCCATTTAAGTCAGATCCAATTGCTTTCGGTAATGAGTCGCCAATCATACCATCTGGTAAAAAGAATTTTTCAAATGCACCAGTATCAAGAGAAGTTTGAATTATACCTTTACCTCCTTGATCTAAATATCCTGCTACAATAAGAATATCACCAGAAGCCTGGGCTAAAGCTGCTACTTCTGCACTGTAATCTCCTTTGCCATCTTCATGCGCAGCTGTAATAGTAATTTTACCACCCCTTGCAATAAAGTTTCTTTTAATACTTTCAGCCAAACCTTTGCCGTAGTCATTATTTGTGTGTGAAAGTGCAGCTGATTTGAATCCTTTTTCTAATAGTAATTCAGCAACAACTTCACCTTGTCTCGCATCAGATGGAGAAGTTCTAAAAAACAGATCATTATCAGGTTCTGTTGATAAAGCAGGGGATGTTGCTGAAGGTGATATCATTACAATTCCATTTGGCATAGCCACATTTTTTAAAACGGCTGTAGTAACACCTGAGCAATCTGCTCCCATTATAGCGTTAACTTTATCAGATGTAATTAATCTTTCAGCCGCTGCTTGGGCAGCTGCTGCATCAACGCACGTGGAGTCAGCTCTTACCCCAACCACTTTAGAGTGACCATTCATAAATGTGCCAGCCTTATTTACTTCAGATATAGCTAGCTCAGCACTTTTTGCCATTACTGGCGCTAATGATTCTATTGGACCTGTAAATCCTAAAATGATCCCAATTTTGATGTTATCTGCAAAAGATGGAAAAATTAGAAAGGTTGATAGAATTGATGAAATGACGAATTTTTTCATAAATTTAGTTCCTTTTAAAATTACAATTTATTTTTTTACAATTATTAAAATAATATAAAGATTTTTTTATTATTACACGAATCATATATTTTGATAAAATAAAAAAAATCCTTTTAATCTTTTACAACTCAAGTAGATTAATAATTTAAACCTAAATAAAAAATTTAAAATATGTATTATAACTGGCTTAAATTATTAAAAGAATCTTTTAGAAATAATTCTGGTTGGGAAAAGACTTGGCGAAATCCAGAAGTTAAAAAAAAGTATGATGTAATAATAATAGGTGGAGGGGGCCATGGGCTTGCTACTGCTTTTTATCTTGCCAAAGAATTTAATATTAAAAATATAGCTGTTTTAGAAAAAAGTTGGATAGGAGGGGGGAATGTTGGAAGAAATACAACTATTGTCCGTTCAAATTATTTATTAACAGAAAATGAAGCTTTTTATGAACACTCATTGAAATTGTGGGAAGGGTTAGAAAAACAAATTAATTATAATGCGATGGTAAGTCAGCGAGGGGTGCTTAACGTATTTCACTCAGATTCTCAAAGAGATACATTTATAAGACGTGGTAATTCAATGATATTAAATGGTGCCGATGCAGAAATCTTAAATAAAAATCAAATTAAATCAATGTATCCATTTTTAGATTTTGAAAATGCTCGATTTCCAATAAAAGGAGGTTTGCTTCAAAAAAGAGGAGGAACAGTTCGTCACGATGCTGTGGCCTGGGGGTATGCGCATGCTGCTGATAAATTAGGTGTTGATATTATTCAAAATTGTGAAGTTACTAATTTCAAGATTAAATCTGGAAGATGTATTGGTGTTGATACAAATAAAGGTCATATAGAAGCCAATACAATTGGATGTGCTGTAGCGGGATCGAGTGGTTTATTAATGTCAAAAGCTAATATGACACTGCCAATAGAAAGTCATGTTTTACAAGCATTTGTAAGTGAGAGTTTAAAGCCAGTTATCCCCGGAGTTATAACTTTTGGTGCAGGCCATTTTTATATCTCTCAGTCTGATAAGGGTGGGTTAGTTTTTGGCGGAGATATAGATGGCTATAATTCTTATGCTCAAAGAGGGGGGATGGCAACTCTGGAAGATGTTTGTGAAGGTGGTTTAGCTTTAATGCCTATGATAGGTAAGGCTCGTCTTCTTAGAATGTGGGGAGGTATAATGGATATGAGTATGGACGGATCGCCAATAATAGATAAGACACATATAGGTGGCTTATATTTAAACGCAGGCTGGTGTTATGGTGGTTTCAAAGCAACACCTGCATCTGGATGGTGTTTTGCTCATCTTCTCGCAAAGGGATTTTCACACAAATTATCAGATAAATTTCGATTAGATAGATTTAAAAATGGCTTTTTAATAGACGAAAAAGGTCAGGGAGCACAACCAAATTTACATTAAAGTTAAACTAAATGATTATTGAACATCCTATATTAGGCCCCAGAGATATCCATGAATTTATTTATCTTGGTGACGCCTCACTTCTAAATAGACCAAATTGGAATGATGATGATGCTGTTTCTAAGTTTTATGAATATTTATATTTAAGAAAAAATATAGCAGGCATTCATAAAGAACTTTGGTTCCATCAACAAGGAGATAGAAGTTGGCTAGTTTTATCACGTAATACAAAGACACATGAAATAGTAAAAGTTGATCTGGTAACGAATGTTAAAAAATCATTGGAAATTTAAATTGAAAAATTCTAATAGAACAAATCTTGGGTTGATTGATTATGAAAGAGAAATTAACTTTAAATTTGATGGTAAATCATACAAAGGTTATCAAGGAGATACTCTTGCTTCTGCTTTATTGGCCAACGGGGTTAAATTAATTGGTAGGTCATTTAAATATCATCGGCCCCGTGGAATATTGACATCTGGCTCTGAAGAACCAAATGCCTTAGTTGAATTGATTTATAATAATATTACTGAACCTAATACAAAGGCAACAACTATTGAGTTGTATGAAGGCTTAATAGCCAAAAGTCAAAACTGCTGGCCTTCGCTTAAATATGACTTTATGTCGATAAATGATAAATTTCCTAATCTATTAAGTGCAGGGTTTTATTATAAAACTTTCATGTGGCCTTCATCTTTTTGGGAAAAATTATATGAACCTTTAATAAGAAAAGCTGCTGGCTTAGGTAAATTATCCACTATAGAAAATTCAAGATCATCTGAAAAAGGTTTTTTGCATTGCGACTTACTTGTGATTGGTTCGGGACCCTCAGGATTGATTTCAACTTATATAGCTGGTTTGTCAGGTGCTAAAGTTATATTAGTCGAAGAAGATTATGTTTTTGGTGGTAATTTAAATAATGAGATTATTTCAATTTCAGGATCATCTTCCCATAACTGGGTTGATTTTATAATAGCTGAACTAAAGAAACTTCCTAATGTGAGACTAATGCTTAGAACCTGCGCAATAGGAATGTTTGATCATGGAGTATTTGGAGTAATTGAAAAGTTTAACAAGTCACCTGAAACTAAAATATCACAAATTTTTTGGAAAGTGACGTCAAAGAAATCCATGCTTTGCACTGGAGCTTTAGAAAGAATAATTCCTTTTTCTAATAATGATCGTCCAGGAATAATGCTTTCTGGTTCAATTCGCAGCTATTTAAATAGATGGGGTGTTGTTCCTTCAAACAAGGTAGCTATTTTTACAAATAATGATGATGCTTATGTCACTGCAAAAAACCTTATATCCTTTGGTGTTAATGTAGTCGGGGTAATAGATACAAGAGAAAACCCGAAGATTACTGATCCAAATATAAAGGTTTTTAAAGGATCTCAAGTTATAAACTCTAAGGGAAAACTAGCTTTGAAAGGTATAAGCGTTCTTTCAAAAGAAGGAAAAGTTTTTTTTCTAGAATGTAATACATTAGGAGTTTCTGGTGGTTGGAATCCAAATCTTCAGCTTAGTTGTCATACTGGTGTAAAGCCAGAATGGCAAAATGATATTTCAGCTTTTATACCTGGTAAAAATAATATTTCTACACATTTAAAAGCAGTTGGAGCTGCAAATGGAAATTTTACTTTAGATGGATGTATGATTTCTTCAGAAAAAGCTATTTTAGCAATATTAGAAGAGTTAAAAATAAAAGTAAAAAATTACAAGATGCCAGACATACAGAGTGAAACTTATAATATACAGCCTTTTTGGTATGTGCAGCAAGGAAACCAAAGAAAATGGATAGATTTTCAAAACGATGTAACAGTAAAAGATATTGAGTTAGCTTATAAAGAAAACTTTAGATCAGTTGAACATTTAAAACGTTACACAACTCTCGGAATGGGAACTGATCAAGGTAAGACGTCGAATGTTACTGGTTTGGCAATATTAGCAATGTTATCTAATAAAGATATTCCAGAAGTCGGAACCACTATTTTTAGACCTCCTTATGTACCTGTATCAATTGATGCTTTTGTTGGGTCTTCACAAGGAAAAGATTTTAAGCCTACCCGACTAACTCCCACTCATGATTGGGCAAAAAAGAACCGAGCTAGTTTTGTTGAAACAGGGCTTTGGATTAGAGCGGAGTGGTATACGAAAGAAAACGAGAAAAATTGGAGACAAAGTGTAGATAGAGAAGTTAATGCAGTAAGAAATTCAGTAGGTTTTTGTGACGTTTCAACTCTTGGTAAAATAGACATACAGGGAAAAGATTCACAAGAATTTATTAATAAAATTTATTGCAATGGTTTTTCAAAATTAGCAATTGGTAAGGTCAGATATGGCTTAATGCTTAGAGAAGATGGTCTAGTTATGGATGATGGGACAACTGCAAGGATGAGTGAAAATCATTTTATTATGACAACTACGACTGTAAATGCCGAGAGTGTTTATAGGCATTTAGAATTTTGTCATCAATGTTTGTGGCCAGAAATGGATATTCAATTAATTTCAACTACTGATGCTTGGGCACAAATTGCAATTGCAGGACCAAATTCTAGAAAAGTAATATCTAAAATAATAGACACACAATTTGATGTTTCCAATGAAAATTTCCCTTTTATGGCATGTAAAGAAATTTCGATATGCGGAGGATTTAGAGCGCGCCTTTTCAGAATATCATTTTCAGGGGAATTAGCATATGAAATATCAATTCCTTCTCAATATGCTTCATCACTAGTTTCTTATTTAATGGAAGTAGGAAAAGAAGAGAAAATTACTCCTTACGGAACGGAAGCTCTTGGAGTAATGAGAATAGAAAAAGGGCATGCTGCTGGACCGGAATTAAATGGAACAGTCACAGCTTTAAATTTAAATATGGGTAAAATGGTTTCATCACTTAAGGATAGTATTGGAATGATTTTATCTAAAAGAGTAGGTTTAAACTTAAAAGATGGACCAAGATTAGTTGGTTTCAAGCCCATTAAATCTGACAATCAAATAATTTCTGGTTCACATATTTTTAATTTAAAAGACAAACTAAATGCAGAAAATGATTTGGGTTATATAACTTCTTCTTGTTACTCACCGACATTAAATAGTTATATTGCTCTTGGTTTTTTGAAAGATGGAAATAATAGATATGGAGATAAAGTCAAAGTTAGCAACCCACTTTTAAATAAAGAAGTTTTTGCGGAAGTTTGCAATCCTATATTCATAGATCCAAATGGAGATAAATTACGTGGATAACCTGTCTATATTGAAATCAAACAGACCAGTTGCAGAAGTAATAATTGCTAATGACAAAGTACAATTATCTATAGAAGGTATTAATAATATATTTTCAATAAATCAATTTAAAGGAAAAAATAAAGGGTTAGATAATAATTTTAAAAAACTATTTGGCTTTTCTTGTCCTGAGGTTTCAAAATTTAATTTTAATCAAGACTTTATTGCTTTATGGGTAAGGAGCAATAGTTATTTCGTTATTGGTAAAAATATTCAATCTGACGAACTAACCTATAATTTTCAAAGTAAAGCCTCAATTACAAATCAAACAGGTGGCTGGATGATATTGAATATTGAAGGAAAAGCATGTCTATCTTTATTTGAAAAATTATTGACGGTCAACCTAGAAGATTTTGATCAGGGTAAAGTAATAAGGACAATTATAGTAAATATAAACTGTTTTGTATTATGTAGATCTAAGTTTAATAAATACTGTATACTCTGTCCCATTTCGTTTTATCAATCAATGAGAGTTAGATTAGAAAAATTAATTAAATCAGCTTAAACTCATTGCGTTTGGAAGAAACAATACGATGCCAGGAAAAGCTATTAAAACTCCAACTGTAATAACATCTGCTACAAAAAATGGAGTACAGCCTTTAAATACATCTTGAACTGGAATATCGGGCCGGACTCCACTTACTACGAAACAATTCAAACCAATTGGTGGTGTAATTAAACAAAGCTCAGCCATCTTGACAACTATGATACCAAACCAAATTGGATCATATCCCAAGGCGACTATTGCGGGTTGAAATACAGGCAATGTTAAAAGTAACATGCCAATTGCATCCATAAACATCCCTAAGACAGCGTATACTAATAATATACATAACAAAATTGTTAAAGGTGCATAATCTAAGGATAAAACCCAGGTACTAAATGCATTTGGTAACCCAGCAAATCCTAAAAATCTAACATATACTAGAACTCCCCATATAATAGAAAAAATCATAGCTGTTAATTTAGCAGTTTCAAAAAGAGCAGCCTTTAAAGCGCTAGACTTCATACCTTTAAGCATAGCAATTATAAAAACAACGAATGCTCCTAAAGCTCCAGCTTCAGTAGGAGTAGCCCAACCAAAATACATCGAGCCAAAAATTATAACGATAACAGAAAAAATTGGAACTGTTGCTGGTAGTGCTACAACTTTTTCTTTGAAGGAATAAACTCTAGTTTTAGGACCCATACTAGGCTTAAATGAAACAATACTAACTATAATTAATCCATAAATAAGAGCTGATACTATCCCAGGCAAAAAACCAGCAAGTAGTAACTTGCCTACTGATTCTTCAACTATTATTGCATATATAACTAGAATAGCGCTTGGTGGAATTAAAGTAGCTAGTGTTCCTCCAGCTGCTACAACACCAGCAGCAAGTTTTCTGTCATATCCTTCTTTTAACATCTCAGGTATTGCAACCCTTGCAAAAACGGCTGCTGTAGCAGTGCTTGCACCAGAAACAGCCGCAAAACCCGCAGTAGCAAAAACTGTTGCAACAGCTAGACCTCCAGGTAATCTTCCTAGCCATCGTTTAGCTGCTTCAAAAAGGGCTTTAGTAAGTCCTGCGTGAAACGCTAAAAATCCAATTAATATAAACATTGGAAGAATGGACAAGGCATACGTAACTGCTTTTGAGTGAGGTATAGTTCCAGCCATTCCGAGGCCAGCAAAAATAGCTTTTTCTAAGCCTATTTTAGTTGATAATATCCATACTAAACCTAAGGTTCCTGCTAATGCACTAGCAAAAGCGACACGCATGCCAAAGAAAATTAAAAACATCATTATAGATGTAACTGTTATTCCAATTTGAAGAGAATCCAATGCTAGTTTCCTTAAATTACCTAATTAACTCAATTTTTGAAGCTTCTTCATCAGCTTGTTCAGCTACATCTAATATTAAAGGTACACCCAGAGGCTTTAGAGTTGGATTAATAGCTAATCTTATATAACCAGCTAACTGAATTAATAGGCGAAGATTTAGAACAGCTAATGCAATAGGAATCATTAGTTTTGATGGCCAAGTTGGTAACCCAATGTCAATTGTACTATCTCCAAAAACCCAAGCACGTTGAAAATGTTTAAAAGAAAAATACATAAGTATGCTGATTACTAAAATAGAAGCAGCGGTTTGTATCATTTCTGTTATCCATTTTGATCGTCCTTGCATTGCAGATAAAAATATTTCCATTCTCACATGGCCGCCTAATCTTTGACAATATGCAATGCTTAGGAATGCAAAAATTGCAATAGATTGTTCAGCTATGTCAATATACCCAGGTATGGGTAAGTTAAAAACTTTTCTGCTTACAACCTGGACTGCAGCTGTCAACATTAAGACAAATATAGCTAGTGCTGAAAATCCATTTAGGAAATTCTCAAGCTTTTCGAGTATTTTATCAGAAGTAGTTATAATCAATTTCTTACCTTATAAAAAAAGAAGGATGATCGAATCATCCTTCTAATTTAAATTTTACTTAGCTGCGTCTTTTGCAGTTTTTAAAACTAGATCAAGTAACTCTTGAGCAGGCAATCCAGCTGCATTTGCTTCTTTAATCCATTGGTCCCAAACAGGCTGAGCTGCTGCTTTTCTAAAAGCATCTAAATCAGCTTCTGAATAGGTAATTTTCTTTATACCTTGCTTATCAGCTTGAGGAGTATACTTATCAATTGAAGCTGAATAAGCTTTATCAAGTGCAGCATAACCTGCATCAACTGCATCTGATAAAATTTTCTTATATTTATCAGGTAAGCTGTTATAGGCATCTATATTCACAACAAGAGGGCAATTGACTGAGCCGGGAGATAAATTAGTAGTTCTCCATGTTGAAACTTCGTTGATTTTATATGAAAAATGGGAATAAAATGCAAACGCTGCAGCATCTACAGTTCCTGTTTCAATAGCTGTATATGTTTCTGGAGCTGTAACTGTAGTTGGAACTGCTCCGATCATTTTCATAGCTTTTCCTATTCCACCAAGAGCTCTAACTCTCATTCCTTTAAAGTCGGCAATTGTTCTTGGCTCTTTTCCTCTACCCATAAATTCATATTGAGGTAAAGCAGCAGACATCATAAGCTTAGCGTTCCATTTTGCCATTTCCTTAATAGTTGCGGGATGACTGTAAACGGCTAAATCAGCAGCTTTTTGAACGTCACCATTAGTAATTGGAAGAAATGGAAGTTCTAAAACAGTAACTGATTTATTTTTATCAGCGTGGTAAGAAGCACAAAAAGTCGCTGCTTCAAAAGCGCCTAATGATATACCATCTAAATTTTCCCTTGGCTTAGATAAAGTGCCACCATAATTTATTTTGATAGTAAAGTGCCCCCCAGATTTATCTGCAACATATTTAGATACCGCTTCAATACCTTCAGTAAAAGCTCTTCTTTTGCCCCAAGTAGATAAATTCCAATTTACATCTTTTCCGTGACCTGCTGCTGTTGCAGACTTGGTTAAACTGTCAATTGGACCACCAAAAATTAATCCTAGTGATAACAAAGACAGAAGTGGTAGTGATTTATTCATTTATTCCTCCGAAATATATAATTTTTATTACTGTATAGATTATAGATATAATATAATAGTAATATGTTAAATATATTCACACACTGTTATTTTTTATTAATTGGAATTTAAAAATGAAAGATCTTGAGCCAGGAAAACCTGATTTTAACTATTTACCATTTAAAGTTCACAATGATGTTATATATCTGGCAGGACAGCTTGCAAAAGAAAATGGAATCGTTAAAAACAAAGGCCGAGTTTTAGAAGATATTAGTGAAATTGAAGCTTGTAGACAGATAAGAATTTGTGCTGAACATGCTTTTACTTGGATCAAAATAGCTGTAAATAACGATAATGCCAAGATAGATAATATATTAGATCTTAAGGTATATATTGCGTGCAATAAAACTTATGATGGTATTTCAAGATTAGCTGACAAAGCATCAGAAGTATTTATAGAAAAGTTAGGCGAAAAAGGTAAACACCCTAGATCAGTTATAGCAGTTGAAAGGTTACCTCAAAATGCCCCAGTAATGATCGATCTTCGTGCGGTAATAAATTTAAAATAAGGAAATGTCATGAACGATGATATTAAAATGAAATTAAGTGAAATTAAAGAGTTAGTAACTAATGTTTTTTTAAAACAAGGTTGTGATTTGGTTAACGCAGAAGCTTTATCCAAAACTATTACTATGGCTGAAGAAGATGGGTCTAGTTCTCATGGTTTATTTAGGGTTCCAGGATATGTGGCTTCTTTACAATCAGGCAAGGTTAACGGTAAAGCTTCTCCCATCGTTAGCAAAACAACTCCAGTGATTTTAAAATGTAATGCTGATAATGGATTTGTATCTAATGCGCACGAGATTTCGTTACCTGCTCTTGTCAAAGCTGCAAAAACAAATGGAATTGCTGCTTTAAGTATAACTGGCTGCTATCATTTTGCAGCTCTTTGGCCAGAAACAGAATATTTGGCAAAAAATGGTATGGTAGGGATTGCTTGCACTGCATTTAAACCTTCAGTTGCTCCAGCAGGAGCCAAAGAGGCGTTTTTTGGAACTAACCCTCTTTCGATGGCATGGCCAAACAAAGATGGAAACCCTGTAGTTTTTGATATGGCCACTGCAACAATGGCAAAAGGAGAGGTAATGATTGCTGCAAGGGACGGCCATGATCTTCCAGATGGAGTTGGATTGGATGCAAATGGTCAACCTTCAAATGATCCAAAAGAAATTTTAAAGGGAGTCTTATTACCCTTTGGAGGCTATAAAGGTTCTGCTATTTCTATGATGGTAGAGTTGTTAGCGGCAGGGTTAACTGGTGACGTGTTTTCATATGAAGCACAAGAAAACGATAATAATGATGGAGGTCCTCCAAAAGGAGGTGAATTTATTATAGCTTTGAACCCAGATGTTATAGCTGGTCAAAATTGGGAGCAACATTGCAATGAATTTTTCAAAAAAATGTCTTCAATTGAAGGTGTAAGGCTTCCAGGTTCTAGAAGACATAAAAATAGGTTAGGAGATGATATTCGATCTGTTAATCTAGAATTATTATCTAAAATACGATCTTATTTATAGTCATACTAGGTTAATTTTAACCTTCATCTATTTTTATAAAGTTTAAAAATTTTTTTACCTCTTCAAGTTTGTCATCAGGTAAATCTTTATAACTTAAACCAAATTTGGTTTTAACTTTTAAAGCCACATGTGCATAGGCATTTCTACCTTTTGGATGATTTGGGTGTTCGGGGAGTTTATCAAGTAAAAAATCGCCCGTTGATTGAATTAATCTCCAAAGATATTTCCTATTATTATCGTTCATTTTTAAAATATCTTTAAAAGAAACAACGTTATGCCTGGAAAAGAAAAAAGGAGAATAACTCTTAAAATATCAGTTATTAGAAATGGTAATACTCCTTTAAAAGTTTCAGATATTTTAACATCACCAGCCATTTTATTTATTATGAAAACATTTAATCCAACTGGGGGTGTAATAAGGCCAACCTCTACAACAATTAATGTTAATATTCCAAACCATATTGCGGTTTCTTCTGGCGTCATTCCAAAGTCTAAAGTCATGATTAAAGGAAAAAAAACAGGTATGGTTAGAAGTATCATTGCTAAGCTATCCATTAAACAACCAAGGAATAAATAAAGAATTAAAATACAAGCAACTATTAACAAAGGAGATAAATTATTACCTAAAGCTATTCTTCCTAGCTCGTTTGGTAATTGAGTTAAGGCTATAAAGGAATTAAAAAATTCAGCGCCCAAAAGAACTAAAAATATCATTCCTGATGTTATAGCAGTACTTTCTATAACTTCTATTAAGTCTTTTATTTTGAAATTTTTATTTAATGAAGCTATTAGTCCTGTTCCACCAGCTCCAATTGCTCCACCTTCAGTAGGAGTGAACCAGCCTAAATATATACCACCAATCATAACTAAAAATATTAATATTATTTGCCAAATATTTTTGAAAAGTACGAAACGTTCTTTCCAATTAACTCTTTCTTTTGTGGGGCCAGAATCTTTAACAAACCTTACGTATAATGCAATTGCTAAAATATAACCCAATGCAGCTAATATTCCAGGAACAAAAGCTGCCAAAAACATTTTAGCTATGTTTTGTTCAGTTAATATTGAGTAAATTATTAAAATAACTGAAGGGGGTATTAATATACCTAATGTACCACCTGCCGCCAAAGTTCCTGTGCTTAATGCACCTGAATAACCAAGTCTTCTTAACTCTGGAAGTGCAACTTTACCCATAGTTGCTGCTGTGGCTAATGATGATCCACATATTGCACCAAAACCTGCGCATGCTCCAATTGCTGCCATAGCAACTCCACCTTTTCTGTGACCTAAAAGAGCTCCAGTAAATTTAAATAGGGCTTCACTCATTCCAGCTTTGCCTGCAAAATTACCCATTAATAAAAAAAGTGGAATAACAGACAATGAGTAATTTGAGAAAAGATGCCATGCACTAGTTTTAACTTGTGATAAAATAGGTAGCCAACCCGCAATCATTATTGTTCCAGAGCATCCAACAATAAGCATTGAAAGTCCAATTGGAATTCTAAAAGCCAGCATAGAAAATAATATTGGAAATGCTAATATTCCAAGAGTAAAGCGGTCCATTTCTATTTGTCGCCTAAAACATCAGAAATTTTCAAAGTGAAAGTATAAAAACAACAAACCGTTAAAAGAAAAAAAGATAATATAACAGGTATAAAAGGTATCCAAATAGGAAAAGCTAATAACATTGTCTCTTCTTGATAAACATACATATCATTAGCTCCTAGCAACATTCTACAACTGAAAAAAAGAGCTACAAATGCAAATATTAGAGAATTCATAGCATCTAAAAAATTAATTTTATTTTTACTCAACTTAGCGGTAATAAAATCAACAATTACGTTGCCGTTCTTTAAATGACATAAAGGCAAGAATGACCCTATTGCAACGGCGCAAGCTATTTCGACAAGTTCAAAATCTCCTAATAAAGGGTTTGAAAAAACAACGCGTCCAAAAATAGAAAAAATACTTATTAACGCGGCAATTAACAGAACAAAACCTCCAAAGATTGCAAATCCTCGGGTAGTATTATTTAAAATACGCCCAAACTTATTATCAGGGCGTATTTTTTTAAAATTTAAATCTTTGATTAAAATCATAATAACTTAAGAGGATTACAACATTTTTTCATATTTAGATATTAAAGCTCTAGCGGTATCATAAAGCTTTTGACCATCAAGACCTTTTTTATTGGCGTTTGCAATCCAATCTTGAATAACTTCATTTGCAGCTATTTTAATTTTTGCTAGCGGTGCACCAGAAAGAGTATGAAATTCACCCCCAGCTTTGACAGCCAGGTCACGTGCTGGCCCTTCAAAACCATCCCATAAAATACCAGCTTGTTTAGCTAAAGACATACCAGAATTATTATCTATAATTTTTTTATGAGCAGCAGATAATGAATCATATTTTGCTTTATTCATAACAAATAAGAATGGAGTGGTATACAAACCTCTGCTTCCTGCAACATTAGTATGAGACTTAGTAAGCTCTTGCAATTTAAAAGAAGGCATTATTTCCCAAGGGACAACCATTCCAGTTATAACACCTTTTGATAAAGAAGGTGCAACTTTTGGAATTGGCATTCCAACAGGTGTTGCTCCTAGTTTTTTCAAAAGATTAGTTGCAGATCTTGTAGGACCTCGTAATTTCAAACCTTTGAAGTCATCAACTGACTTAATAAGTGTTTTCTTAGTGTGTATCATGCCTGGAGCATGAACATGAACGGCAAGAATTTTATACTCTTTTAAATCCTCTGCACCTGCAGTTTCAACAAATTCCTGAACGGCTTGTGCAGTAACTTTTGCATTGGTTGGCATAAAGGGTAATTCAAAAACTGAAAGCCTTGGAAATCTACCTGGTGTATATCCGGCAACTGTCCAAACAATATCAACAACACCCTCACGAGCTTGATCTACAAGTTGAGGTGGTTTTCCACCAAGTTGCATAGAAGGATACATTTCAGTAATTATTTCTCCATTACTTTCTTTTTTTACTTTATCAGCCCATGGCTTTACAAATTTTGCATTTGAGTTAGCTGGCATTGGTACCATTGTATGAAATTTCAATGTTACTTGATCAGCTAACCCTGAGCTGCTAATTCCTATACTTAAAATGGAAGCAGCCATTAAACTAGTTAATTTATTCATTCAAATTCTCCCCTAGAATTAATTGATGATTACTTTTAAAATATCCTAATTAATAAAACATAATTAGTATAGAAATACTATTTATTATGAGTTTCTCAACAACTTAAACTATTCTTTTATCTTGATTAAGAATTTCTAAAGAATTATTATTATGTATGTATAAAGTATATAAAATTAGGATCATTTGAATGGCTATAAATGCCCTCAGTTATTTAGGCGTGCACTCTGATAAGTTAGAAGATTGGAAAGATTTTTCATGTAAGTTATTAGGGATGCAAAATGTTGACAGAGGCTCAAAAACATTAAGTTTTAGAATGGACAATCAAAAACAAAGGTTAGCTATTTCTGGAGAATCAGGAGACACGCTTGCATTTATTGGTTGGGAAGTAGAGGGTAAATCTGATCTTGAATTTTACGCAAGCAAATTAAACAAAGCTAATTATAATGTAAGTCTAGGATCTAAAAACTTATGTGATAAAAGATTTGTAGAAGAACTTATCTTTTTTAATGACCCATCTGGTAATAGAATTGAGTTAGTCTTTAACCCACAAATTGATAATGATCCATTTGTTCCAGGAAGACCTATATCAGGTTTTAAAACTGGAGTATGTGGTCTCGGACATGCTGTTTTGTTTGCAAAAAATATGAAAGAACTACTCTACTTTTACAGAGATTTACTTGATTTTAAAGTAAGTGATTACAGTGTTGACCCTATCCCATTATATTTTTTCCATGTTAATGGTAGGCATCATAGTTTTGCACTGGTTGGATCAGAAAAAGTTGGTTTTCATCATTTTATGGTCGAATATAAGAATCTTGACGATATTGGGCAGGGCTTTGATTTAATTCAACACAAAGAAGATGCTGTAGCTTATACGATCGGCAGGCATACTAATGATTATATGACTTCATTTTATGCAAACTCTCCATCTGGTTTTTTTGTTGAAAATGGATGGGGTGGAAGAGTAATTAATCCAGAGACTTGGGTAGCGCATGAAACAAATGAAGGACCGAGTTTTTGGGGACATGAAAGATTATATATGCCTGAAGAACAAAGAAAAATTTTTAGAGATAAAAGACTTGAAACTTCAGCCTTAGGTAAACAAGCACCTCTACTTGTCGATTGTCCTTGGCTTTATGATTTAAAAAATAAATAATGATTATTGAATATGATATAATAATTGTTGGCTTAGGTCCAACTGGAGGAACACTAGCTAACTTGCTTGCCTTGAATGATTTATCTGTATTGGTACTAGAAAAAGAAGCATCAATATATAACCTTCCAAGGGCAGTTCACTTTGATGATGAAATCATGAGAGTTTTTAATACAGTTGGTATCAGAAATAAACTTTCGAAAAAGCTAATTATAAATAAAGGTACTAAATTTGTAGATCAAAATGAAAACCTTATATTAGACTGGCCAAGGCCTAAAGTAATTACAGAAAATGGTTTTTATCCTAGCTATAGATTCCATCAGCCAGATTTAGAAAGATGTTTGAGATCAACATTAAAAAAATTTAAAAAAGTTAGCATTAAACAAAATGCCAATGTTGAAAAGATCATTAGTAAAAAAGAATTTGTTGAAGTTTCTTACATGGATACAAACTCTAAAAAGAAATATCAATTAAAAGCTAAATATATTGTTGGCTGTGATGGGGGAAGGTCTTTTGTTCGTCAACATATTAACTCTGACATGGAAGATCTAGGTTTTAAACAAAAGTGGGTTGTTATTGATGTGATCTTAAAATCTCTAAATAATTCACTTCCAGATAGAACTATTCAATATTGTAATTCTGATAGGCCTGCAACTTACTGCCGAAATGTAGGCAGACGCAGAAGATGGGAAGTTGCTCTTAAAGATGATGAGAATTTTAAAACTTTTTTTGAAGAAAAAAATTTATGGAACTTTTTAAGTCAATGGATCAAAAAAGATGAAGTTGTTATAGAAAGAAAAGCAATTTATACATTTGAATCGGCTATAGCTGAAAAATGGAAACATGAACGAATTTTTCTTGCGGGTGATGCCGCTCATTTAACTCCTCCATTTATGGGTCAAGGAATGTGTGCTGGTATAAGAGATGTCTCAAACCTAGCTTGGAAACTATCATCATCTTGTAGATTTGGACATAATGAAAATCTTTTGCAGTCATATCAAACAGAGCGTGCACCAAATGTTAGAGACTATATAAACACAACAATGAAAATGGGAGAGTTATTAAACGCAATTGGAAATGCAAACGTTTCAGACACTGTTTTTATGCAACCAGATGGTAGTATTAAGATGGATACAATTAAACCTAGTCTAGGAAATGGTCTTGGTGCTAAGGAAGATATAAATAAAGGAAAAACATTTCCCCTTATTAAGTTAGAAGATGGTAGTTATTTTGATAATTTATTTCAAGGTAATGCTATATTGTTAGCCGATAAAGAAATTATTCAAAAGCTTAAAAGTATTAATATTAACATTCCTATTTTATCTCTTACAAACTTTCCAGAGTTAATAAAAGTTTTAAAAAAATTTAAAACTAAAGGGCTTATTATTAGACCAGATAGGTTTATTCTTGCAAGTACAGACGAAATAAATGGAACCAAGTTTTTAGAAAGCGCACTTCAAGATTTATAAAAATATTTATTTCAAAACTTATGAAGAATAATGTATTTTAAAATAGATTGATTTTTACGGAAACAGGTAAAAAGGACTTATAAAAATGTTAAATGCAGTCCAAGCAGATATGCGTCTTCACCATTTAGCTATTCAAAGTCAAAATCCAGAAAATTTAGCTGTATTTTATTCTGATGTTATGGAGATGAAGTTACAAAAAAGTCAAAAAAATAATTATATTTGCGAAGGTCCCTCAAGAAAAATTATAATAAGTAAGGGTGAAAATAAAAAATTAAGTTATGCAGGGATGGTATGTAGGAGTGAGATTAATTTAAATAAATTTAAAGATTTTTTGTCTAACCAAAAAGTTGAAACAAATGACTTTATTTCATCTATATACAAAAAAGGTTCATTTTCAGTTAAAGATCCAGATGAAAATATAATTTGTTTTGGCGTGCTTAAAGATAACGAGAGTCCAAAAAATCACGGGATACAAGGACCTTTGCAACATTTGACTTTCGCCTCATTAGATGTCGAACGATTTCAAAATTTTTATCAAAATAGACTTGGCTTTGAGGTGACAGACCGAGTTGTAATAAATGATGGAAAATTAGCAACTTGTTTTACAACATCAAATCATGAACATCATACTATAGCATGCTTCAAGTCTGATGTGAAAGGGATGGATCATCATTCTTATGAAGCTGGAGATTGGAGTTATATTAAGGATTGGTGTGATCACTTCGCATCAAAAAACATTCAACTTATGTGGGGGCCTGGTAGACATGGTCCTGGAAATAATCTATTTGTTTTTATTGAAGATATTGATGGAAACTGGATCGAAATCTCTGCTGAATTAGAAACGGTTAGTGGTCGACCGCTTAAGAACTGGCCACAATCTGAAAGAACCCTTAATTTATGGGGTAAAGCAATTATGAGATCATAAGAAAAGGAAAAATTATGAAGTTACTAAGTTTTATAAGATTAGGAAAATCAAGTTTTGGGGCAGTGGTAAACGGAGGAGTAATTGATTTAACAGGTAAGCTTGATCCTGACGTAAATAGTATCAAAGATTTAATTTCATTAAATATGGAGGATCAAGCTCAAGAATATATTGAAGGTAAAACAAAAGATTTATCTTTTTCAGATATTACTTTTTTACCAGTTATTCCAGACCCTCAAAAAATTATGTGCATAGGGTTAAATTATATGGAGCATAAGAAAGAGACAGGTAGACCAGATGTTGATAACCCAACTATTTTTACAAGATTTGCAGATTCTCAAGTAGCTCATATGCAACCAATGATCAAGCCTGACAAATCAGACCGTTTCGATTATGAAGCTGAGATGGCAATCATCATAGGTAAAGGTGGTAGGTTTATTTCAGAAGATGAAGCGTTAAGTCATATAGCTGGATACGCTTGTTACAATGATGGAAGTATTAGGAATTATCAAAGACACACTTCTCAATATACACCAGGTAAAACTTTTCCTGGGACCGGTGGATTTGGGCCTTACATGGTAACTCCAGATGAAGTGGGTGATTATACTAAATTACCAATTGAGTTAAGATTAAATGGAAATGTTATGCAAAAAGCAACTCTTGCAGATCTTATATTTCCTATACCTAGACTTATAAGTTATATATCTGAATTTACTGCTTTATCTTCTGGTGATGTAATAGTTACAGGAACACCTGGTGGAGTTGGTGATAAAAGAACTCCTCCAGTTTATATGGTTCCTGGCGATGTTGTTGAGGTAGATATTGGAATGCTTGGTGTTTTGAAAAATCCAATAATTGCTGCTCCTAAGATATAATTATGTATTACGTAAATTGAGAATTTAAATGAATAAATCATTAATTACAAACTTAGTAGCTATATCCATAATTATAATTGGATTTGTTTTAAAAGATAATTATTCATTCATTCTCATGACAGGAATTTTTGCTTTCTCAGGAAGTATTACAAATTGGTTAGCAGTGCATATGCTTTTTGAGAAAGTTCCTTTTTTATATGGTTCTGGTGTTATATTAGATAGATTCGAAGATATTAAAATTGGAATAAAAAAATTAATATTAGATGAATTATTTTCACCAGAACAAATCAATAAGTTTCTTTTAGAAAGCAAAGATAACTTTTCTGACAAGTTAATAGATAAAATAGATTTTAATAGAGTTTTTCAAGGACTTGTTGAGGCAATTGAAGGTTCTCAATTGGGAGGTATGTTAGCAATGGTTGGAGGCAGAAAAGCTCTGGATCCTCTTAAAGAGCCTGTAATACAAAAATTAAAGGGCATCATTGAAGACATTATTAATGAAAACTCTGGAGACGATTTGTCTAGCAAATCATCTGAAGATTTAATAATCAAAATAGAAAATGTACTAGACGCTAGGCTTGCAGATTTAACCCCCAAAGATATTAAAAGAATTATTCAGCAAATGATAAGAGAACATTTAGGATGGCTTGTTGTTTGGGGAGGTTTTTTTGGAGGGTTACTAGGGTTGATTTTAAGTCCCATAGCTCTAAATTTATTATAGAATATTTAAAAGAAGAGTGCTTTGAGACACTCTTCTTTTAATTTTTAAGATATTAACCATCCACCATCAATATCTATAGTTGTACCAGTTATAAATTCGTTTTCTATCGCAAAAATTATTCCTTTAGCCACTTCATCTGGTGTCCCAGCTCGAGGAATTAAATTACTGTTTGTTGTGTTTTGGTAAAATTCTTCTCTGGCCTTGCCTTCAAGAGGGCTCATTGGAGTATCTATTATTCCTGGAGCTACTATATTTATTCTTTTTGGAGCAATCTCTGGAGCTATGCCACGGGCAAAAGCTTCAACGGCTCCTCCTACCGATGAAATTGCAATCTGCCCAGGTCTGCATTTTCTTGCTGGAGACCCACTAACTAAAACAATATTACCATCATCTTTTAAAAATTTAGTTCCATATCTTACAACGTTAGTATAACCCCAAAGTTTATCGAAAGATGCCTTGAAACCGTCTAAGTCCATTGATAAAAAAGGGCCTACAGCCCTAGCACCTCCTGTAGCAGAATTCACTAAAATATCATATTCACCTACTTCTTGAAAAAATTTCTCTACGGATTCCTTATCTGTAATATCTAATTTTTTAGTAGTTACATTTTTAGGAAGATCTTTTAGTTTCTCAGGATTACGACTAACAGCGATCACATTCGCTCCTTTTTCAGATAACATATTGGTAGCTGATAGACCTATGCCTGAGGTTCCTCCAAAAACGATAGCTTTTTTTCCGTTAATATTCATTGTTATTTAATCCTTATAAATTATAATTTTAATTAATGATTAATAACATATAATATTTTTTCTTAAAACAATTGTTATGTATGTTTTAAAAAATGAAGAAGGTATTCAAATGACTGTCGAGCTATTTAGAAATGATTCTTATTTAAAAAGTTATAATTCTCGTATAACAGAAATTCTGGAAGATGGAATTATACTTGATAAAACAATTTTTTATCCTGAAGGAGGGGGGCAGCCAGGAGATATAGGAAAAATACTCTATAATGGAAAAAACATAGAAATAATTGGAACAAGATATCAAAATAAAAAAATTGTTCATTTAATAGAAAAAAATAATTTTTTAAAAATTAATGACAAAATTGATATAAATTTAAATTGGGATATAAGATATAGCCATATGAAAGTGCATACATGTCTTCATCTTTTATGTTCAATAATACCTGCGCCAGTCACTGGAGGATCAATAGGAGATGCAAGAGGTCGTTTAGATTTTGATATTGATATAAAGCCAGATAAAGAACTAATTTTAAAACAATTAAATGATTTATTAAATCAAGATCATTTAATTTCAATAAATGAAATAACAGATGATGAGTTAGACCAAAATCCAGAATTGATTAGAACTATGTCTGTAAAGCCACCACGTGGATCTGGAAAAATAAGAATGATATCAATAGGTGACGGAATAGACTATCAGCCTTGCGGAGGAACTCACGTTAATAAAACGTCAGAAATAGGTATAGTAACCTCTATAAAAATTGAAAATAAAGGAAAGATGAATAAAAGAATAATTATAAAACTATAAAAACTGATTTTTACTTCTTACATAAGACTTCAAAAGGAAGAGTTCTTCTTTCTTTAATCGACGTTAAGGAATTCATGGATCGTTCTGTCATGCTTTGGCCACCAATAACATGTATCCCTAATATTGGTTGTTTTATATCCTTCGTTTGGCTCATGAGTTTTTCATAACCTGACATATATTTTGCTCCAGTTTCTATGATTTCAATTTCATAAAAGCCAACATCTTTTAATAATGATATTGTTTTTTTTGGAGTTAATAAATAACTCATATTTTCATTATCTGCCCATGGTAATGGATAAACAGGATTGCCTATTGGTCCCAAACCATGCTCAGTAAAAGCAAAAAAACTATGTTTTTTTAAAACTCTGTAAGCTTCAGAAAAAAATTTTTCTCTATTAGAAATATTCATAGTGACGTGTTGTGAGTAAGCCCCATCAAAAAAATTATCTTCAAAATCTAATGTTTCACCATTACCAACATTTAAATGAACTTGATTAGACATATCTGTTAATTTATTAAACTCAGTCCCCAATTCGATAAAACTTGGTGTAATATCTATTCCTTCAATAAAACACTTAAATTCTTTAGAGTAATATCTAGCCGGGCCACCTAGTCCACACCCAATATCTAAAATTTTGCTATTTTCTCTAATTGGCATTCTTTTGCCTAAATCAACTGTAGCTGCAATTCCACGTGCGTGATACTGATCTATAGGAAATAAATCTTCTATCTCCAATTTTTTATTTATTAAGTCAGCATCTTTCATTGCCTTATGAACTCTTGAGTGAATGTCGCCTCTAGTCCAAAATTCTTCTATATCGCTAGGATTTGTCATATTTTTCTCAAAATTTTAACTATGCATTATAAAGTCAGCGCAACGTTCACCAATCATCATACAAGCGGCATTTGTATTTCCAGAAATTAGAGTTGGCATGATAGAGGCATCTGCTATTCTTAAACCTTTAATGCCATGGACTTTAAGCTCCTTATCCACAACTGCATTTTCATCAAAGCCCATTTTACATGTTCCTGAAGGATGATAAACTGTTTCAGCTTTATCTCTAATAAATTGTAATATATTTGCATCAGATGAAAAATCCATACCTGGTTGAATTTCATCACTACAGAATTCCTTCATAGGCTCTGATTGCATTATATTTCTAATTAATTTTACTCCAGCAACAAGTGTATCTCTATCTAAAGAGTTTGATAAGAAATTGTATTTTATACTTGGGTACTCTTCTGGGTTATTTGATTTAATATGAATGCTACCTTTACTTTCAGGTCTATTTTGATTAACTGTACAAGTTATTCCTGGTTCTTTTCCAAGTGTTCTTTTTCCGTCTTTAAGCACAACTCTATAAGGAATAAAATGTACTTGAATATCAGGTGAAGCAAGTTCTTTTCTAGTTTTAAAAAATCCAACTACTGGGGCAGATGGAAGTGTTAAAAAGCCATCTTTTTTAAAAACATATTTAAATACTTGTTTTACAAGATTAAGTCCTCTTGCTTTGTCGTTATAGGCTATTCCAGGTTTATCAACCTTGTAAACTATCCTCGGTGCAATATGATCTCTTAAATTTTCTCCAACTCCCATCAATTTATGGATTGGATCAATATTTTTTTCTTTAAGAATTGATGGGTTACCAATGCCTGAGAGCTCTAAGATTTGAGGAGAGTTGATAGCTCCACCACATAAAATAACTTCCTTCAGTGCGTGAAATTTAGTTAGTTTATTTTTATTTTTTAGTTCTACTCCTATGCATGTTTTTCCTTCAAACAATAATTTAGTTACCAATGAATTTGTAGATATTGTGAGGTTGTCTCTAGATTTAATAGGTTTTAAATATGCAACCTCTGCGCTCATCCTCTCTCCCTTATAAATTGTTGTCTGAGTGTAGCCAATACCTTCTTGGTCTTCACCATTATAATCTTCATTAAATGGAATGCCGTTAACTTCTCCAGATTTAAATAATGCATCATATATTGGATTTCTATCGCTGACTTCTGATACTTTAAGTGGACCTTCTTTTCCTCTTAATTCAGATGATTTACCCTGATAATTTTCCATTTTCTTGAAAAAAGGTAAAACCTCGTCATATGACCATCCTGTATTTCCCATTTGTGCCCATGTGTCATAATCTAGTTTTTGTCCTCTAACAAATACCAGACCATTTATAGAACTTGAGCCTCCAAGTAATTTGCCTCTTGGAATAGGTATTTCTCTATTTGAAGTGTTTTCTTCAGGTTCAGATCTATATCTCCAATTAGCTAACGGGTTATCAATCAATAGAGCAAAACTAGCTGGCAACCTTGAAACTGGATGGGATGCTCTGCCAGCTTCAATTAATAATACTTTATTATCTTTATTTTCAGACAAGCGATTCGCGACGGCACATCCTGCAGATCCTGCACCTACAATAATATAATCAAACTCATTACTTATCATCAATAATTCCTCTTTTTTTTTGTTCAATATGAGCTTTTTTTTATAGAATATCAACAATGTTATTAGGTGTTAATCTATCCTATTTTTAATGGATTGATTGAATTTTAAAATAAACAATGTTATCTAAGCAAAAAAAATCTGCAGGAGTTTTAAATTGTTAGACTGGATTATTGATGTTTCACAAATCATCATTGCAGATATTGTTTTATCTGGGGATAACGCGCTTATTATAGGAATGGCTGCATCAGCTGTTCCTGAAAAAAGTAGAAAAAAAGTTATCTTTATTGGTCTAATGGCAGCAGCTTTATTGAGATTGTTGTTTGCTTTAGTTGCTTCTTATCTCATAAGTATCCCCGGGTTATTGTTGATAGGAGGTCTTTTATTATTTTGGGTTTGTTGGAAATTTTACGGCGATATTAAAGAATTTACCTCTAATGATAAGGAGGATAATAAAGATGAAGACGTAAAAGGTAAGGGCATGAAAGCAGCTATAACAACTATTATTATAGCCGATGTCTCTATGTCTCTTGATAACGTTATAGCCGTGACTGCTATCGCAAGAGACAATACCACTTTGTTAATGTTTGGGATAGCTCTTGCCATATTATTAATGGCCATATTTGCAACTGCTATTGTAAAAATATTAACTAGATTTAAGTGGCTGTCTTACTTAGGTCTTGCTTTTTTAATATACTTATCTGCTGACATGACAATCGATGGATGGAAGCAAGTGTCTCCTTTTATTAATATTTAGACACTTGCTCTTTATTTTTGTTTAACTTAAAAATTTTGGAAACCATAAGGCTATGTCAGGTATAAATAATACCAGCATCATACCTATTATTTGTAAACCAATAAAAGGTAATACAGCCATAAAGATTTCTTGTAATTCAATTTCAGGCGGAGCCACAGACTTAAGCCAAAAACAAGCTGGTCCAAATGGTGGTGATAGAAAATAAATTTGTATATTCATAACAAATAATACTCCAAACCACACTGCTGCCCAAGCTGGGTCTAAACCAAGCTCTGGAGCCATGCCGACAACAACTGGTGCAAAAACTGGAACGGTAATAAAGGCAATTGCTATCCACTCCATAAATGTGCCTAAAATAACCAATATAAGCATCATTAATGCAACAACACCAAGTGGAGAAAGACCAAGACCTGTAAATAATGACCTCATGAAATCAGCACCACCTATAAGATTATAAATGCCAACAAATGCAACCGCTCCTAAAATTAACCAAACTATTGTTCCAACAGTTGACATTGTTCCAGCAAGCGCTTTTTGCAAAAGATTCCAACTAAAAGAGTTTCTAACAAAGGCTACTATGATAGCTCCAACCACACCAACTGCTGCGGCTTCAGTTACTGATGCTATTCCAGCGTAGATAGATCCCATAACACAGAAAATTAGAAAACAACACATCATGACGGCAGACTTCTTTTCCTTACTTAACTTCATGTCCTTACCACGAGCTGCTGCTACTTCTTCTGCGTTTGGAGCAAGAGAAGGGTTTATATAACATCTGATTAGGGTAAAAATTGCATAAAAAGTAGCAAGCATTAGTCCTGGTACAGCTCCTGCCATAAACAGATCACCGATTGCAACATTAGCTGATAAGCCATACACAATCATAATAATACTTGGAGGAATAAGAGTGGCTAACGCACCTGACGCACAAACCACACCAATAGCTAATTTTCTATTATATCCAAGACGCATCATTTGAGGAAGCGCTACAAGACCAAGCATTACAATTTCACCGCCCATAACACCTGACATCGCAGCAAGGATAACAGCCACTACAATAGTTTGAATAGCAACTCCACCTCTGAGTTTACCCGCGAAAATTTGCATAGCATCAAAAAGATCTTCAGCCACTCCGGCTTTTTCTAATATAGAGGCCATTAAAACAAATAAAGGAACCGCTATAAGAGGGTAAGCTTCTAAAAGTCCAAATGCATTAGTTGATACTAGATATAAACCATTAAAACCAAAATAGAAAAGAGCACTTAATATAGATACAAATAATGTTACAACTCCAAGCGGCATTCCTGTCATCATTAGAAGTACCATTAAGCCTACTATTAATATACTTGCCCATTTTATACCAATATCTCTAATATCAACATATTTTGTTGGTTCTATGTATGCTGCAATTGAAGCTAAATACTCGTTAATTGCTATCACTCCTTTTAGCTCTAAGGTGTGTTCTAAAAATACCATTATAAATCTAAATACGATGAATGCTGATATAGCTGATATTATATTTTTAGCCAAAGCTGAATCAAAATGCCTGTATAGGTTCACAAGAAGTTGAGTAAGATATACAGTTGCTCCAGTTACTAACATTGTTTTAAGAATAAGTGGTTGAGGAGAGTTCCATGCGCTTCCAGCTCTTTCTGTCATCATTACAGATTCAATTGCTCGAACGAGTGTGTCATCTACAAAAAGCCATAAAGCAATTACACCAATAACATAAGCAAACAAGTCTAAGTACCACTGCTTAGCTTTATCCATCATAATGTAGATAACAGTAATACCAATATGGCGTCTATGAAGAGTGATATAACCTGCAGAAAGCATCCATGCTGTGGCACAAAGAACCATAACTGTTTCAAATGCCCATTGTGTGGGTGCATCAAAAACATATCTTGATATAACTTCGTAACAGGTAATTAATGCGCACAATAAATAAAGTTGAGAAACAGCTAATCCCAAAAACTTACTTAAGTGATCAATTACGTTAAGATTATCTTTAATAGGGGGAAAGCTATCACTATTTGCTATCTGATCTGTATTCATTTTCTTCCTCCGCTATTTATTTTAACAATTTTGTTACTCTAATAACTTTGATAATTACGTAAAGTAAAAAAAGATAATTTAATTAAATTTTGATCTTTATTAGATGCACTATAAAGCAGTTTGTAAAGATTAATTATGATTAAGTCTTTTTAAAAAAAGATTTAAAAAGATGTTGATATCTTAATCTTTTTTCTTCATTGTATCCTAATAAGAGGAGAGACTTATGGAAAATGAAGGTAGAAACGATCACGTTGAGTATTATGGTCCTTGGGGCTGGGTTGGAGGATTTTTTTTAGGATCCTTAATAATATATGCAATGTTCTCTATTGCCGACGGCTTTATGTAAGTTATTAATTAATATTAACAGGAGATATGAATGAATATCAAATTAACAGGTATTTTAGGTATAGCTGTAGCTGCATCATTGATGGTGTCAGAAGTAACAGCTAAAACACTTAAAGTGCAAGCGAGTTCTAAATCAGGTGACTGGGCTCACAGATTTTTGACTGAAAATTATGCACCAAAACTTAAAGCGATGACTGGTGGTGCTTTATCAATAACAGTATTACCTACTAAAGCTGTTGTTCCTCACAGAGAAACAATTGATGCAGTTGCTAATGGAATTTTAGACGGCGATTTAAATGCAATTTCTTATTTTGCAGGTAGAGATCCAGCATTTGCGATGATTGGTGACTTGATTGCTGGTTGGGATACACCTGAGCAACTTCAAACTTACTGTATGCACGGTGGTGGTAAAGAAATTTTACAAGAAATTTATGATACTTTGAAGGTAACTTCAGGTAAAATTCATGTAATTGGATGTAGTCCTTATTCAAGAGAAGCTCTAGTTTCTAAAAACAAGATTACAACTGTTGCTGGTCTTAAGGGTGTTAAAATTAGATCACCTGAAGGTTTGGCAGCTGAAGTTTTTAGACTAGTTGGTGCTTCTCCTTCATCTATTCCTTTTTCAGAAGTTTATACTTCACTAGAAAAGGGAATTGTTGATGCTGCAGATGCATCTGCTTATGTGAATAATAACGCTTCAGGTATGCACAAAATTGCAAAATTTCCAATTTATCCAGGCATACACTCAATGGCTAATCTTCAGTTTATTATGAATAAGAAATTATACAATAAACTTTCTAAAGATAATCAGGTTGCTCTAGAAGTTTGGTATGTAGCTGCTTATACTGAAATGAGAAGGGCTGCTGACATAGAAGATAAAGAGTTAGTTGCTAAGCATAAAGCTGGTGGAGACATTACAGTTGTTGATTGGGCACAAGAAGAAAGAGATAAATTTCGTAAGATCTCAGTTGATGCTTGGGAAAACTATGCTAAGAAAAGTCCTTTAGCTAGAAAAGCTCTTAATTCACAGTTAGCTTTCATGAAGAAAATGGGAATGCTATAAAAAAATATAAATTATTAATTAATTTAAAACTTGCTGAAAGATTATTTCAGCAAGTTTTTTTTATGCCTGATTTAAAATCATATTAGAAATATCAAGTAAATCGGCTTCTTTATTCCAAGATGTAATAACCTGAACCCCAATAGGTAAGTTGTCTATTCCTTTTAAAAGAGGCAAACTAATTGTAGGCACGCCCATCATAGTCCAGTAACCGTTAAAAATTGCATTGCCTGTGTTATTAAGATCTCTAGGAGCTTGTCCAGGTGCAGCTGGTGTAATGATTGCATCATATTTATTAAAAATAATTTCTAAAGTCTTTTTCATTTTCTTAGCTTTTTCAATTGCTTCAATATAATCTTTAGCGGAAACAGGAATTCCTGCTTCAATTCTATTAATAGTAAAAGGGTGAAGTTTTGACCTATCTTTTTTATAATAACTCAATAGAGAACTTGAGATTGATCCATTCATAATTATTTCATGGCATTTAGCTGCCTCATCAAAGTTATGACCAAGTTCGACTTCTTCAATATCCATAGAAAAATTAGTAACGAATTTTTCTATTTGTTCTTGCATATCTTTCTCGCCAAAATTCCAAACCGGTCCCTTCACGAACGCAAATTTAGGAGATTTACTAACTGAGCTTGTACTTTCAAAAATATAATTATGGCCCATGTCTAAATCTTGTTTGTGATAAGACAAAATAACTGAAGCAACTAATTTTATATCATTGGGCGTATTTGCATAAATACCAGGGTGATCTAATCTTTGTGATATTGCTGACATTCCAGACCTAGAAATAGTGCCGAAGGTCGGCTTGAGACCAAAAATACCTGTAAAGGATGCTGGTCTTAGAACTGATCCTCCTGTTT
>CAZFKZ010000019.1:0-30926 GCA_964519035.1 uncultured Rhodobacterales bacterium | reverse complement strand
ACAAAAAACATAAAAGACCCTGTAATCACTAAAGATATTCTAGTTTTAAACCCAACAGAAAACCTTGATAACATTCCTATGATTACCAAACTACTCCATGTCCAAATTAAAAGACTATGAAACCCAATAAAATAATCAGTTATTGCAAATGACATTATTATAAAAGGAATTGACCAAAGGCCAAACAAAATGGGCAAGTAAAAACATAAAGCAATAACAGGTGTGAAATTAGGCGGATGAGGAATTATTCGAAACATTATTATAATTCCGACACAACCTAAAAACACCAAACAATTTTTAATTAAATTTTTACTATCCATATTATATAATTAAACCAAATTTAAATTTAAACAAGATTAATTTTTATTAAAAAGTGGCTTCTAGGCCAAAAAATAAAGTTCTTCCAGGTTGAGGATAAACATATGGTTTGTTCCCCGAAAAAGATGAACTTTTGATTAAATTAGTATAATATTTTTTGTTAAAAACATTATTAATCGAACCTTTTATTTTAAAGTTTTTTATATCATGAGAAATGTTAAAATCTATAATTTGATATGACTTAGATTTTGGTAATATATAAGTAGGATCGTTACCAGACCTTTGCTTACCCATATATTTATATTCTAAAGATGTATAAGTATAATTGTCTAAATTATAATTTAAAGATGCATTCCCAGAAAGTTTAGGTACATATGAAGTCTCATTGCCTTTTTCAATTCCTTTAGTAAAATGAGAATCTACATATGTGGCATTTGATTTAAGATTTAAATTATCAAAAATAGATTGATTAAATTCAATTTCTAAACCTTGTTGAACTGAAGGATCAAAGTTTTCATTGTTAAAAGTAGTCTGATTTAAGTAAATTTGATTTTTAATTAAAGTTCTAAAAAGAGAAAGTTTATAACTCATTTTTTCTTCACTGAACTCATATCCTAATTCAACATCATTGGAATATTGATGTTTAATATCTTTAAGTACTGGAGTTGGTTTAACAAGAGATATTATTTCATCTAGTCGAGGTGATCTATATGATCTAGAAATATGAGCAAAGATGTTTTTATTTTTTTCTAAATCATAATTCATACCCAGAGACCAGGCATAATTATCTCTTTCAATTGAAGATAAACTACTTTTAGTAGTATAATTATCTGCATCTAATTCATAATGATGATAACGAAGACCAACTTCATATTGAAAACTTTTATGTTGTAAATGATCAAATTTAAAAATACCAAATGGCTCAAATATTTTTTGATTTGCAATATTATGATACTTAACCTGATACCAATCATTTCCTATTACTCTATAATCAGAGCTAAAAAAATCAATGCCTATGTTAGAATTCAAATTTATATTATCTAATTTATGATTTTTTTTAAACTTTGAACTAAACGTAGAAGTTTCTAAATTTGTTTTTGCCAAGATATATCGCCCACCTGATAAAGAAGAAGTTATTTGATCTTTATCTTCAAATTTAAATGTATTAGATAACTTTATTCCTGAATTAAGTGTGTTTTGTGAACCTAAACTTATAGAGTTAACTTTTTCTGTTCCAAAATCCTCCGGAGTTCTTGAATACCTTGGAGTTGTATAAAAATCAGTTAAAGAAATATTTCCAGGTAGACCTGTAAATTGTTCAGAGTAAACCAAATTTACATTGTATCGATTAATAGGATCCTTTAAATAAGACAAATTGAAATTAAGAGTATCATTTTCGAATTTATTATTTTCTCTGTAACCTTTACTTTCTTCTTTAGAGATAAAACTTTGTATGACAAAATCATCTAATCTCTTAGTAATTGAAAAAGAATTACTTTTAGAGTTAAAAGATTTAAAAGAACTTTTAAAATTTAATTTATCTTTCATAAATAATGGGTCTTTAGTAATTATATTAATTGCTCCACCTACCGCACCGTCTCCAAATAAGATACCTGCTGAACCACCTTTGATAATTTCTATTTCGTATATATCATCGACATTTAATCTAGATAAATTAGCTCCACCTATTGTCATATCAGTTAGTCTGACACCATTAACTAAGATAAGTATATTACGAGATGCTTGCTCACCAAAGCCTCTAATTCTAACAGAAGTTTTTGCATCAGTGCCATAATAGTAATTTTCAAAATTCACTCCTGAGTATTTTGAAATTAAATCACCTATTGTCTTATAGGATGATTTTTTTATTGTATCATAGTCGATTATAGTAGTTGAACTCCCAACAACATTTTTATTAATCATAGTAGGGTGAATTGTTATTCTCAAAGGCTTTTTCTCAGAAGAAAAAGAATAAGAAGCAGGTAATAATAGTAACAAAAAAATTAAAAAAATCGCACGTGTAGTCATAATTGCCTCCAGCAAATAAACAAATTTAAAGAGCCTAAGCCCTCAACTAATTTAGTCGCTAGACGATATTTACACGTGCCATCTTCTCTACCCGGAAGTTGACAAAGCGACAATCTATGGCAGGTCTCCTGGCTCGCGCTTCAATGTTTGAGCTGCCTTCCCAAATAAAAATTCAGTGGCATAATAGCTCTCACTCGGCGCTTACAGTTGCGGGGACAGCTTTGGATTATAACTCGAGATGAATTACCAAATTCCCATTTTAAGCTTGAAGAAAACTTCAAAGCACCATAAACATGATCCTTGTAATCCATATAATGTAAAAATTACAAGTAAAAAATTAATAAAAAAAAAAAAAAATATTATCATGAACTTAACAATTCTTGGAAACGGATATACAGCTAATTTTTTATCAGACAAAGCTTTAAAAGAAGGCTTTAAGGTAAGTATAATTTCAAGAAACATTATCAAACCTAAAAATAATATACATTATTATAACTTCTCAGATCAAAATAATGTTTTGAAAATTCTTGAAACAGACAATATTATTTCTACAATTCCACCAAATGAAAATGAATCAGACCCTATTATTTCTAAGTATGCAGAATCAATTCGTAAAAATGAAAATAAAATAATCTATTTATCTGCTACCTCGGTTTATGGTAATGGGCAAGTAGATGAATATACAAAGCCCAAACCTCAAAATTATAGAGGAGATCTTCGACTACAAGCTGAAAAAAGTTGGTCTAAAATAAGTCAAAAATGCTCTATTTTTAGAATTGCTGGCATTTATGGGCCACAAAGGAATTCTATGATTAATTATATTGAGGGTAACAACAAAGTCATAGTCAAAGATGGGTATATCTCCAATAGAATTCATGTTGAAGATTTAGCTTCAATAATAATAAGTTTTATGACTGAAAAGCATAACGATAAAATTATAAATGTAAGTGATCAAAACTTAGTTAGTAATATTGATGCTATTAGACATGTTGCAAATAAACTAAAATTAAAGAAACCTCAAATTGTAGAATATTCTCCTGATAAAGTTTCTGAAATGGCTAGATCTTTTTATGAAACTAATAGAATAGTCACAAGCAAGGTAATAGGAAATCACTTTAAATATATCTTTAAATATCCTGACTATAAAAAAGCTTTACTTGAATTGACTAAACAATTAATCAAAGTTTAGAAATATAAAAGTAGGATCAATTAATTGTCAAAATTTGCTCAAAATTATCAAAAAGTTACTTTTATTAAACATTGGACAGAAAATCTATTTTCATTTCGAATAAAAAGACCTGTGAGTTTTAAATTTAGATCTGGTGAATTTGTTATGATTGGCTTACCAAATGAAGAAGGAAAACCCATTTTAAGAGCTTATTCAATAGCGTCTCCAAGTTGGTCTGAAGAATTAGAGTTTTATTCTATTATAGTTAAAGATGGTCCTTTAACGTCTAGGCTAAAAGATATTAAGATAGATGATGATATAATTTTAATGCCCAAACCAACAGGAACTCTAGTTCTTGATGCATTGAAACCTGGAAAAAGACTTTTTCTTCTATCTTCTGGAACTGGTTTTGCTCCATTTTCTTCATTAATAAGAGAACCAGAAACATTTGAAAAGTTTGAAAAAGTAATTGTTACCCATACTTGTCGAACTGTTAAAGAATTAGGTTATAGTGAAGATGTAATTAAAAATGCACTAAGTGATGAGTTAATCAGCGAGTTTATATCTAATAAATTGATATATTATCATTCTACGACAAGAGAGGATTATTTAAATAAAGGAAGAATAACAGATTTAATTACGTCTCATAAATTATTTAAAGATTTAGAAATTGATGGAATTTCAGAAAACGATCGCATTATGATATGTGGATCAATGGGTTTAAATAATGATCTAAAAGTCATTCTTGCAGACTTAAGCTTGAATGAAGGATCAAATAATAACCCAGCCGAATTTGTTCTAGAAAAGGCCTTTGTGGGCTAAAAAATTTAGTAATTTACCACTTTTCAATGTCAGGTCTTAATTCTACATCAAATGACCAAGCAGACCTTTTTTGTTGAGAAATATGAAATATTTCTTCTGCAATATCCTCAGGCTGTGCAAACTGTTCCTCTGACTTGTTTTTCTGATGCTCTATTCTTGACCTTGTCCATGGAGTGTTTATGGATGCATCAATTGTAAGATAGGCCACGTGAACTCCCTTAGGACCAAATTCTCTTGCTAGTGATTGAGCAAGTATTCTTTGTGCAGCCTTTGTAGGCGCAAAATATGGCGTTAGAGGCATACCTCTATGTGCTGCAGTATTACCTGTAACAATTATCACACCTTTTTGATTATTAATCATATCAGGTAATAAATAATGAGCTAAATACATTAAAGAAGTAGTATTGATTCTAAAATTTTCTTCTAACCATTCTGGTTTTCCTTGTAAAAAATTTTCAAAGTTACCCTTTACTGCATTATGTATTAAAATTTGAGGAGCAGACATATCATTTTTAATTTTAAGACAAGTTTCCTTCAACGCGTTAATATCAGAAACATCACAAACATAACCTTTAGATCCATCAATCTCTTTTTCAAACCTGTCTAATCTTTCTTTAGTTCTAGCTAACATAGCAATCCTATATCCAGCCTTTGCAAACCTTCTAGCTGTAAAACCTCCAGTTCCTTCACCTAAGCCTGTTATCATACATACTGGTCTCTTATTAAACATTAATCTCCCCATAGCTTTTTTTATTGATCATAGTATAGTAGATCAAAATTAAAAATAATTTAAAAATGTATAATAATGTTAGTTTTACTAAATACAATATCTGGAATTAATGAAAATGGTGGGCGGTGACGGTCTCGAACCGCCGACATTCTCGGTGTAAACGAGATGCTCTACCAACTGAGCTAACCGCCCATTTATATATAGTTTATACGTAATTTAAATTAAAATAACAACAAAGAACTTTATTAATTAATGATGATTAATCTTTAATTATGCAGAAGGAATAGTAATTGAAAGAAATAGATTTGAAAGATAAGCCTTCAGAATGGGTTTTAAAGCAAATCAAAAAAAATATTTTTAAAAGGAAAAATATTGACGTCTTGGACTTTGCTAGTGGCCTTGGTAGGCATAGTATTGAAATGTCGAAAGATGGAAATTTGGTTACTGCAATTGATAAAGATCAAGAAAAATTAAATCTTTATAAACATCTTAAAAATATTGAAACCATATGCTTTGATTTGGAAACAAATCAGGTATGGCCCTTAAAAAAGGGTTATTATGATTTAGTAATTATAACCAATTATTTGTATAGGCCAAGAATTAGAGAAATCGGAGATTTGGTTAACAAAGGAGGTTATATTATTTATGAAACTTTTTCTGAGGGTAATCAGAAATATGGTCGACCTAGGAGTAATAAGTTTCTCTTAAAAGAGAAAGAGCTAATTGATACTTTTCAAGATAAATTTGAAGTAATTAGTTATTTTAATGGATATGTTGAATTACCTATAAAGAAAGTTATTCAAAGGTGTGTTTTAAAAAAAAAGACGGTTAAATAGAAACCGTCTTTTTAAAATTCATTAAAAAATATTAATTATTTACAGCTTCTTTTAAAGGACTTCCTGCTTTAAATTTTGGCTGCTTAGAAGCCTTAATTTGGATAGCTTCGCCAGTTCTTGGGTTTCTTCCAGTAGTGGCAGCACGATCAGCTACAGAAAAAGTTCCAAAACCTACAATACGAACATCGCCACCTGATTTTAGTGCTCCAGTTATAGATTCAAATACTCCATCTACAGCTTTAGCAGCGTCAACCTTAGATAGACCTGATGCGTCAGCAACACTTGCAACCAATTCATTTTTATTCATACGTACCTCCATAGAAAATTAATTAATTATAAACGATAATCTTGATATAACTGATTATTACTAATAACTCTAGTAAATAAACATAATATAATCAAAGAAATTATATAGTTTTTAAGTTAGTGCGAAATATTATTCTCATCTTTTATAGGTTGATCACTAGAAACAGTGATTTTGCTATTCTCTAATTTTTTGATATCTACTGGCTTACTTACTAAAGCATGCGAAATAGCCTCGTCTATCATGTATATAGGTATAATATTTAGACCATTTTTAATATTCTCAGGTATGTCAGCCAAATCTTTTTTATTATCAATAGGTATTAAAGCAGTTTTTATACCACCTCTTTTAGCAGCTAAAAGTTTTTCTTTTAAGCCTCCAATTGGAAGTACCCTACCCCGTAATGTAATTTCACCGGTCATAGCGACTGTACTCTTCACTTTTATGTCCGTAAGAGCTGAAATTATACTTGTAACTATTGCTACCCCAGCCGACGGACCATCCTTTGGAGTGGCACCTTCTGGAACGTGGACATGAACATCTATTTTTTCTAAATCGATCGGATCTATACCAAAAGATAATGCTCTTGAGCGTATAAAAAATTCAGCTGCTTGAATAGACTCTTTCATAACATCACCAAGTTTTCCTGTTGCTGAAACTTTTCCTTTACCTTTCACATTCACAGCCTCTATGGATAATAATTCTCCTCCAACTGATGTCCAAGCAAGACCAGTTGTTATACCAACTAAATCTTCTTTTTCTATCTCAAGTCTTTGGTATAATGGAACACCAAGTAAATCTATTAAATTATCTTTTGTAATTGATACTGATTTAGTTTCATTTTTTTCTATTAAAGTAACTACTTTCCTAGTTAATTTAGATAATTGTCTTTCTAATCCTCTTACACCTGCTTCTCTTGTAAAAGATTGTATGACCATTGTTAATGCATCGTCATTTATAGAAAACTCAGTTTCTTTTAATTTACAATTTTCCATTTGTTTTTTTACCAAATGCTTTTTTGCTATTTCTAACTTTTCATCTTCAGTATAACCGGCAAGTCTTATAATCTCCATACGATCTAATAACGCTTGTGGCATATTTAATGTATTTGCAGTTGTTATGAATAAAACTTTAGATAAATCATAATCAACTTCTAAATAATGATCTTGAAAAGATTTATTTTGTTCAGGATCAAGAACCTCTAATAATGCTGAGGATGGATCACCTCTATAATCAGCTCCTAATTTATCAATTTCATCTAAGAGAAATAATGGGTTAACGCTTGAAGTTTTTTTCATACCTTGAATTATTTTACCCGGCAAAGATCCTATGTATGTCCTTCTATGCCCTCTTACTTCAGCTTCATCTCTTACACCACCAAGTGCCATCCTTATATATTGTCTACCTGTTGCTTTAGCAATTGATTTACCTAGAGATGTTTTACCAACACCAGGAGGTCCCACTAAACAAAGAATAGGACCTTTTATTTCCTTTGTTCTTTTTTGAACAGCAAGAAATTCAATAATTCTATCTTTAACTTTTTCTAAACCATAATGATCATTATCTAATATTTCTCTTGCCTTATTAATATCAGCTTTTATTTTAATTTTTTCTTTCCATGGTATTGAAACTAGCCAGTCTATATAAGATCTCACAACTGTAGCTTCTGCACTCATTGGGCTCATGTTTTTTAATTTTTTTAGTTCAGAGTTGGCCTTTTCTTTTGCCTCTTTTGTTAAACCAGCTTTTTTAATCTTTTCTTCTATTTCATCAAACTCATTTTTACCTTCTTCTGAAGATCCTAATTCTTTTTGGATAGCTTTGAGTTGTTCGTTCAAATAATATTCGCGTTGTGTTTTTTCCATTTGACGTTTGACACGTCCACGGACTTTTTTTTCTGATTCTAATGTTCCTAATTCCGAATTAATTCTAACAATAAGTTTTTCAATTCTTTCATAAGGGTCTAGCATTTCAAGAAACTTTTGTTTTTCTTCTATGCTAAGAAGCAAATGATTTATAACACTATCAGACAATTCACTAGCGTTTACAATTTCTGAAATAGTTGAAATCACGTCACTATTAATTTTTCCATTGATTTTGACATATTGTTCAAAAGTATTAATAAGTTCATCTATTTTTTCTATCTTAATTTTATCTTCTTCTATATTTTCTTCTATAATATTAACTTCAGCTTCTAAAAATGTATCTATGGTAGTAAATTTATTTACTAAACATCTTTTTTTGCCTTCCACTAAAACTTTAACAGTTCCATCTGGTAATTTTAATAACTGTAGGATATTACCAATCGTTCCTGTCTCATATAAATCTTTACTTTTAGGATCTTCTGTAGAAGGTTTTTTTTGAGTTAATAATACTATTTCTTTATTATTCTCCATAACAGATTCAAGAGCATTTATTGATTTTGCTCTTCCTACAAAAAGAGGAGCTATCATTTGAGGAAATATTACTATATCGCGAAGGGGTAAAACAGGACAAACAATTTTAGACAAAGCATTAATTCCTTTATAATTAATTAATATATTATATTAAATGATAATATATTTGTAAAATTCAAGTTTAAATGAATTAATATTAGGAAGTACCGATCTCTTTTTTCTTTTTAGCATGAACTAAAATAGGTTTACTACCTTTTGTAATAACGTCCTCATTTACCACAACTTCAGATATATCTTGTTCAGAGGGTAATTCAAACATAGTGTCCATTAACACATTTTCTATAATAGACCTTAAACCTCGAGCACCAGTCTTTAACATGATAGCTTTTTTTGCAACTTCTTTAAGAGCATTATCTCTAAATTCAAGCTTAGTGTCTTCCATTTCAAATAATTTTTGATATTGCTTGATAAGTGCATTTTTGGGTTCTGTAAGAATAGTTACTAAAGCATCCTCATCTAAGTCTTCTAAAGTAGCTAAGACAGGCAATCTTCCAATAAATTCAGGAATAAGACCAAACTTAACTAAATCACCCGGTTCTAAATCTTGTAAAATTTCGCCTGTTAATTTATCTTCTGGACTTACAATTTCTGCACCAAACCCAATTGATGAGCCCTTGTTTCTATTTGATATTAATTTGTCAAGACCAGCAAAAGCTCCCCCACAAATAAATAAAATATTAGTAGTGTCGACTTGTAAGAACTCTTGTTGAGGGTGTTTTCTTCCACCTTGAGGAGGTACTGCAGCAATTGTACCTTCCATAATTTTTAATAGAGCTTGCTGAACACCTTCTCCACTCACATCTCTGGTTATTGAAGGATTCTCAGATTTCCTAGAAATTTTGTCAACTTCATCTATGTATACTATACCTTTTTGAGCTCTTTCTACGTTGTAATCAGAAGCTTGTAGTAATTTTAAAATTATATTTTCAACGTCTTCACCAACATAACCAGCTTCTGTAAGAGTTGTTGCATCAGCCATTGTAAATGGAACATCTAAAATTTTTGCTAAAGTTTGTGCCAACAAAGTTTTGCCACAACCAGTTGGGCCTACCAAAAGAATGTTTGATTTAGATATTTCTATACCATTCATGTTAGAGGCGTTGGATAGCCTTTTGTAATGATTATGAACAGCGACGGAGAGTATCCTTTTAGCTTTAGATTGCCCAATTACATAATCATCTAAAATTTTACATATTTCTAAAGGTGTAGGAATACCTTCATTACTTTTAGTTACAGTAGATTTATGTTCTTCACGAATTATATCCATACATAATTCAACACATTCGTCACATATAAAAACTGTAGGGCCAGCAATCAATTTTTTTACTTCATGCTGACTTTTTCCACAGAATGAACAATATAAAGTTGTTTTATTTTTACCACCACTATTTTGTTCATTCATAATTCACCTCACTTAAATTAATATTTGTATATTCAAATTAACACTATTCTATATTTAAAAAAAAATACAATATTTGTAATTTATAAAATATCTATTCATCTTCCTTAGTCTTAGGTCTTTTATAGACCACTTCGTCAATCAACCCAAGTTTAACTGCGTCAGTTGGTGACAAAAAAGTATCTCTATCCATTAAACTTTCAATTTGTGCAATTTTCTTGCCAGTATGTTTAACATATATGTCATTTAACCTTGAACGAAGATTAATAATTTCTTTAGCATGAATTTCTATATCAGTAGCCTGACCTTGGTATCCACCAGAAGGTTGATGTGTCATTATTCTGGCGTTAGGCAGACAATATCTTTTTTTCTTTGCTCCAGCTGTCATTAAAAGTGATCCCATACTAGCTGCTTGCCCAATACAAACAGTTGAAACATCTGGCTTTATGTATTCCATTGTATCATAAATAGAAAGGCCTGATGTAACTACACCACCAGGTGAGTTGATGTACATTGAAATATCTTTTTTTGGGTTTTCAGCTTCTAAAAATAATAATTGTGCACAAACCACAGAAGCTATTGTGTCATCAACAGGACCAACTAAAAATATTATTCTTTCTTTTAATAATCTTGAGTAAATGTCAAATGAACGCTCCCCTCTGCTAGTCTGCTCAACTACCATTGGAATTAAAGCATTCTTTTCATTCGTGTAATTATTTAATTTAAAATCATTGGTGAACATTTTCTAATTTACTCCTGTGAGAAAGATGATTGATATCTTTATTTATTTGTTTTTTTTAAAGTTTTCTTAGGTGAAGCAAGTTTTTTCTTATCAGAAGCTTTATTCGACTTTTTAGCTTTTTCAGCTTCTTTATTTAAATCTAATTCTTCTGATTTATATAACTCTTCGATTGAAACGATTTTTTCTTTAACTTTAGCTAATTCTAATATGAAATCAATTATTTTATCTTCAAAAACAGGACCAGCTAACTGTTGCTGAGCATCAGGATTTTTCTTAAAATATTCCATAACTTCTTTTTCTTGACCTGGATATTTTTGAATTTCTTTCATCATTGCATTTCTTGTATCTTCTTCTTCAACTTTAATATTATTTTTTCTACCAATTTCTGAAAGTAACAAACCTAATCTTACTCTTCTCTTTGATATTTCTGAAGCATCATCCTTTTCAGCTTTAGACATTCCTTTATCAGGTGCTGGAAGATCGTGATCTTGATCTTGATCGTGATCAGGTTTCGCATTTGGGTTCATAGCCTTACAAATACTAGCATACTCCTCTTTTTCTAAAGTTTCTGGTAATTCAAAAGACACTGCATTAGCTAATTTATCTAAGATATCTCTCTTTGCTTTTTGACGACTGGCTTCATCATGTTGTTTTTTTAATTGTTCAGAAACAGCATTTTTAAGAGCTTCCAAAGACTCCATACCTAAAGTTTTTGCAAATTCGTCATTAATTTCTAGTTTTGCATCTTCTCTTATTTCGTTGACAGTCGTTTCAAATACGGCTTCTTTTCCTGCAAGATTTTTTGCTTGATAATCTAAAGGAAATGTAACCTTTACAAATATTGTTTTATCTTTTATGGCTCCAACTAATCCATCTTCAAATCCAGGAATAAAAGAATTAGAACCTAATTTTAAATTATGTCCTTTTGCTTCACCACCCTCAAAAGCTACATCATCAACTTTGCCTAAAAAATCAATGACTAGTGTATCACCCAATTTAGCAGCCCTATTTTTTTTAATTAGGTTAGTACCTATATTTTCTTTAGCAATTTTTTCTACGGCATCATTAATGTCTTTATCAACAATTTCAACAACAGGTTTAATAATTTCTAGAGATGATAATTCAGGTATTTCAAAGTTAGGCATTATTTCAACAGATAATTTAGCTTTTAAATCTTCGCCCTCTTCAAATGAAATAATTTCAATTTTTGGTTGAGACGAAGCTGTTAATTTATTACTATCCATCGTTTCTTTTGAGGCGTTGTCAATAGTTTCTCTTACAACTTCTCCTAAGACTTGTTTTCCAAATCTATTTTTTACAACTGAAATGGGAACTTTTCCTGGTCTAAAACCTGGTAACTTTGCTTCTTTTGCAATACCAACAAGTTTTTCGTTCACTAGAATGTCAATTTCTGCGCTAGTAATAACAACTTCAAATTCTCTTTTTAAACCTTCAGATAAAGTTTCAGTAATCGCCATATCAATAAACATCCTTTTTAATAGCTCAAGAAAATGAGCATAATTGAAAACTCAAAATTTTGGTACGGGCGAAGGGACTTGAACCCCCACACCTTGCGATACAAGAACCTAAATCTTGCGCGTCTACCAATTCCGCCACGCCCGCACATGCTTAAATACTCATAAAAAGTATCTAAACAAATGGCTAAACGAGAAACGTGTAAAGGTCAAGTCAGAAAGACATCAAAAAAATATGGGGCGAGTGACCGGCTTCGAACCGGCGACCTCAGGTACCACAAACCCGCGCTCTAACCAACTGAGCTACACCCGCCATAAATTTATTTATAAAAAAAACAAAACATAAATAAATAATTTATTTTTATAAATGGTATTGTATAAGTATTAAATAATTTAAATTTAATCAAGGTTTATTAAATGGAAAAAGAAAATTTTAATTTTGCTATGAGAAATATGAATTTAGGCACTGAAACTGCTTTTACTGTTCTTGCTAAGGCTAACAAATTGGCTTCAGAAGGAAAATCTATTATAAATTTAGGAATTGGACAACCTGATTTTCCTACACCGCCTCACATTGTTGAAGCAGGGATAAAAGCATTAAAAGATGGACATCATGGCTATACCCAATCAGTTGGCATACCTAAACTAAGAGAAGCTGTATCAAATGATATTAACAAAAGACATAAAGTAAAAGTATCACCTGATAATATTTTAATAGTACCAGGTGGAAAAGTTATTATTTTTTTCTCAGCAATGATCATGGGAGAGAAAAATAGAGAAATCCTTTACCCTAACCCAGGTTTTCCAATATATGAGTCAGCTATTAATTATTCAGGAGCTACAGCAGTTCCCTACAAACTAAGTGAAGAAAAAGGCTTTTCTTTTTCTTCTGAAGAAATACTTAATAAAATTAACTCTAAAACCAGCCTTATTATTATTAATAGCCCAGCAAACCCAACTGGAGGTATTGTTCCTAGAAGTGAGTTAGAGAAACTTGCAAAAGGCTTAGATAACTTTCCCAATGTAACTTTAATGAGTGATGAAATATATGATCAGTTTTGTTTTGGTTCTTTACCATTTACTTCAATGTTATCATTTCCAAACATAAGAGACAGATTAATAATACTAAATGGTTGGTCAAAAACATATGCTATGACCGGTTGGAGATTAGGTTATGGAATATTTCCTAATAAACTTTATGAAATTGCAGAAAAATTAGCTGTAAACATTCATTCATGTGTTAATGCAAGTGCACAATATGCCGCGTTAGAAGCTCTTGAAGGTTCACAAGACTGTGTATCACAAATGAATAATTCTTTTAAAAGAAGAGCTAGTTTAATGTATAATAAACTTAATGAAATTGAAGGCTTTAAGTGTCAAGAGCCAAAAGGCGCTTTTTATTGTTTTCCTAATATAACTGCTACCAATAAATCTTCTTCAGTAATACAAAATGAACTCTTGGACAAACTTGGAGTTGCTACAGTTGCAGGCACTTCTTTTGGAGAATTTGGTGAGGGTTTTATAAGATTATCATGCGCTAGCTCTGATGAAGCTATAGAAGAAGCGATGAATAGAATAAAAACTAATTTTTAATATTATAGTTTTGCCTATTTTTTAATCGTTTTTTTGAAATTATTACATTTATACATTTGTAACTTTAAAAATTTTCTATTTCCAATTATTTATAATTTAGAGGTGTTTATTATGAAAAAAATTGAAGCAATTATTAAACCTTTTAAGCTTGACGAAGTAAAAAACGCTTTAGCTTTAATAGGAATACAAGGATTAACTGTTTATGAGGCAAAGGGTTTTGGAAGACAAAAGGGTCATACTGAACTATATCGAGGTGCTGAATATGTTGTTGATTTTTTGCCAAAAGTTAAAATTGAAATAATAATTGATGATGAACTTCTTGATTCAGCTATCGATTGTATAGAACAGTCTGCTAAAACTGGTCGCATTGGAGACGGAAAAATATTTGTTTCTTCTATTGATCAAGCTATTCGCATCAGAACTGGTGAAAAAGGATTTGAAGCAATTTAATATTAAAAATGGAGAAAACAAATAATGTCAGATGCAAAAACTATTTTAGATATAATTAAAGAAAAAGAAATACAATTTGTAGATCTAAGATTTACAGATCCTAGAGGAAAAATGCAGCATGTGTCACAACATGTTAGTACAATCGATGAACAAACTCTTGCTGAAGGTTTTATGTTTGATGGGTCATCAATTGCAGGTTGGAAAGCGATTAATGAGTCCGACATGAAATTAATGCCTGATTGCTCAAGAAGTATTGTTGATCCTTTCTTTTCACAGCCAACTCTTTCAATTTTTTGTGATGTTTTAGAACCTTTGTCTGGATTACCTTATGAAAGAGACCCACGATCTACTGCAAAACAAGCATTATCTTATATGAAATCTATTGGAATAGGTGATACAGCTTTCTTTGGTCCCGAACCTGAGTTTTTTGTATTTGACGATGTCCAATATCAATCTGAGATGAACTCTTCTTTTTATAAAATAGATTCTTCAGAAGGTCCCTACAATTCAGGTACAAAATTTGAAGAAGGTAATATGGGTCACAGACCTGGGATTAAAGGTGGCTATTTTCCAGTTCCTCCTGTTGATTCAGCCCAAGATCTAAGAAGCGAAATGGTTCTTTCGCTAGTAGATATGGGTGTTCCAATGGAAAAACATCACCATGAAGTAGCTCCTTCTCAGCATGAATTGGGAATGATGTATGGAACATTAATTGACACAGCTGATAATGTTCAATTATATAAATATGCTGTCCATAATGTAGCCCATTCTTTTGGACAAACGGCTACTTTTATGCCTAAACCAGTTGCAGGTGATAATGGAACTGGAATGCATTGTCATCAGTCAATTTGGAAAGATGGCAAAGCTCTGTTTGCTGGAGATAAATATGCAGATTTATCTGATATGTGTCTATTTTATATTGGTGGTATTATAAAACATGCTAAGGCTTTAAATGCATTTACTAATCCTACAACAAACTCCTACAAAAGACTAATACCAGGCTATGAAGCACCTGTAATATTGGCTTACTCTGCAAGGAATAGATCGGCGTCATGTAGAATACCTTTTACAGATAGTCCAAATGGTAAAAGAGTTGAAGTTCGTTTCCCAGATGCAACAGCGAACCCCTATTTAGCCTTTTCAGCAATGTTAATGGCAGGACTTGATGGAATCCAAAATAAAATTCATCCTGGTGAAGCGATGGACCAAGATTTGTATGAATTACCAGCAAGTGAACTTGCAAATATTCCAACAGTATGTGGATCTTTAAGAGAAGCTCTTGATGCACTGAGAACCGACATGTCTTTTTTAATTAAAGGTAATGTTTTTACCGAAGATCAAATAGAAGCTTACATTGATTTAAAAATGGAAGAAGTTGTTCAATTTGAGCACGCACCTCATCCAGTTGAATTTAAAATGTACTATTCAAGTTGATTTATGTTCCAATCTTTAATAATTAAGAAAACCTAACAAATAAAGTTGGGTTTTTTTAATTTAAAAATTATTTGAATTTAATTAAATATAATAAAATAAACATTTTTAATAAACTCAGCTATAAATGATAATATGAAAACTGATTTGTTCAAGGAAATTGATTACTCTGCATCATCAATAGAAGTATTGGAAGGCTTGGAACCAGTAAGACACAGGCCTGGTATGTACATTGGAGGGACAGACAAAAATGCTTTACATCATTTAGCTGTCGAAATATTTGATAATTGTATGGATGAAGTTGTAGCAAAATTTGCAACAAAAATTAGTGTAGAACTTCTAGAAGATAATACTCTTTGTATTAGTGATAACGGAAGAGGTATCCCCGTTGATAATCATCCAAAATATAAGACAAAGTCTGCATTAGAAATAATTATGACTACTTTGCACGCAGGAGGAAAATTTTCTGATAAAAATTATACAACTTCAGGAGGTTTGCACGGAGTTGGGGCTTCTGTTGTAAATGCATTGTCAATTTTCATGAGGGTAGAGGTAGTTAGATCCAAAACTCTTTTTAGACAAGATTTTTCAATGGGAATAGCTACAAGCCAACTTCAAAACTTAGGTGAAACAAAAAAACCAAATGGGACATCAATAACTTTTAAACCTGATAGTAAAATTTTTGGAGATCAGTGTTATTTTAGCCCTCAAAAATTATTCAAAATCATAGAATATAAAGCTTATCTTTTTGGTGGTGTAGAAATTAATTGGAAATGTAATCCTTCTTTACTTAAATCAGACACAGATATTAAAAGTGAAGTAAAACTTTGTTTTAAAAATGGATTAAGTGATTACATACATTTCAAAACAGCTTCTATTCCTCTTTTTATAGGTACAACATTTGAAGAAAAAGTTAAGATTAATGACGAAATTATTGAATTAGCAATTAGATGGTTTGATCAAAATGAATTAAGTTTTATAGAAACATTTTGTAATACTGTTTCCACTCCTTTAGGTGGCACTCATGAGCAAGGTTTGAAACAAGCTATGACAAAAGCTATTCGAAATTTTGCAGAAATTAAAGGTTTTAAAAAAAGTATGGAACTTAATTACGATGATCTAATGGGTTCTTCTGGGACAATATTATCAATTTTTATCAAAGACCCTCAATTTCAAGGCCAAACTAAAGAGAAACTTGTAAATATATCTATAACTAAACTTGTTGAAACTGCAATTAAGGATAGATTTGAAACATGGTTGACAAAAGATACTAGTCGAGGAGAAGCAATTCTTAATAGAACCATAGAATTTTATGAAGAGCGTAAAAGAAAGAAAAAAGAAAAGGATATTTCTAGAAAAAGTATAACAAAAAAAATAAGATTACCTGGTAAATTAGCTGATTGTTCTAGTAATAGCTTTGAAGAAACTGAATTATTTATTGTGGAAGGCGATAGTGCTGGAGGGTCAGCAAAACAAGCAAGAGATAGGAAGAAACAAGCTATTTTACCTCTTAAAGGTAAAATATTAAATGTAGCAAGCGCATCAAGCGAAAAGATGCTTCAAAATCAAGAAATTAATGATCTCAAACAAGCGTTAGGTTTTAATAATACTACTTCACAAAATATAGAAAATTTAAGATACAATAAAATCATTATAATGACAGATGCTGATGTTGATGGGGCTCATATAGCCGCACTACTTTTAACCTTCTTTTATAATAATTTTCCTCAAATCATAGAAAAAGGCAATCTGTATATTGCACAACCACCATTATATAGAGTTACTCACTCAGGTCAGTCTTTTTATGCTCATACAGAAGATTTAAAAAATAAAATTATTGCAGAAAAGTTTTCTGGAAAAGGTTTTGTTAGTCGCTTTAAGGGTTTAGGGGAAATGCCTCCAGCTCAATTAAAAGAAACAACAATGGATCCTAACACACGAACATTATTAAAAGTTACTTTGCCCAAAAGAAACATAGATGAAGCTGACCAAAGGAGGTTGGTTGATGAATTAGTAAATACTTTGATGGGGAAAAAACCTGAGTTAAGATTTAGATATATTCAAGATAATGCAAATATAATAGAAGATATTGATATATAAAAAAAATAATGTTTATGCTTTTAATTGACATTTCTTAATAATAAAGTATTCAAAACCAATAACTTTTTATTCAAAGGATATTTGTGGACTTTCAAGAACTAGGTTTGAGTGAACAAATTTTAAAGTCTATTAAGGAAATAGGTTACAAAACACCTTCACAAATACAAGAACAAGCTATTCCCCATGTGTTGATGGGTAGAGATATCTTAGGATGTGCTCAAACTGGCACAGGCAAAACAGCTTCATTTATGTTGCCACTGATTGAAATTCTAATTACAGGAAAATCAAAATCAAGAATGCCTAGATCATTAATCTTAGCTCCTACTAGAGAGTTAGCAATGCAGGTATCTGAAGATTTTAAATTATTTAATAAATACCTTAAACTACAAATGGCTTTGTTAATTGGTGGTGTTTCATTTAGTGAACAGGATATGAAGTTAGCAAAAGGAGTTGATGTTTTAGTAGCAACACCAGGAAGACTTCTAGATCACATTGAAAGAGGGAAAGTGATTTTAAAAGATGTAAAAATACTTGTAATTGATGAAGCTGATAGAATGCTTGATATGGGTTTTATTCCTGATATCGACAAAATTACTAAATTACTACCTCAAATAAGACAAACTTTATTTTTTTCAGCAACACTCTCTGGTGAAATAAGAAATATTGGTGAAAAGTTTGTTATTAATCCGAAAGAGATTACCGTTACACCAAGTGCAAGCACTAGTTCAAATATAGAAAGTCTTTTAATAAATACTACAAAAAAAGATAAATTAAATAATTTAAAAGCGATATTAGACTTAGAAAAAATAAAAAATGCTGTTATATTTTGCAATAGAAAATTAGATATTAACAAAGTAAGTCAATTTTTGAAAAATAATAATTTTAAAACTGTTTCGCTACATGGTGATATGAATCAAAGTTCAAGAATTCTTTCTCTTGAAGAATTTAAAAGTGGGGCAGCTAAAATTCTAATTGCTTCTGATGTTGCTGCAAGAGGGTTAGACGTAGCAGGCTTAAGCCACGTATTTAACTATGACGTTCCAACTAATGCAGAAGATTATATTCATAGAATAGGAAGAACAGGTCGTGCTGGCCTATCTGGAAAAGCATTTACACTTTATGAAGAAGATGATGAAAAAAATATTTTAGCAATAGAGAAATTAATAAATAAAAAAATTAATTTTTTTAATTTAAGAGATACAAATGACAAGTCATTTAACACAAAAACAAATAATAATGATTATAAAATAACTAATAAAAAAAGTAATTTTAATATTCCCCCAGTTGAAAATTTTACAAATTTTCAAGATAGTGGAAATATCCCAAATTTTCTAACGAAAAAATAAATTTTTATTGAAGAGCTTTTGTTATAATTTCAGATAAGTCATTAGATAATGTTTTATTTTGAGATATTTGCGACAATGCTTCTTTCATTTTATTTTTTCTTGATTGTTTATAATTAGCAAATCTAGTTAAAGGCAATACAAGTCTGGCCGCTGCTTGCGGATTCTTATCATCTATTAAAGCTACTTGTTCAGCAAGGAATTCATAACCAGAAGAATCGTTAGCATGAAATAATAAAATATTATCTCTTTGAAAGGTCCCTAAAACAGATCTCAATTTATTAGGGTTTTTGAAATCAAAGGCTTCATGATTTAAAAGGTTTTTTACAAAATTAATACCTTCATCTTTTAGATTAAGCCTAGACATCATTTCAAACCATTTTTCTAAAACTAGACTATTATTAATCCATTTTAAATAAAATTTATTTAAGTATTTAAGAGAATTTTGATCATTGTTTAAAGACAGAGAATTCAAACCAATCAAGCATAATGTCATATTATCACTTATGCTAATATTTTGAGCTAATTGAGTAGCAATTTTACTTTTAATCAAAATAAGAAAGTATAAAATTTTATTCAACAAAGCTCTCTCGCCTTTTTTTTCACTATTTTCGATATTATTATTAATAAGATTGTGTGCTATTTTTTCAAAAATCTCTTGTAAGTTTAATGATATCTTTTTCATAATATCTAATCTTAAAGTATATATTTCTATAGGATCTGAAAATTCATATAAGTTTTCAAAAGCCGTTCTCGATGGCAATTCTAATAAACAAGAGATAAGAGATGGATTATTAATATTTTCTAACAAAAATTTACCCAAGACATTTGTAATTAAAGTAATGTTTTCTTTATTAAATGCGCAGCTTAAATATAAGTTTTGAATTGCATCCCATTTATTAAATGCATCATTATCATGACTTAGAATATGAATATATTCCGATATAGATAAATCAGTATTAAGCTTAACAGGAGCTGAAAAACCTCTTAGTATTGATGGGGTAACGCTACCTTTGAAACCTGTTAAAATAATCTTAGAAGTATTTTTTGTAAATAATAAAACGTGTTCATATTTTAAATCTAGTTTGTTTATACTAAATTTAACTAAATGACCATTTTGGTTAATTAAAGAAATTTTAATTGGTATTGGTAAATCACTTATTTTTTTATTTACTGATTGCATGATATTTAGAGTAATTTTATTAATATCTATTACTCTTTTAATCGTTAATTCTGGAGTTCCAGACTGACTATACCATTTTTTGAATAAGCTTAAATCTAAATTTGAACCAATTTGCAGAGCTTCTAAAAAATTTTCGCAGGTAACTGCCTTTCCATCAAATAACTGAAAATATTTGTCTATTCCCTTTCTATAAAGATCTTCTCCAAGATAATTATAAATCATTCTTATAACTTCAGCTCCTTTTTCGTAAACAGTAGGCGTATAAAAATTATTTATCTCTATATATTCATCTGGTCTAATTGCATGACTATTAGAACCAGCATCTTCAGGAAATTGAATTGATCTAAGAAGCATTACATCTTGAATCCGTTTAACTCCTTTATTATTCATATCAGCAGTAAATTCTTGATCTCGAAAAACAGTTAAACCTTCTTTCAATGTCAATTGAAACCAATCTCGACAAGTGACTCTATTTCCAGTCCAATTATGGAAATATTCATGAGCAACTATAGCTTCAATATTATTAAGATCAGCATCAGAAGCCGTACTAGGATCTGCTAAAATAAATTTTGAGTTAAAAATATTTAATCCTTTGTTTTCCATTGCTCCCATATTGAAATGACTCACAGCTACAATCATAAAACATTTAAGATCATATTCTAATCCATATTTTTTTTCATCCCATTCCATCGCCTTTTTTAAGCTAATCATAGCGTGGGAAGTCAGATGTTTGTTACCAATTTCAGTATAAATTTCTAAATTAATTATTTTTTTGGAAGCTGTTATAAAAGTAGAAGAAGATAACTCTAGACATCCTACAACTAAAGCAAACAAATAAGATGGCTTAGGAAAAGGATCTTCCCAAGTTTTAAAATGTCTAATTGGATTATTATTATCGTCATTTATTACTCCTTTATTTATTAAATTACCATTTGATAACAAAGAACTAAATAATAAAGGAGCTTCAACTCTAACTTTAAAAACAGCCAAACAGTCTGGACGATCTGTAAACCACGTAATTTTTCTAAAACCCTCTGGTTCGCATTGAGTACAAAACATTTGATTAGATTCGTATAATCCTTCTAATGAAGAATTTTTTTTAGGTAAAATTTTAACCTTTGATAGAATATTGACTTTCAAAACTTCATCAGGGATAGAAATTGAAATTAACTCATCATTAATAAATTTTTTATTGATATCAATTTCATGAAATGGTTTGTCATCAAGAGAGATCTGAAAAGATAAAGTTTCAAGATCAATTCCATTTAATTCTATGGAAGATTCAAGTTTAAAGTCACTAAAAGTATTTTTATAAAAAATAATATTAGAGTTAACTAAAGTATAATGTTCAAAAATTTTAAAGTCTAAATTAATAGTTTTAGGTAACCATAGTAAAGGATTATAACTTTCTCTTTTTTTTATTAGAGTACTCATAGTTCATTTTAACTCTCTCTGGTATTAGTGTAAGCTAATATCGAATGTTTTTCACAATATGGACGACCTGGTATTATAGCCACTCCACAAAATTTAAATCCAGGTAGTTTAGGATCACCATCTGGCCAACAGCAGGCGTTTCTTGACCATTCAACGTCTCTTAATAAAAGCTTAAGAGGCAATTCTTTCTTATTTTCATGAGAACTTAATTTTATCTGATTTTTTCTAGGTTCTCCTGATTTAGAAATTGGAGAATTTCTCTTAGGTAGACCCAATCTATGAGCTTTGCCGGCAATTGCATTACGGGATACACCAAGTTCAATACCTATTTTAGTAATAGGCATACCCTCGCTCCAGAGTTTTTCTAATTGGTCTAATTTGATTTTATCCCAAACTGATTTATTTTCCATGAATATTCCCATCATACATTACCATAGTTTTAAAAAATTTCCTGCTAATTGAATTTGTGTTTCTATCATATGTTTACCATAATGAATAGTCCGTCCTATCGATTTTGCTTTTATTAATAAATCAGTTTCTATGGGATTCATAATAATGTCTGCGATTATACATTTTTCATTTGTTTCATGAACATTAAAAGGAATCTTATCTGACTTTTTAAGCCCTAAACTTGTAGCATTAATAACTATTTCATAGTCTTTTAATATATTTTCAGAAGAGTTAAATACTGATATTTCAAGAGCATGATAAATTTTATTTATATTAGATTTTAAAACATTAGCTTTATTAATATCACGATTAATTAGAGTTAATTGTTTAATTTTTTCCTTCGCCAAAGCAAAAGCAATGGAAGCCCCAGCACCACCAGTTCCAACTAAACAAACAGATTTATTTTCAAAAGTATGTTTTTGTTTATAAAAACCATTTACAAAACCTTGCCCATCAAAATTGTCTCCAATTAATTTTCTACTCTCATCAAATTTGATCCAGTTAACTGCTTTAGTTCTCTCGGCATCTGGTTTTAGAAAGTCACACATATGTAAAATATTTGTTTTATGGGGAATAGTAATTGTCATGCCAGAAAAGTTTTTAATTGATTTTAAAGCGATAATTACTTTTTCTAAATTCTTTTCTGAGACATTTATAGGAACCATTACTGCATCAATATTCTTTTCTCTAAAAATATTAGTAAAAATTAATGGAGCTTTAACATGCTCAATTGGATCAGCTAAACAACCATAAATTTTAGTTGAACCTAATATTAAATTATTCATTTTCAAAATCTAATGAAACTGAGTTAATGCAATAACGTAATCCAGTTGGTTGAGGGCCATCTTTAAATACGTGACCAAGGTGAGCTTCACACTTTGAACAATGAACTTCTGTTCTTTCCATGAATAAAGAATTATCAGAAGATGAACCTAAAGCATTTTCAGAAATTGGCTCATAAAAAGCAGGCCAACCAGAGCCTGAATCATACTTAGCAGTACTAGAGAAAAGTTTAGCTTTACAACAAACACATAAATATTCACCTTTATCTTTTTTATTATTATAAACACCTGAAAAAGGTGGCTCAGTTCCATGTTTTTGAGTAACTCGAAATTGTTCAGAAGTAAGTTTTTTTTTAAAATCGTTCATTAATTTCAAACCTGTTTTTTAATATAAATATGATAATATAAATATATAATAGAATAATTTTAAATTTTAAAATAGTTAAAGTTACAAAATCCATAAAATTAAATCACTTCAAAAACATTTTTCTAATGAAACAGATTCTAAATAAGGCTGTTAAAAAACATAAAGTTCCAAAAATATATGCAATTATATTAACTATATCATTAAAAATTAACATTAAAATGAAACATATAATTGTTTCAAAGCCTTCAGTAAGACCTCCGATATAAAAAAAAGATTTTTTATGTTCTAATAAAATTACAGATTTATTTTTTTCTAAAATCCAAGCTGAAGCTAGAAACGTAGTTTGAGTAGTAACAAAACTTAACAATAGAAAACAAATAGAATAAGTATTTTCTATATTTTGAAATATAAACCCTAATGGGAACAAAGCATAGAAAAAAAAATCTGAAACTATATCATAAAAAGCACCTAAATCAGACTGTCCATTGATTCTAGCAACTGCTCCATCTAAACCATCAAATAACCTATTAAAAAAGAAAAATATCAATGCGAGCATAAAGTTTGAATCAATGATATAACAAAAACACACTAAACCTGATAAAAAACTAAGCAAAGTAACAAAATTTGCAGAAATTTTTAATTTATTAATAATTTCTGCAATATGAAATAGTAATGGATTTAAAAAATTATTAATTTTTTTATCAAGCAATATATAAAATCTTAATTATTAAGGTTATTTCCTAAATGGTATTACGAATAGTTGTTTAGGATAAATCAAGTCAGGATTTTTTATCTTATCGCTATTTAATTTTACTATATCCATATAACGCTTTCCCAAACCAAGTCTATTATAAGCTATATTCCAAAGGGCATCTCCTTTTTGAACTATAACAAATGTTTTTCCATTTGCATTTTGTATTGATTTTCCAGAAATATTTAATGATTTTTTACTTAAAACATTTCCATTTTTACCAAGTAATATTACAGACACTTTTTGTTTGCCCAAGATTAATTTACCTGGAATAGTTAATGACCATTCATTATTTAAAATTTTAGTTGAAGAAATCTCCTTACCGGAATAGCCGCCATTAATTTGAACTCCTCCAAATGCAGTTCCAGAAAGAATCAACTGACCTACTTTTATATCATAGGTGAAAGCTAAAATAGAAACCTCTGGTTTATCTTTACTTTCTTTGTTTCCTTTATTTTCCTTAATTGCTTTTTCTTTAGTTTTCTCAAGGCCAGGAGCTTGTATTACACGAGCACCAATTTTACCTTCACTATCAATAATAGCTACTATAGGAATGTCATTTAATCCACCTGTAACATTTATAGCGACAGCTTCATTGGCAATTGTTACTTTATTATCTTTTGTTGTTTGACGGAAAGCTAATAAATACTCACCACTTTTAAGCTGTTTTTCAGGAACAGCAACAAATTCACCAATATTATCACTAGTAGTCGTCGCAATTATTGTAGAACCAGAAATTATTTCAACTTTAGAATTTGGCAATCCTTTTCCAGCTATAACTAAGCTTCCGTCAGGTCTAACTCTGATAACTTCTAACTTTATTATATCACCACTTTGTTTTCTAGATGCTTTAGTTTCTATAGGTTTTGCATCAGTTACTTCTTTGACTAATGGAACAACTATATCCTTTTCTTCGACTGGATTTGGTTGATACAATGCTACTAGTAAAGCTATACCTGCTAAAACACCGCCTCCAAAAAGGAAGTAAATTACTTTTGAAACACCCATTAAAAAAAACCTTAGTTAATTTCGTTATATAAGATAATGTATCATAATAAAAATATTAATAGTTATATTAATTTTTGTAAATTAAATATAAAAATAGGTAAAAAATTGAAGAATAAAATATGTGTATTTGGTGGATCCTCTCCAGGAAATAATGACGACCATAAAAAACTAGCTGAAATAGTTGGAAAAATTATAGCAGAAAATGATTTTGATATTATTTTTGGTGGTGGTGAACATGGTATAATGGGAGCAGTTTCTAATTCAGCAGTAAAGCATGGATCTAAAACAATAGGTATTATTCCTGAGTTTTTAAAAAAAGAAGATATATTAAATATAAAAACTCCTAATAACTTTAATACAAAGCTAATTTCTACAGAGACAATGCATCAACGAAAAGAATTAATGTACAAAAAATCTGTTGCTTTTTTAATTTTACCAGGAGGTATTGGAACTTTAGACGAATGTTGTGAGGTTTTAACGTGGTGTCAATTAAACTTAATTAAAAATAAGAAAGTTGGTATTTTAAATTTTTCTGGTTACTGGGATTTACTAATTTCGTTACTTAATAATATGATAATTGAAGGTTTTATGAAGCCTCATATTTTGAATCATTTTGAAGAAATAAAAGATATAAAATCTTTAAAAAAATTTATTAATGATATTTAAAATTTGATTATTTTATATAACTATTTAGAAATAAAAAATATGATTTATCAATTTGATAATTATATAAAATTCTTACATAAAAAAAATTAGATGAGGGAAATATATGTTAGACTTAATGAACATAGCTAAAACAGAATCTCAAGGAGGAGATTTAAAAGAACTACTAAATAATCTTTATTCAAAAACAGATATTAGGCCAAAAGGTTATCCCAATGCTTTAGTATGGAAAGGTGGAAAACATGATGGACATATTAACCCAGTTTGCCACTCTCTTACAGATGCCTATGCATTGTTGGGAACCATAGCTGCTGCAGATATTTTGAATTTACCTTTCTATGCTGTTCCTATGTGGTCACAGATAAGACATGATACAAACTTAGAGGCTTTAAGTTGGTTTGGAAACATGCAAAATACCTCCATCAAATGGTCAACAGCTGGTGACGCTTACGTTACTGATAATAATGGTAAAAAAGTTGTAGTGATGGGAAAATCTGGAAATGCACCACTTAGAACTCAAGCTGGTGTATATTGTAATGTTAGACCCTATGGTCCCATAACAGTAGTTAGATGTATGCCATGTCTTCCTTATTCACAGGATAAATCGAAATTTACTGTAAACGCAGAAACAGGAATTGTTCATACTGAAATGAATACTCCTGGAATTCAAATGGCACATGCATGTCGTTTATTTTTAAAAATGGTAAATGATAGTGGTAAATTGGGAAGAGTTGCATTTAAACCAACTCAAGCAATGGAAGATGGAATAAATGCAGGATTGCTTATTTGGTTACTCGAAGATACAAAGTTTGAAATTGGTCGCAAATGGGCTGTTAACGCCTACGAAGAGCATAAAGAAAATATTGATAAAATTATATCTCTATTACCAAAAGATTTTAAGGAAGGGATGGAGAACTGGTCTGGAAAAATAGAACAGCACATAGCTGATACTAATTATGGATTATTAATATGGGATTTAATTGAAAATCAGGAATGTATTATATTAGCAACAGATTTGGATGGAGATAGACTTACAGATTTACTAGCCGATATTTCTGACCCTCTTAGAGCCTTTGCTCAAAAAGTTTTAACACATGCTGATAGTAATATAAATATTGATAAATTATGGAATTCATTAGGCTATTCAACAGGGAATGGAAGAGATATGACCTCAGTAATGTATAGAATGGATGGGCCACCTATCCACGAACAGACATTAGGCTCTGCTGATGCAATGTTATTAAGACTACTAGATGGAGATGAATCAATGGGAGGTACAAAAAAACCATATGATCCAAGAATACACTTTGTTCTAATAAGAGATGCTTATTTAGACGCTAATCCTAATAATAAAGAATTAGAAACTTGGTTAACTAATACTCTTAAAAGCTTTGATCAAATATACACTAATAATCGACCTGGATTTATTGAGGGTTATAAAAAGCTAAAGAGTAGTATACAACCTTGGTAATAAAAAAATTAACTAAGGTTATTTATATGAGCCTTAGTTATTTATTGAGTTCAGGCTCTAATCTATCCATTACTTCGTTAATGAATTTTTCATTGGCTGCAAAACATATTCTCAGATGCCCTTCTCCAGATTTGCCAAAAGCAATTCCGGGTGCAACACCCACATTAGTTTTAACAATGAGGTGCTTAGCATATTGAAGGGAATCATTCATGTCTTTGACTTTAAAAAAAGCATAAAACGATGCCTGAGGTAAAGTGCATTGAATCTTACTCCATGTCATTAATCTGTTAAACATAAGATCACGAGATTTCTTAAGGTTAATTTTTAAGTCATAAGTTATAGATTTAAAATTTTTTAAAGCAGAAATTAGTCCATTTTGAAGAAACTCAGGGACTCCAGAAGTTGTTATTTGCACTAATTTAGCAATATGCTCTCCTAACTCTTCTGGATGGGTTAACCAACCAATGCGCCAACCTGTCATATTAAAACTTTTGGAAGCAGAGTTTATTACTATCAGACGATCAGATGGGAGTGATAATTGAAGAAAACTACAGGCAACATCTTCATTGAAAATAATTTGATGATAAACTTCGTCAGAGATAAGCCAACATCCCATTTTCCGAGTATGGTTTAATAATAATTCTTGTTGTTCTTTAGAAATAACCCATCCTGTTGGGTTACCAGGGCTATTTATAAAAACCATTTTTGTTGATGATGTAATTGATTGCAATAAATCATTAAAATCAATATTCCAGCCATTTTGATCTAATTTTAAAGAAATTTCTTTAACATTACCTTTTTTTAATAAAACTGAAGATCTTATATTTGGCCAGACAGGACCAACCATTACAACTTCATCATTCTCAGATATAATTAAATCACAAATTAATCTTAAGCCCATCATACCGCCAGTTACTATACTATGATTTTCAGGCTTAGTATGAATACCAAAAACATTATTCATATATTTTGAAATTTCTAAACGAAGATTGGGAATACCATTTTGGTAAGTATAAAATGTTTTTCCTTTAATTAATGAGTCAATAGTTTCATTATAAATAATTTGATCTGTAGGTGTGTCACCTTCACCAAACCATGCTGAATAAACTTTTTTTCCAGTTTTTAATTCGTGATTTCTTCCAAAATTAGCGACTTCCATTATTTCGGTTTCTTTAAACTCAATAATTTCTTTATTTAAATTACTTAACATAATTACTACTCTAAAATTTAGTTTTAATAAAATCTCTTAATTTTTGAATAGCCAATTCACTTTTTTTAGGAAGAGATCCTCCAGATTGAGCCATATCTGGTCTGCCACCACCACCTTTTCCGCCTAAAGTAATCGAAACCATATTAACTAACTCTACAGCATTAATTTTATTAGTAATTTTTTTATCCACGGCTACAACTATAGAAGCTTTACCACCAATTTTACTAATGACACAAACTATACCACCTTCATTTTTTTTTAAGATATCTTCGGCTGTTGATTTTAATTCTTTAATTGGTAATTCATCAAGTATTTGATAATCAAAATATATCCCATTAAAATTTTCTTTATTAGAAACGTTATCTATAGGTAATATATTATTCTTTTTTAAGTTTTTTAATTCATTAACTAATTTTTTATTGTCCAGGATTAGTTGTTCTATTTTTTTTACTACCTGTGATTTATTAGTTTTTAATAACTCTACAATATCATTAACTTTTTCAACTTCACGATTAAAATATTTTAAAGCTGAATTATTTGTAATTGCTTCAATTCTCCTAACCCCGGACGATACTCCTGTCTCAGATATAATTTTAAAAACAGATATTTCAGCAGTATTTTTAACATGTGTTCCACCACATAACTCTACAGACCATGCAATTCTATTTACATCCGTTGTTTCTCCAATAGAAACGACTCTAACTTCATCTCCATACTTTTCACCAAAAAGAGCTATAGCGCCTTTTGTAATTGCCTCAGATGGCGACATTGTTTTTGTAATCACATTTTCATTACATTTTATTCTATAGTTAACTTCATCTTCAATTTCTTTGATTAAATTAGCACTTATTGGTTTGGTATGACTAAAGTCAAATCTTAATTTTTCTTCAGAGACTAAAGAACCTTTCTGAGCTACATGAAGTCCCAACTTTAATCTTAGTGCTTCATGAAGAAGATGCGTCGCAGAATGATGTGAGCAAATTTGTTTTCTTTTATCTAAATCTAATATTTGTTCAACTTTGTCGCCTACATTGAGCGTGCCTGATAAAACTTCAATTAAACATATAAATACAGTTTTTTCATTACCTGTTTTAAACTTATTAGAACCTAATACCCTAGCTTTAAATTTTTTATTTAAAATTATGCCTGTGTCAGAAACTTGACCTCCTGATTCAGCATAAAATATAGTATCGATAAATACAACTTCAGCAATATTTCCAATCTCAATTTTATCTACAATTTTTTGGTTATTAATTATAAATTTAATTTCAGTGTTTAATGTATTTTTTTCGTAACCTAAAAAATTTGTAGATTCTATATTTAATAATGACTTTAAAACATTGGAGCTTTTAGTTTTATCTCCAGAGCCTGACCACGACTGTCTAGCTTTATTTTTTTGTTCTTTCATAGCTTCTTCAAAGCCACGTTGATCAACTGTCCATCCATATGACTTCAAGACATCTTCAGTCAAGTCTAATGGAAAACCATACGTATCATATAGTTCAAATGCTTTCTGACCTGAAAGAATTCCAGATGAAACCTTTTTATCTATTTCTGCTTTTAATAAATACATACCTCTATCAAGGGTATCTTTAAACTTAAATTCTTCTTCTTTTATTGTGTTTTGAATTATAGATTGACCTACATCCAACTCTGGAAAAGCATTACCCATTTCTTTATTTAAAAAAGGTACTAATTTATAAATAATAGGATCCTTTGAACCCAATAAATGAGTGTGCCTCATTGCTCTCCTCATTATCCGTCTGAGAACATAACCTCTACCTTCGTTACTAGGCATAATTCCTTCAGCTATAAGAAAAGAGATTGATCTTATATGATCTGCTATTATGCGATGAGATACAATATTCTCTTTACTCATATCAGAACCAGTAATTTTAGATGAAGCTTCTACAAGATTTTCCATCATGTCAGTTTTATAATTATTATGTGTATTTTGAAGAACTGCAGAAATTCTTTCTAAGCCCATACCTGTATCAATACTTGGCTTTGGCAAATTAATTCTTTCATTAATAGATAATTGCTCATATTGCATAAATACAAGATTCCAAATTTCTATAAATCTATCACCATCCTCTTCTGCTGACCCAGGTGGACCACCAAATATAGAGGCCCCATGATCGTAAAATATTTCTGAGCATGGCCCACATGGGCCAGTGTCACCCATACTCCAAAAATTATCATTAGTTTTAATTTTTATTATTTTATCATCAGAAAAACCTGAAATCTTTTTCCATATTTTTTCAGCTTCTATGTCTGTATGATATATTGTAACTAAAAGTTTTTCTTTTGGAATATTAAATTCTTTTGTTAACAACTCCCAAGCATAAAATATGGCTTGTTCTTTGAAGTAATCACCAAATGAAAAATTTCCAAGCATTTCAAAAAATGTGT
>CAZFKZ010000018.1:0-30934 GCA_964519035.1 uncultured Rhodobacterales bacterium | reverse complement strand
AACCGCCGGCCAGACGATTAACAGTCGTCTGCTCTACCGCTGAGCTACCGGGGAAGACAAGTTGTTTCTATCACAATATTTTATAGATGCAAGCTAAACACTATTAAAATCAAATTTTATTTAATAGTCAGAATAATTTTAGCTATTTCTTTTATATCTGATGGATTTAATGAATTTACTTTTATTTCTTTTAATAATTTAAGTTCATTTTTTTTAGTATTTGATGTGTTTGAACTATAGGAAGGGTCATAATGATTTGATAAAAAACTTTTTGTTAAATCAAACCATTTTTTTTCGTTTATCATTTTTTGCCAATCATCAAGTAGTTCCTTTTTAATCCTGTTTTTAAGACCTTCAATCATAGGAGATATTAAAATTGGGTTTTTACACATATATTCATAGTCATGTATTAAAAAACTAGATCTAGTGTCAATGTCAGCAAGAATTTGAATTCTAGGAGAATCAATCATTTTGGACCATATAGATTTAGGAATATGAAGATTACCTATCTTACTACTTTCAGCTTCAACATATATAATGCGTCTAAGGTTTAATTTATTAATCTCAAAATATAATATACTTTCAAAAAATTTTTGAGATGGCTGCTTTAAATTTGGGATTGAGCCCAACAGAGAGCCTTTATGATTTGCAAGCCCTTCTAAATCTAATATTTGACCGCCTTGACTTTTAATGCTGTGCAAAATTTTTGTTTTTGCAGAACCTGTTTGACCACCTATAAGTACTATTTTAAGTTTTGAACCAATGTCTTCTAAAAATTTTATAACATCATTTCTATAATCTTTATATCCACCTCGAAGCTGCGAAGTTCTCCAACCAACTTCTGATAAGACTATAGAAAAAGACTTGGATCGCTGACCTCCTCTCCAACAGTATATTAACGGTTGCCATGAACCGTTCTTTTCAATGAATTTGCTTTCTATATGAAATGCAATATTTTTTGCAGTCAATGAAGAGCCAATTATTTTAGCTTTAAAACTGCTTTCTTGTTTATAAATTATACCAACTTTAACTCTTTCTTCATCATTTAATACAGGACAGTTAATTGCCCCTACAATATGATCTATTTCAAACTCAGATGGTGACCTTACATCTATAATCGTTTGATATTTCTTATTGTTCCATTTTTTTATAATTTTATATTTTTGCATTTTACTATTTTAAACAATTTCTATTTGATTTTTAATATTATTAACAAATCCAATGACTGAAAAATCAATTGAATTTGATTTTAAAATTTCAAAAGTTTTTTCTTTATTGTTTTTTGAAATAATGAATGCTAATCCACCAACCGTTTGTGGGTCATAAATAACTTCATCTATCAACTCTTTACTTTTATGATAGACAATATGTTTGCTAGCAGACTCAAAATTTGAGTTATATAAAGATGATTTCACCCCTTTTTTAAGAGCATTAGTAACTCCTTTATATAATTTAATTTTTTTAGTATTTATTGTTAATCCAATTTCTTCTTTATTTCTTTGAATTAAATTCAATAAATGATTAGCCAAGCCAAAACCAGTAATATCTGTCATTAATAAAATTTCCAACTGATTAATGATTGCACCAAATTTTGAATTACCTTCTGACATTTGATTTACAACTTCAATTTGGTAATGACTATCTATTAAGTTGTTATTAATCCCTGCAAATATTAATCCTGATCCAATTTTGCCAGTTAGTATAACAAGATCTTCATTCTTAACCTTAAGAGGATTGTTTTTTTTATTCTCAGATGTATCCTCACCAATTATAGAAAAACCAATAACAGGATCATTATCATTTCCTATCATTGTATGTCCTCCATTTAAAAGACATTCATTATGATCTAAAATTTCTTTTGCTCCACTTAATACTTGTTCTATATCTCTTGAATGAATTTCAGTGTCACTAAGAGGTAACTGAAGAATCATTTGTGCAGATATAGCTCTAGATTTTGCAGCGATTATGTCACTCAATGAGTGGTTTGCTGCAATTTTTCCAAGTAAATAAGGATCTGAAATAATGCCATTAATCATATCAATAGTTTGGAATAATTTTGGATAATGCGGAACAGGTGCTGCATCATGAGATGATAAAGTTATATCTTCAGGTAAAGATTGTTTTAATGCGCCAAAAGGTACTTTTGCAGCACAACCTTTACATTGCATTTGAATATGTTCTGTTTGTTTAAAAAAATTTATTTTTATTAAATTATTTAATAACTTTAATAAATACTCAAAATTTAAATAATTAGATTTATTTTCAAAATTATTAAATTTATTTACAAATTTTCTATCAATATATTTTTTTAAAAAGTAATTAAATTGTGATAAATTTGATAAACCGAACTTAGTAGCAATAGCATATCCATTTGATAAACCTATTAATGCTAAATAGTTCTTTTTATGTTTATAAGGTTTACTTTTTTTATTTAAAATGAAGCTTTCAATACTCTTTGCTAAAGGTTTTCCTGATCTAACAGCAAAAACACCAGCCTTTTCAAGTTTCATTCTATTGAATTCAACAATATCACCAGCAGCAAAGATAAATTTAAAATTTGTTTGAAAACAGTCATTTACAATAATAAAGTTATCTTCATTCAATTTAATATCAGTTTTTTTAAGCCATAAAGCTCCCATTGCATTTGTAGATAAAACGCATTTATCCACTTCAAATACTTTATTATCGTCTGTAATAAATTTATTTTTCTTAATTTCTATCACATATTTATTATTTATTAATTGAATATCATGTTTGTCTAGTTCAGTTTTTGTATAATTTTTTGTTTTTTTTGAAAAAGACTTTAATAATCCATTTTGACCAGTAACAATAACTATTTTTAAATTTGGATTTTTTATTCTATAGCGTTTTTTTAAAGCCAAAGCTAATTCAACCGATCCAGCTCCACCTCCAATAAATGCGACTGAATTAATTTTATTAATTTGATCTAAAAAGCTTATTGCTAGTTTTGAAATTGGCTTTACTGGTAATGAGTATTTGTCAGCTCCTTTTATACTTATATAGTTGCTTTGTATTCCACAGTTAATTGATAAAAAATCAAATGAAAGAGGTGGCCTATTTTTAAAATAAATTTTTTTATCTTTACCAGAAACGTTTATTACTTCTGAATGAATAAACCTTATATTTAATTGTTCTGCAAATTTATATAAATCAATATGGCTTTCTCTCCACGAATACTCTCCTTCAATATACCCTGGTATCATTCCAGAGTATGGAGTGGCTAACTCGTTACTAACTAGAGTAATTCTAGTCCCCAATATGGGTTTTTTTGCAAATTTCATTAGTAAAATTAAATGAGCATGACCACCTCCAACTAAAACAAGATCATTTTTTATTATTGTATTTTTTGAAATATACATTTAAGTCATTATTTCTGATCAAAAATGGAGGCCCGAAGCGGAATCGAACCGCTGTACGCGGCTTTGCAGGCCGCTGCATCACCACTCTGCCATCGGGCCAAATAAATGGTTAATGTTAACTCTATAACTTTACATTGGTTCACAAGCAAACAAAAAACTATATAATTTTATTTAATTTTAAATTATTATATTTAACGGGAGTTTTTTAAGAATTTTCTTTCTAATTTTTGTATAAATGTTATTAAATAATAAAATTTATTATATATTTTATTTGGAGTTAAAATGAATTTTATTTTTAGCATAATGAAGCGTTTGAAAGTTTGTCTTCTATTTTTATTATTTGCTAATGTTTTATTTATATCCAATGTAAATGCAGATAACGTTATCTTTCAAAATTCTATTAAAGAAGCTTTTCATCACAGCATGGAAATTAAAGCTGAAAAATATCGTTTGGCTGCGATTAAAAATACTATTGGTACAGCTTATTCGTCAAAAGACTGGTCTAGTTCATTTAAGACAAATGTTAAATCTTCAAATAAACAATTGGATACAGCAAGTTCTTTTAATCAAGAAGAAATTATAAGTTCAACTATATCATTAAGTAAAAATATATTTGACGGTGGAAAGGAATATGAAGGTACTTTAATAGCAAATGAAAACATAAAACTGCAAGACCTTAAGCTTAAAGTTGTTGAGCAGAGCGTTATTCTTAAGGCTATAAAATCATATCTGGATGTTTATAAAAACCAATCTGTATTAAATTTGAGAAATAAAAGTTATAATAGATTTAAAGAGTACGTTGAGGCTACTAAATTAAAACTTGCTGCTGGAACAGTAACTCCAACAATTGTTGCCGAATCTTTAGCAAAATTAGCTAAAGCTAAATATGATGTAATTCTTGCTCAAGGAAATTTGAATAATTCTTTTTCGTCATTTAAAAGTATAACTAAAGTTAAAGATATTCCTAAAAATCTTAATTTACCAAAAATTAATTTTTATGTTCCAAAATCGAGTAAAGAAATAATTGAAATCTCCAAAAAAAATAACCATTCAATAGCGATTTCAAAAATAACCAAGTCTATTGCTTTTAAAAATATTGATCTTAAAAAAACAGATAACCGACCATCATTAAAATTAGAATTTGAATTAAAAGATAGTCAATCATCAGCATCATCATCATCTTCACTTGACTATCAAAGTTATGGAACGTTTCTAACATTTAGTTCACCTTTATTTTATAATAATTCTTCAAAATCGGCTTTGCAAAGGTTGGATAACATAGCTCTAGCCTCATCAATGGATTTATTAGAGAAATTTAGAGAAATTGAATTAAGTGCAGTATCTTCTTTACAAAGTTATAAAAATTCAGTGGCTAAAACAGAAGCTTCAGAAAGTGAAATGAAATCTTCTTTATTAGCTCTTGATGGAATTCGAAATGAAGCAGAATACGGCATTAGAACAGTTCTTGATGTTCTAGATGCGGAAGTTAACTATTTAAACGCTTCAGTTAATTTAATTACTAGCCAATCAGATGAGATATACAATTTATTTTCGATTAAGGCTATTACAGGTGATTTATCTATCCAAGATATTGATAAAAATTACCAAAATGAAAATAAGATTAAAGAAAGTAAACTTAAATTTAATATCTTAGATGCTAAGTCTTTTAAATAATTATATATTTATGGAAATGACAATATTATGATGGACAAAAGATTTGATTCCAAATTAATTGAAAAAAAATGGTATAAAAAATGGATTGAGAGTGGAGCTTTTTCATCTGATAATCAATCCTCTAAAGCTCCATATACTATAATGATGCCTCCACCAAATGTAACTGGTTCTCTTCATATTGGACATGCATTAACTTTTACTATTCAAGACATCTTAGTTAGATTTCATAGAATGATAGGTTATGACGTTCTTTGGCAACCTGGTACTGATCATGCAGGAATCGCTACACAAATGGTTGTAGAAAGAGAATTAGAAAAATTAAATATTTCTCGTCATTCTCTTGGCAGAGATAAATTTATTGAAAAGGTTTGGGAGTGGAAAGAAAAGTCAGGTGGAGAAATAACTAAACAATTGCGTGCATTAGGAGCTTCCCCTGATTGGGAAAAAGAACGTTTTACAATGGATGAGGGCTTATCTAAAGCTGTTAATTATGTTTTTGTAAAATTATATAAGGAAGGTTTAATTTATAGAGACAAACGTTTAGTAAATTGGGACCCTAAACTATGTACAGCAATATCTGACCTTGAAGTTGAGCAAAAAGAAGTTCAAGGCAATTTTTGGTACTTTAACTATCCAATTGAAAACAGTGATGAATTTATTACTATAGCTACTACAAGACCAGAAACTATTTTAGGTGATACTGCTGTCGCTGTTAATCCAGATGACGATAGATACAAGCACTTGAAAGGTAAATTTGTAATTTTACCAATATTAAACAAACCAATCCCAATTATTTTTGATAAATATTCAGATCCTGAAAAAGGGTCTGGTGCTGTTAAAATAACTCCAGCGCATGATTTTAACGATTTTGAAGTTGGGAAAAGACATAATCTGGAAATAATTAACATTTTAAATCATGATGCAACTATCAATGAAAACGGCACTAAAGACTTTGAAGGTTTAGATCGTTTTAAAGCAAGAAAAAAAATTATTGATTTGTTTAAAAATTTAGGTTTGTTTGTTAAAGAAGAAAAAATAACCCATACTGTTCCTCATGGTGATAGATCTAATGTTATTATTGAACCTTGGTTAATGGACCAGTGGTATGTGAATGCTTCTGTTATGGCAAAGCCTGCAATTGATGCAGTTAAAGAAGGTAAAACTAAATTTGTTCCTAAAAATTGGGATAAAACTTACTTTGAGTGGATGAATAATATTCAACCTTGGTGTGTTTCTAGGCAACTCTGGTGGGGTCACAGAATTCCTGCATGGTTTGGTCCAGATAACAAAATTTTTGTTGAATCCAGTGAAGTAGAGGCTAATAAAGCTGCTGAAAAATTTTATGGGAAAAAAGTTATTTTAACACAAGATGAAGATGTTTTAGACACATGGTTTTCATCAGCTTTGTGGCCATTTTCAACCTTGGGTTGGCCTGAAAAAACAGATAATTTAAAAAAATATTATCCAACAAATGTTCTTGTTACTGGTTTTGATATAATATTTTTCTGGGTTGCTAGAATGATGATGATGGGCATCCATTTTATGGATAAAGAAATACCTTTCAAAGAAATTTATATTCATGCATTGGTTAGAGATGATAAAGGTCAAAAAATGTCAAAATCAAAAGGAAATGTTTTAGATCCTCTTGATTTATCTGAAAAATATGGTGCAGATTCTCTTCGTTTCACTCTTACAGCCATGGCTGCTCAAGGTAGGGACATTAAATTATCAGAGGAACGAATTGCAGGATATAGAAATTTTAGTACTAAAATATGGAATGGTTGTAAATTTTTAGAATTTAATAATTGTTTTGAAGATCTAAATACAAAAGTCAATGATATTAATCTACCAGTAAACAAGTGGATTATAAATTTATATAATCAACTAAATGTTAAAGTAAAATTATCAATAAAAGAATATAAATTCAACGACGCAGCAGATGTAATCTATCAATTTATTTGGAAAGATTATTGTGACTGGTATATTGAATTTATCAAACCTATATTAAATTCTAATAATAACAATTTATCCCTAAATGAAACTAGATTTGTATCAATTAATGTTATGCAAAATGTCTTATTAATGCTTCATCCAATAATGCCATATATTACTGAAGAAATTTTTGAAAAACTTTTCAAATCTCCTAAATTAGTTATAAAATCTTCATGGCCTAATTTGATGTTTGATAATCTAGATTTATCCAATAGTATTGATTTATCAATAAAAATTATTTCAGAAATAAGGTCACTTAGAGTTGAAAAAAATATACCTGTTAAGTCATTTCCTAAATTATTCCTCAAAAATGTTAATTTGGAAAAGAAAAATTTTATTTCTAATAATGTTGAATTAATAACAAACTTAGCTAAATTAGAAAAGATTATTTTTTCTGATGATGAAAAATTGATTGAAAATCACATTATTAGTACGGTCGATGAAATAACTTTAATGATACCTCTTGAAGGATTGATTAACTTTGAAGATGAAAAGAAAAGGTTAAATAAAGAATTAACTCACATTGATAGTGAAATAACAATAATTGAAAAAAGATTAAAAAATCAAAGTTTTATTGAAAAAGCCCCACAAAAAGTTGTTGAGGAAATTAGAAAAAAGTTTGACATATATATTATGAAAAAAGATGAAATAAAAAAAGCACTGAAAAGTATATGAATATAATATTTAGGAGTTGAAAATGAAAAATTCAAAAACCGTTTTGATTGATAAAAATCCTGGAAGAAATTCACAGACTTTTGGTGTTGCTAGAATGCTAAATACTGATTTAGATCTAATACATGAACCTTCTGTTGGTGTTGTTGGTAATAAAGGAGACTCTCAATGTTATTTTGGAGTAGAAGAAAAAGTAAAAACTATTCATGAAAATCTTCGTCTGAGAATAGGGCAGAATCCTGGCGATATATTTATGCGTCTTGTTCAACCAGAATATACGGTTGCAACTTCGGATGGTATTAGAAATGGTACTAAAGAAATGCGATACTCTCTTATAGGTAGAGAAGTAACTAATGATACATTATGTGAGCATCTGAGTGCTTCAGGTTTAGAAGGTACAATAGCTGTTGTCGCATGTGACAAACCTCCTGTAGGTACGCTCGCCGCTATATTAGAACATAATAGACCAGCTATTATTATGTCTGACGGATCAATAAAACCAGGGATTGACTCAGTTACTAAGGAGCCAATAGATTTGATTACAGCATATCAATTAGCTGGAAGTGATGATGAAGAATTAAAGAAAAGAATAGCCTGTGAAGCTTGTCCTGGCCATGGAAGTTGTGGAGGAATATTTACTTACAATACTATGCAAACATTCATAGGTGTTGTTGGTATGCAGCCTTTGCACATGGTTTCACCTCCTTCTGAAGACAAGAGAAGATTAGAAGTTTTTCCTAATGAATTAATAAGTTACTTAGATAATATGATAAAAAAAGATATCAAGCCAAGAGATATAGTTACAAGGGATTCAATTAGAAATGCAATTATAGTTGCAATGTCAATTGGAGGATCTACTAATGTTATGCTTCATGCTCCAGAATTAGCTAGAGCAGCAGGATATAAAAACTTCAACGATGATATTATGAGTTTTGAAGAGTTCAACCATTTATCTGAAAATATTGTTCCAGTCCTAGTTGATGCAAGGCCATTTGGGAAGTATTCAATGGTTGATATAGACGAAAAGGGAGGAGTTCAAGTTTTTGTTAAAGATCTTCTAGATTCAGGGCTTTTAAATGGAGAAACTTTAACATGTACTGGAGAAACATTACGTGAACAGATTGAACGTCTAAATCCTTCTTCTCCAGACGGTACAGTTGTTTATCCTGTAAGTAATCCTTATAAAAAGACAGGAGGATTAAGAGTGTTAGGGGGTAATCTTTCACCTGAGTTTAGTGCAGTGTTAAAATTAGCTGGGGTTGAAGGGGGGTTAGAAAATAATATTTTTATTGGCAAGGCAAGAATATTTGACGGTGAACAATCTCTTTTGGAGTGCTTGGAAAATGAACCAGAAATATTTCAGAATAAAGATATGATTATTGTTAGATATGAAGGGCCTGTGGGTGGCCCTGGTATGCCTGAAATGCTTGATTCAACATCTAGAATAACAGCCTTGTGCAGAGAAAGAAATATAGTTGTAGGCTTAATGACAGATGGAAGATTTTCTGGTGGATCGGTGGGTTTAGTTATTGGTCATGTTGGTCCTGAAGCAGCGGTTGGTGGACCAATTGGCTTAATACATAATGGTGACGAAATAATTGTAGACCTTAAAAAAAATGAGTTAAATTGCACTCAATTATTAGATCAAAAAATTGTTGATCAAAGACAATCTGAATGGAATGCAATTGTTGAAAAAAATTCTGGATCACATCCTTCTATTGGAGATGCAGATACAAGATTACTAAATAGAATGAGAAGATCGGCAGTTTCAGCTATGTTTGGTGCTGGAATGCATCCGAATAGGGAGGTATGGATTCCAAATCCCAGAAATCCAATTATATCAGACTTCATTCCTAAAAATATTCATAAAGATTAATTAACCATATCTATTTCTATATAAACAGGAGTGTGGTCACTAGGTTTTTCGTTTCCTCTAATACTTTTATCTATTCCAACATCTTTCAAAAGATCTACTATTTCTGGTGATATAAGTAAAAAATCTATTCTTATACCATTATCTTTCTGCCAAGCACCAGCCTGATAATCCCAAAAGCTATATTCTTTAGAGTAAGGATGTTTTATACGAAATGAATCTAATAAACCTATATTAATTATTTCCTTCATTAATCGTCGTGTGTTTTCTAGGTATAAAGCATCATCTAACCACTTTGAAATATCGTAACAATCTTCACTATTTTGTATTACATTAAAATCACCTGCTAAAATAAAGGGTTCATTAGTATTATATATTTCCTGTGTATATTTAATAAGACGTTTCATCCAATTAATTTTATAGTCATACTTTGGACCTGGCGCAGGATTCCCATTTGGAAGATATATACATATAATATTTATATCTAAAATTTTAACGTGTAAAAATCTAGCTTGTTCATCTTCTAATACTTCATAGTTATATAATGGTAGTTTACGGCTAACTTCATCAATCTTAAACTTACTTGCAATAGCAACACCGTTATAAGCTTTTTGTCCATGAAATAAAATATTATATCCTTGATCTACAAAATTTTGATAAGGAAAATTTTCATCCATAGACTTAGTTTCTTGCATTAACAAAATATCAGTCTTTGATATATTTAACCAATTTATAACGTTATTTAATCTCATTTTAATGGAGTTAATATTAAAGCTAGCAATTTTTAAAGTCATAAGTGAATACTAATCATTTAAATTGAGAAGCTTGTTCCACAGCCACAATTAGCTGTAGCATTAGGATTTACAATTTGAAAGTAAGATCCTGATAATTCTGATATATACTCCAAAGTACTGCCTTTAATGAAATCAATAGAAACTTTATCAATTAAATAATCAATTCCAGATTCATTGAAAATTATATCATCTTCGTTAGGCATAATTTCAAAAGAAAAATTATATTGAAAGCCAGAACATCCACCGCCTAGAACTGAAATTCTAAAAAAAGAACCTTGTTCGTCTTTCAAAAGAAATTTTATACGATCTGAAGCTTTATTTGATAATTTAAAATCGTTAGATATAATTTCATTTACATTAACCATGACCAAACAACCTCCAATAATAACTTTGTCTAGCTAAAACAGATAGCAGAAAAACAAATACTTATGTATATTATCACATATCTTTTACTAAATGAATTAATTATTGGACTTAACCATGTCAGAAAGAATTGAGACAAGACATATTCGTTCATGTGCTTGCCACAGTCCACAATCAAAAGGAAGATATTATAAAGATCAACCTCTTACATTAGATAGAACAGAATATCAAAGAGACAGAGATAGAATAATACATTCTGAAGCGTTTCGCAGATTAAAGCATAAAACACAGGTATTTATTTATCAAGAAGGTGATCATTATAGAACAAGATTAACTCACACCCTTGAAGTTGCACAAATTGCAAGATCAATTGCTCGTTCATTAAAATTAAATGAAGACTTAGCAGAAACTATTTCCTTAGCGCACGACTTAGGTCATCCTCCACTAGGACATAAAGGTGAAGAAATATTAAATAAATTGATGATTAATGCTGGCGGTTTTGATCACAATGAACAAACTATTAGAGTAATAACTTTACTTGAAAAAAAATACCCTAATTTTGAAGGTTTGAATTTAACTTTTGAAACTCTAGAAGGTTTAGTGAAACATAATGGACCTTATAGAAGAGTAAAAGAAATACCGGCTACAATAAAAAATATAAATAAAAATTTTGATTTAAAATTATCATTATTTCCTTCTCTTGAGGCACAAGTTTCTAATATATCAGATGACGTAGCTTATCTAACTCATGATTTAGATGATGGTCTTAGAGAAAATTTATTCAATATGGAAGATTTACAAAATTTAAAATTGCCTAATTTAATTATTAAAAAAATTAAAGAAAAATATGCTCCTATTGACAAGGGTATTTTAACTCATCAGTTGATAAGAGGCCTCATAAGTTTTTTTATAAATGATATTGTTACAAACTCTCTTCATACTTTAGATAAATATAATTTTAAATCTGTCGATGATATCCGACTTTTTGAAACTCCTATTATTTTAATGACATTAAAAACCTCTAATTACATGAAAGAATTAAGAGAGTTTTTATTTAAAAATATGTATCATGAAAAAAATATAATTAATAAGTTGTCCAAAGCCTCTATAATGATAGAAAAATTATTTTTACTTTATAAAAATGATGTAAAGCTACTGCCAATGCAATGGAGATTTCATAAACAGGAGGATTTATCACTTGTCTCAGATAACATTAAATCAAGAGTGGTTGCTGATTATATCGCTGGTATGACAGATATCTTTTTAAGAGCTGAATATAGAAATCATTTTAATATGAAAGAAAATTACTTATGAATATTTATAAAATATATCTAAATTTTTTAAGGGAGCAAATTGAACTTTTCAAAAAAGATTCCAATTACACCTTTGATACTGATTTAATATTTTCTAAGCTAACTTTAGAGCCTCCAAAAAATTCTAGTTACGGTGACATGTCAACAAATATAGCGATGTTATTATCATCTCATTTAAAAATGAAGCCTTTTGAAATAGCAGAAAAACTTTTAAATTATTTAAAAAATATTTCTGGAATAAAAGAAGTTAGTATTGCTGGTCCTGGTTTTATAAATATTAAACTTAGTCAGTTAACTTGGATTGATTGTATTAAACAAATTTTATTAAACGAAAAAAAATGGGATATTATAGATATTGGAAAAGGTAAAAATATTAATTTAGAGTATATCTCAGCAAATCCTACAGGTCCTCTTCATGCAGGACATGCAAGAGGTGCAGTATTTGGAGATGCTTTAGCATCCTTATTAATAAAAGTTGGTTTTAATGTTACAAAAGAATATTACATCAATGATGCAGGTAACCAAATAGAAAAATTAATTCAGTCATCTTTATTAAGGTATGAAGAATGCTTAGGGAAAAAAATTAATACAATCCCTGAAGGATTATATCCAGGTGAATATCTTAAAGATGTTGGTATAGCTTTGTTTAATAAATACGGGAATAGTTTAAAATCTTACGATGATAATAAAACTTATGAACTTGTAAAAGAAACGTCACTGACCATTATAATGGATATGATTAAAAAAGATCTATTAAAACTTGGTATTACAATGGATGTATATACTAGTGAAAAAATGATTATATCTGGTGAATTATTAAATAATGTAATTTCTATTTTGAAAAAAAAGAAACTTATCTATGAAGGAATATTAGATCCTCCAAAAGGAGTTTTGTCACCTGATTGGGAAACTCGCAAACAACTTTTATTTAAATCTTCAGATTTCGGTGATGATTCAGATAGGGCTTTGAAAAAATCTGACGGATCCTGGACTTATTTTGCAACTGACATGGCGTATCATCTAGATAAAATAGAAAGGACAAATGGAGATTTAATTAACGTCTTGGGAGCTGATCATACAGGCTATATTACTCGTATCAATGCTGCCGTTCAAGCTTTATCAAATGGTTCTAGTAACATAGACACTAAAGTATGTTCTTTGGTTAATTTATTAGAAAATGGTGAACCTATTAAAATGAGTAAAAGATCTGGAAACTTTGTTAGTCTTTCAGATATTATAGATGCAGTAGGAAAAGACGTTATAAGGTTTATAATGTTGACAAGAAGAAATGATCAATCCTTAGACTTTGATTTTAAAAAAGTTACCGAAAAATCAAAAGAAAATCCTGTTTTTTACGTTCAGTATGCTCACGCAAGATGCAATTCGATATTTAAATCTGCAAAGATTTCTATTGATAACTTAGATTATAGTCATTTGCATCTTTTAAATTATGAAGAAGAAATTGATATAATAAAATTTATTTCATTGTGGCCTAGAGTACTTGAATTATCTGCAAAAACACATGAACCTCATAGAATATGTTATTATTTAATAGAACTTGCCAGTATCTTTCATAGCTTATGGAATAAAGGTAGGGAGAATAACGATCTCAAATTTATTGTTGAAACTGATTTAGAAATAACACACGCTAGGTTATGTCTTGTTAATTGTGTATCCTCAACAATTCGAAAGGGACTTGAGTTATTATCTATTAAACCAGTTTTTGAAATGTAAGAAATGTATAAAAAATTAGTAAAAATACTTTCTATAATTTTAATATTTATAGGTACTATTATTTCCTTAACTATTTTTGGTTTTAAAATTTTTTTCTATGAAAATGATAAAACAGTATTAGTAACTCTAAAACCCGACAATGTACCCGCATATTCAGTACCTAAAGATAAAAAAGGTTATAATGTTAGAAATTTAGATATAGATATTTTAAACAAGAAAGAAACTGAGAGTGTTGATCAACAATTAAGACCTCTCCCTGTAGAACCTGAATTGTTGCCGATTGAAAGCAATGAAAAAAAAATAGAAATAAAACCTAATGATAAAGTTAAGGTCAAAAAAAATATAATAAAGAATAAAGATACATTAAATAATACTAAAAAAGCTGTTATTAAAAAAACTAACTTAAACATTGGGATGTATAGAGTACAGTTAGGTTCTTTTAGAGATTTAAATAAGGCTGATGTTGCCATTAAAAGTATAAAAAAAAAATATGTCAACTTACTAAAAGATATAGATTTAAAAAGGTTTTCATACACTAATAATCAAAATATAGTCTACCATAGAGTTTGGACTTCTTCTTTAAAAAAAGCAAAAGCTCTAAATTTATGTAATCAGTTTAAATTGAAAAATATGGTTTGTATTTTAAAAGTTGTTAGGTAATTTTATATGTTAAATATAGATGAAAATAAAATTATTGACCAAAATTTAAATATATTCACTTTATCTTTAGATGGATACGAAGGGCCCATAGATTTACTTTTAAGTTTAGCTAGAGATCATAAGATTGATTTAACTAAACTTTCAATTTTACCTTTAGCAGAACAATACTTATTATTTTTAGATAAGGCACTTAAAAAAGACATTGAAATTGCTGCTGAATATTTAGTAATGGGAGCTTGGCTTGCTTTTTTAAAGTCAAGATTATTGCTTCCTAATATAAATTTAGAAGAATCTGATAATATTGACGAAATGTCAAATCTATTAGAATTTCAACTAAAAAGGTTAGAGGGAATTCAAAAAGTTTCAAAATTACTTTTTAAAAGGTATCAGTTAGGCATTCATTTTTTTAAAAATGGAGAACCTGAAAATTTTAACATTAACAAAAAAGTGAAATATAATGTTGATCTCTTTAACTTGATTAGTACTTATGGTAATATTATTTCGAAAGAAAACAATAAAACTATAACTATCGCCTCATCTAAGTTATACGCAGTTGAAGAAGCTGTTGAAAGGTTGCAGAGTTTAATGATTAAAACTTCAGGTTGGGTAGATTTATTTGATTTTTTACCTAAAAACATTAAAGATAAACTTGAAAACAGATCAGCTATTGCTTCTCATTTTGTTGCTTCTTTAGAACTTGTAAAGGATGGTAAGATGAATTTGAAGCAGAAAGATTTTAATCATAAAATATATTTGAGTTTAAAGAGTTAATATTATGTTTCTTTTAAATAATCGTATTTTAAATTTTTATATAAAGGTTTTAAATTGTGTCTAATGTTCAAGACAAATATAAAAATAATTTAGATTATAATTTAAAACAAAAAATTATAGAAGCTGTAATTTTTCAGTCCGCTGATCCAATTAATTTTAAGGCTTTAGAAAAATACGTTTCCGATAAAGAAGTCTTAGATGATATTCTTTTTATTTTAAAAGAGAAATATAACACTAGTGGAGTAAACTTGATTAATATTAATAATTCTTATGCATTTAGAACATCTTATGAAGTTGCAGAATTTCTTAATATTGAAAAATTAATTCCTAAACCATTATCTAGAGCTGCTACAGAAACGCTATCAATTATAGCTTACCATCAACCCATAACTCGATCTGAAATTGAAGATATTAGAGGAGTTTCTCTAAGTAAAGGAACTTTAGATTTACTTTGGGAGTTATCATGGATTAAACCTGGTCAAAGAAGAGCAACGCCAGGTAGACCACTCACATGGGTTACTACAAACTTTTTTTTAGATCATTTTGGATTAAAAAATGTTTCAGATCTTCCTGGTATTGATGATTTAAAAAATTCAGGTCTTTTAGAAAAAAATAATATTTTATTCAATGATAATATTGATGATGAATAAAATAAATTGAATTGAATTGAATTGAATTGAATAATTATGGTGTCTTTATTTGTTTGAATTTTTAAATATCTCACATGCATTCAATAATAAAATAGTTTTAAAAAACTTTTCAATGAAGTTAGATATAGGAGAAGTTGTATCACTTTTAGGACCATCGGGTTGTGGAAAAACAACGTTATTAAGATTGACAAGTGGTCTTGAAAATTTACAAATTGGTGAGATCAAATTTAATAGTAAAATTATATCCTCTCCAAAATATCATTTAAGTCCTGAAGAAAGAGGTATAGGCTACGTTTTTCAAGATTGCGCCTTGTTTCCTCATCTAACAATTTTACAAAATATATTTTTTGGTCTTAAAAAAAATGAAATAAATAAACAAATTAATAAAATTCAAAATTTAATGAATGAAATTAATATTTCTAATCTATCAAATTATTACCCTCATGAATTATCAGGAGGACAGCAACAACAAGTTGCTTTAGTAAGAGCGATGGCTTCAAACCCATATTTAATTTTATTAGATGAACCCTTTTCTAATTTAGATTCTAGACTAAAAGAAAAGATTAGGGATGAGATGCTCCATATTTTAAGAGAATATAATATTACAGCTTTACTTGTAACTCATGATCCAGAAGAAGCTATGTTTATGTCTGATAAAATCGGAGTGTTGAATAATGGTCATATTGAGCAATTTGGAAGCCCAATAGATTTATATTCACGTCCTAAAACTGCCTTTATAGCTGAGTTTTTTGGTGAAATAAATATTTTAGAAGGCATAGTAAAAAATGAAAAAGTTGATACTATTTTAGGATCATTTTATTGTCCAAAAAATTTAAATAATACAATGGTAACTGTAGTAGTAAGAAATGAAGCTATAAAACTTTTTTCTATAAAAAAAAATAAATTAGAAAAAAATAAAAATAACAAATTCGTTATTTCTCCTAATGAAGGAGTTGTTATGGAAACTAGATTGTTAGCAGGATCTACTCTTATTCATTTATCTATGAATACTAGAGAAAAAAATTATCATATACATGCAAGAATCCCGGGTTTAAACTTTTTTAACTTAGATGAAGTTGTAAAAATTTCTACTGATACAAAACAAATTTTTGTTTTTAAAAAATAAATATTAAATGTTACATAATATAATATATAGTTTATATATATTTATAATGTTCAATTTTTTTTGGAGGTTTTATGGGTGCTTTTAGTATTTGGCATTGGGTTATTGTTTTAATAGTGGTACTTATACTTTTTGGAGGCAAAGGGAAATTGTCCGGAATAATGGGCGATTTTGGTAAGGGTTTAAAAAACTTTAAAGATCAAGTTAAATCTAATAAATCAAGTGATGAGAAAGATCTTATAGACGAAATACCTGAAGAAAAAATTAAAGAAAAAAAATCAAAGTCTGTAAAGAAGAAGAAAACTGTAAAAAAGAAAACTTAATTTTAATTTTTTTAAAGAAAGTTAAAAATGCTCGATATTGGTTTTCAAGAATTCATTCTTGTAGCTTTTGTACTTCTTATTGTTGTTGGACCTAAAGACTTACCTAAAGTTTTAAAATCGATTACTTCATCTATCAGAAAGCTTAAATCTATGGCTTCTCAATTTCATTCTGGAATAGATGATTTAGCAAATGAAGCAGAATTATCTGATTTAAGAAAAGAAGTAGTTAATTTAGATGAAAAAAAAATAATTACCCAAGAAATGAAAAATCTAAAAGAATTTCAAAATAATGAAGATTTTCAAATTGATAATTTAAAAAAAGATATTGATGAAATTAAAAATATTGATGTGAAAAAAAATAAAAAATATTAAATATAATCTTAGAGATTACTTTGGCTGATAAAAAAAAATCAGAGCATAACATGACTTTGCTAGATCATCTTATTGAACTTAGAAATAGGTTATTGATATCTTTTTGCGCCTTTTTAGCTTTATTCTTTTTATGTTTTATAAAGTTTACTGATAACAATCAAAATCTTGCTGATATTGTTTATACTTTTCTTCAAGCTCCTTTGGCATCTCAGATTCTAGAAAATGGCGGAAGAATGATTTATACAGCTCTGCATGAGGGTTTTTTTACTCAGGTGAAGGTAGCTTTTTTTATCTCAATCTGTATTTCTTTACCAATATTTTTAATTCAGATTTGGCGTTTCGTAGCTCCAGGTCTTTATTTGAATGAAAAAAAGGCTTTCTTACCATTTTTATTAGCCACCCCAATTTTATTTATAGCTGGTGCTTCAATGGTATATTATGTAGTTGTTCCTCTGGCATGGGATTTTTTTCTCTCGTTCCAAGCTACAGGAGTTGATGGGGCATTACCTATTGAATTAGAACCAAGGATTTCAGAATATTTATCGTTAATTATGAAGCTTATATTTGCGTTCGGATTATGTTTTGAATTACCTGTTATTTTGCTGCTATTAACAAAATCAGGTATTTTGACGCCTGAGGATTTAGCTAGTAAAAGAAAATATGCTATTTTGACTGCTTTTATTGTGGCTGCTATTTTAACACCACCTGATGTAATCTCTCAAATTTTGCTTGCATTACCAATTATTGTTTTATATGAAATTTCTATAATATTATCTAAAATTTTAAATAAAAATTAATTTATCAATGAGTTATATATGCACGATATAAAATTTATAAGAAATGCCCCTGAAGATTTTGATATTTTAATGAAAAGACGAGGTATAAAACCTATTTCATCAGAGATCTTAGATTTAGATACTCTAATCAGAAATTTCCAAACTGAAAGTCAAAAAATCCAAGAAAAAAGAAATACAGATTCAAAATTAATTGGAAAAATGATCTCACAGGGTGAAGATACTACTAAAATACAAAAAGAAATATCTGAGCTAAAACTTAAAATCAATGATTTAGATCAAAAAATAAAGCTTTATTCAAATCAACTAAATAATATATTAAATGATTTACCTAATTTTTTTGATAGTGACGTTCCTGATGGTAAAACTGAAGATGATAATGTATTAATTAAAGAATGGGGCGTTATTAAAAAAATGTCGTTTATTCCATTGGACCATGTACAATTAGGTGAGAATCTTAAACAATTAGATTTTAAAACTGGTGTTAAACTCTCAGGTTCGAGGTTTGTTTTATTAAGAGGAAAATTAGCTCTTTTAGAGAGAGCTTTAGCCTCTTTTATGCTTGATATTCATACGGATAAGTTTGGATTTGAAGAAATTTCTCCTCCTTACATTGTTAATAAAGATGCATTATTAGGGACTGGTCAATTACCAAAATTTTCAGAAGATTTATTTTGCACTAAGGATGAAAGATGGTTAATTCCAACCGCTGAAGTTCCTTTAACTAATATCGTTAGTAATAGTATAATAAACAAAAGTGACTTACCATTAAAATTTGTAGCTCATACTCCCTGTTTTAGATCCGAAGCTGGTGCTGCAGGCAGTGATACAAGAGGTATGATTAGGCAGCATCAATTCTCCAAAGTTGAAATGGTATCCATTACACAACCAGATGAATCTGATAAAGAACTAGATAGTTTAGTTTTGTGCGCAGAAAGTATTCTTCAAAACTTAGGTTTGCCATATAGGATTATGAAGTTATGTTCAGGGGACGTTGGTTTTTCTTCAAGAAAAACATATGATTTGGAAGTTTGGTTGCCTGGTCAAAATAATGGTAAAGGTACTTATAGAGAGATTTCATCTTGTTCAAATTGTGGTGATTTCCAAGCTAGAAGAATGAACTCTAAATTTAAAGATAATGAAACAAATAAAATAAATTTTTTGCATACTCTCAATGGTTCTGGTCTAGCCGTAGGACGTACTATGATAGCTGTCTTAGAGAATTATCAATTAGAAGATGGTTCAATCTTAATCCCTCAAGTTTTAATTCCATATATGAAGGGGCTTACTAAAATTGAAAATAAAAACTAAATATTGCAAATGACAAAAAAAATTAATAAAATATTAATTACAAATGACGATGGATATGACGCTATTGGTTTAAAAATATTACAAAAAATTGCAGAAAATTTTAGCGATAATATTTTTATAATAGCACCTAAACATAATCAATCTGCTAAATCTAGATCGATTACAATTAATAAAGTTATTAATTTTGAACAAAAATCTTCAAATGAGTGGATTGTAGATGGAACTCCAACTGATTGTGTTATTTTTGGTTTAAACCATGTATTGAAATTTAACAAACCAGATCTAATTTTGAGTGGAATTAATGCTGGTTGTAATATAGGTGACGAAGTTTCTTATTCTGGAACAGTGGCAGCAGCATGGGAAGGAGCCCTTAGAGGAATTGATTCTATTGCATTAAGTCAACTTGGTGGTGTTGATAATTTAAACAGTTATGAAAATGCCAATAAAAATAGTGTTCAAGTTATAGACATGCTTTTAGATTTTAAAAAAAACAATGCTATGTTTTTTAATGTTAATTTTCCACTATTCACAAACACAAATATCTTTAATGAAAGTTTGTTATTTACCAAACTGGCTAAACAAAAGTCGTCAGACGAAATTTTTTTAGATAGTTTAAATAATTCATTTAAAATAGGGCGTATGTTAACAAAAAATGAAATAGATGATAAGACAGATTTAAATACTATTAAAAATAACTTTATTTCTATCACACCATTATTATTAAATTTAACTGATTTTTCTGAATTTAATAATTTAACAGTTAGATAATATTATAATGTTATTAGAAACATCTATCCAAAAAGCTAATCTAATAATGAATTTAAGATCTATGGGTATTTCTTCTAGTAAAGTTTTGTCTGCAATTGAAAAAATTCCAAGAGAATTATTTGTACCTTCTAACTTTCATTCATATGCATACCAAAATAATCCTTTACCTATTGGTTTTGAGCAAACAATTAGCCAGCCATACATAGTTGCTCTAATGACAGAAGCCTTGTCTTTACAAGGAAATGAAGTAATACTTGAAATTGGAACAGGTTCAGGCTACCAGACATCTATATTATCTCTATTATCAAGAAGAGTTCATTCAATAGAAAGGCTAAAGCCATTATTGGTCAATGCCCAACAATGCTTTAAAAAATTAAAACTAACTAATATAATATCTGAAGTTGGTGACGGTTTTTTGGGTTTACCAAAATTAGCCCCTTTTGATCATGTTATTATTACATGTGCTATAAATAAATTGGATTACAGAATATTAAATCAAATTAGATTTAATGGTGTATGTATTGCCCCAGTTGGAGAAAACGAGAATGGTCAAAGGTTAAAAAAAATTACTATTAAAAGCAATAGAAATGATGATGTTTGGGAAGATCTTGGTAAAGTTAGTTTTGTGCCTTTGGTTACTGATATAAATTGAGTTTTTTCAAAATTTTAGTAATATAAAACTTATTTAAGGAAATTATCTTGCGAATTTTATTAGTTATACTATTTTTTTTTCTATTAAGTGGTTGTTTAAGTCAAAATAGTGTCCAAAATTTAAAAAATAATTTTAAACAAGAAAAGCAAGTTAAGGTTGTTGACAAAAATTTAGTTAATACAAAACATGATATTCCTTCCAATGGAATGATTTTTGTTAAAAAAAACGAGAATTTATATTCTATTGCCAATAAATACGGAGCTATACCTCTTGATATTATAAAAGATAACAACCTAATTGAACCATATGTTTTAAAAGTAAACCAAGTTCTTTTTTTAAGAATTAAAAATATTTATGTTATTAAGAAACAGGATACTTTAAAAAGCATTTCAATGAGATTTGCTGTGAATGTAGCTGAACTAATTAAATTGAATAAGATTAGAAAGCCTTATAGTTTAATTGAAGGAAATAAAATACAAATTCCTATCAATAGAGATTACTCCATAATTGATAATCTTTTAGGGGAAAAGCAACCTATAAAAAATAAAAATTATATTAAAGATGTTTATATCGATTCAAAATTAATTAAAGATGCGCCAAAATTTATATGGCCCTTAAAAGATAAGGTTATCAAAAATTTTGGCGTTTTTGGTCGTGGTCAACATTATGATGGTATTGATATAGTATCAAAAGAAAATACGCCTATATATTCATCATTGGATGGTAAAGTTGCTTTTGTTGGTAAAAAAATACAAAAACTTGGTAATTTAATTTTAATTAAGCATAGTAATGGATGGTTAACCGCTTACTCTAATATTGGTGTAATTAAAGTTAAGGAAGGAGATAATGTTATTTTAGGTGAAATAATAGCATTCACTCTAAAAAATGCTAGTAAATTCCATTTTCAAATTAGATATAAAAGAAAGCCATTAGATCCAATAAAATATTTAAATTAAAATATTTTAGTTTTTGATTTTCCAGCAATATCTTGAACAAACTGCCAAGCAACTCTTCCAGATCTGGCACCTCTTGTTATAGACCATTCTAGAGCTTCTGCTCGCAAGTTCTTTTTGTTAATTGGAATATTAAATTTTTTTACATATGCATCAACAATATCAAGATAAGTATCTTGTGAAATATTATGAAACCCAATCCACAAACCAAATCTATCAGATAAAGAAACTTTTTCTTCTACAGATTCTGATGGGTTTATAGCAGTTGACCTCTCATTTTCCATCATATCTCTAGGCATTAAATGCCTTCGATTAGAAGTTGCATAAAATATTACATTATTTGGCTTTCCTTCAATCCCACCATCTAATGCTGCTTTTAAACTTTTATAGGTGTTTTCACCTGCATCAAATGATAAATCATCGCACAACAGTATGAATTTATACTTCTTGTATTTAGATAATAAGGACAATAATTCAGGTAAGTCAGAAATATCTTCTCTGTGGATTTCTACTAATTTTAGATATTTTGATTTAGTATTTAATAACACTTCTTCGTGAACTGACTTAACTAAAGAAGATTTTCCAGTACCTCGAGCTCCCCATAATAATGCATTATTTGCAGGTAAATCATTTGAGAAATTTATAGTATTGTCATAAAGAATTTTTTTTTGTGGAACAATTCCTTGAAGTAAACCTAATGAAATTCTGTTTATAATATTTATAGGCCTTATTAAGCCTGTTTTAGCTTCATATATAAAACCTTCGCTTCCATCTAAATTATCTATTTTTTTTTCGGGTGGAGCCATTCTTTCTAATGCATTTGCTATTCTTTCAAGAATTTCATCTCTTTTTTGCTCATCCATAATAAATAATCCTTTTTTTTATAATTTGTAATATATATACAAATTAAAATTTATCTATGGTCTTTGTAGTTTTTTTTTTATATAAACTAAATATAATTTCAATTAATTTATTTCAGGAGTTTTTTATGATTTCAGACGCGTTTGCTCAAGCAGCTGGAGGTGGAGCTGGTGGTTTTTCTATCCAAGGTCTACTTCCTTTTGTTTTAATATTCATAATTTTTTATTTTTTATTAATTAGGCCTCAACAAAAAAGAGTTAAGCAACATAAGCTTATGGTTGAAAACCTTAAAAGAGGTAATAAAGTTTTAACTGCAGGTGGTATTTTAGGTGTTATTTCTAAGGCTATTGACAGTTCTGAAACTGTAACTGTTGAGATTTCTTCAGGTGTGAATGTTGAGGTCTCAAGACAGATGATCTCTGAAGTAAGAGGTGATGAAAAAATTAAACCACCTGTTGATGATAATAAAACTAAAACTAAAACAGTTAAAAAAATATCATCTAAATCTAAAAAATGATTTATTATTAATTATTAACTTTTCAGTGATTGACTAATGAAAAAAAGATTAAATATCAAGTCTGTTTTAATTACTTTAAGCGTTTTCTTGGGTTTTGTTTATGCTTTGCCAAACTTTTTTGATAAAATGCGTAATCCAGAATCGCCAATTTTTTTACCCGGAAAAGTTATTAATCTTGGTTTAGACTTAAAAGGTGGTTCTTATCTTCTTCTTAAAGCTGAGATGGATGTGGTTTTTGCCGAAAAGTTAGAAACTTTGAAAAGTGATTTACGTGTAAGACTTAGAAAAAACAATATTGGTTATAAAAAATTAAACATAAATGGATATAACCTTTCATTTGAAAAGAGAAATCTGTCTGATGATGATAAAATAAAAAAAGTTATTCTTAAAATTAATAAAAACTTACTTATAACTCAAAAAGGAAATTTTTTTATTATAACTTTTTCGGAATTAAATAAAAAAACTATTACTAAATCTACTATGGCTCAAGCTATTGAAATTGTTAGAAGAAGAATTGACGAAACTGGAACTAATGAGCCTTCTATTCAACAACAAGGTGTTGATCGTATCATTGTTCAATTACCTGGACTTGAAGATCCAAGTCGTATTAAAAAACTTCTTGGCAAAACAGCAAAATTAAACTTTCAATTAGCTCATCCATCTATTTCAACTGAGGATATCGAATTAGGCGATACTCCCCCTCCAGGTTATGTAATTATACCACAAGACAAAAACCCTAATGAATTATATATGATTAATAAAAGAGTGATGGTTTCTGGTGAAATGCTAAAAGATGCTAACTCAAGTTTTGACAGAAATAATAGTCCTTCAGTATCTTTTCAGCTTTCGGCAATAGGTGGAAAAAAGTTTGGAAGAGTTACTGGAAAAAATATTGGAAGGGCTTTCGCTATAGTTTTAGATGGTAAGGTAGTAAGCGCACCAGTTATTCAATCTCAAATTTTTTCAAGTGGACAAATAACTGGTAATTTTTCTCTTCAAGAAACCAATGATTTAGCATTAGTTTTAAGATCTGGTGCATTACCTGTTCCAATGATTATCTTAGAAGAACGTTCTGTTGGCCCAGGTTTAGGAAGTGATTCTATTGCTTCGGGAAAGTTGGCTAGTGTTATAGGAATTATTGCTGTTATGATTTTTATGTTCGTTACATATGGTAGCTTTGGTGTATTTGCAAATATTGCTTTAGCATGTAATATTATTTTCATTATCGCTCTTTTAAGCATGATTCAGGCAACCTTAACTCTTCCAGGTATTGCAGGGATAGTTTTAACAATGGGGATGGCTGTTGACGCAAACGTTCTTATTTTTGAGAGAATTAAAGAAGAGTTTCATGCAGGTAGAAAAATCTATGATGCAATTGAATCTGGCTTTAAAAGAGCTGTATCAACTATTATTGATGCAAATTTAACCACTTTATTTGCTGCTATAGCCTTGTTTTCATTTGGAAGTGGTCCAATTAAAGGGTTTTCGGTTACTTTGATGATTGGAATTTTAACTTCAATGTTTACTGCTATAATAATAACTAAGTATCTTATTTTATTTTATATTAAGAAAAAAGATATAAATAAAATTTTATTTTAAGGTTACTACAATGAAACTTATAAGATTAATTCCATCAAATACTAATTTCGATTTTTTAAAATTTAAAAAAGTTGCTTTTTTATTTTCTTCATTAATTATACTAGGAACATTGCTTAGTTTGCTTCTTAATAGTTTGAATTATGGCATTGATTTTAAGGGAGGTATTTTACTTGAGTTAAGAGCTAAAAATTTAAATGTTGCAAAAATAGATGATTTGAGAAATAAAATTTCTTCTTTAAATGTAGGGGAAATTTCAATCCAAAAATTTGGTAAAGAAATAGATTTTTTAGTTCGTATTCAAAAGCAAGACGGAGATGAATCAAATCAAATTAAAATTATTGATAAAGTAAAAGAAATCACATCGAAGGATTATGATATTAGAAGATCAGAATTTGTTGGTCCAGTTGTAGGAGATGAATTAAAATATTCTGGTATTTTAGCCGTTTGTTTAGCTTTATTAGCCATTATGATTTATATATGGTTTAGGTTTGAATGGCAGTTTTCTATAGCTGCAATTATTGCTTTGTCACATGATGTTTTTTCAACTGTTGGACTATTTTCTGTACTTCAATTAGAATTCAATCTTGCAACTATCGCAGCTATTCTTACAACAGCAGGTTATTCTATAAATGATACAGTTGTTATTTTTGATCGAGTAAGAGAGAATTTAAGACGATATAAATCTAAAGACCATTATTTTATTTATAACAAATCTATTAATGAAACTCTTTCTAGAACTGTGATGACTTCTGTTACAACTTTAATCGCTTTGTTCATCATTTTCTTTTTTGGAGGTGCAGTTTTATCAGATTTTGCTTTAGCAATGATTTGGGGAGTTTTGATTGGAACATTTTCTTCAATATTCGTTGCTGTGTCTATATTAACTTTTTTTAATATTAATAAGGGTGATCAAATTATAGATAAAGCTAATATTCCTGAATATGAGAGAGATTAATTATAATTTATAGACTTATGCCATTTAGTAAATGCGTTTAAAGCTTCAATGGCCTGTATTTTCTTTTTTTCTCTTCCTTTAATATATTTCTTTTTTGCTGTAGTTTGTAATTTATTTTCCTTAATGTCAGGCATTAAACCAAAGTTAATATTCATGGGTTGAAATGTTTCAGGGTTAGCATTTAAAGTTATATGTTTTAATAATGCTCCGTGTGCTGAATTTTCAGGTGGTAGATTGAAATTTTGTTTCTTGAAATTAAAAGCAGCAACATAACCAGCAATAAGACCTATTGCTGAAGATTCTACATAGCCTTCAACACCAGTGATTTGTCCAGCAAATATGATATTAGGAGATGTTTTTAAACGTAGATTTAAATCTAAAATATTAGGTGAATTAATAAAAGTATTTCTGTGTAAACCACCTAATCTAGCAAACTCAGAGTTTTCAAGACCAGGAATAGTTTTAAAAACAACTTTTTGGGCGCTATGTTTCATTTTCGTTTGAAAGCCAACAATATTATATAAAGTACCAGACAAATTATCTTGCCGTAATTGAACTACTGCATATGGCTCTTCAACTTTATGAGGGTTGGTTAAACCAACTGGTTTCATTGGTCCAAACCTTAATGTTTCAGGACCTCTTCTTACAATTTCTTCTATCGGCATACACCCCTCAAAAAAAGGAGTTTTTTCAAATTCTTTAAATTCCATTTTGGGGGCATCTTTAATTGCTTCAATAAATGTATAATACTCTTCTTTTGAAAGTGGACAGTTTATGTAATCGTCTCCTTCACCTTTATCATATCTTGATTGTTTCCATGCCACTTTCATATCAATGCTATCTTTATAAACAATTGGAGCAATTGCATCATAGAAGGCTAAAGATTTCTCTTCAGTTTTTAACTTAATACACTCAGTTAATTTGTTTGAGGTTAATGGGCCAGTTGCAACAATAACTATTTCGTTATTAAATCTATCTAATGATTTAATTTCTTCATTAATTATTTCAATATTTTCATTATTAGTAATTTTGTTATTTACTTCTTTTGCAAAATTATCTCTATCTACAGCCAGAGCTGAGCCTGCTGGAACTTTATTTAAGTCAGCTGTTTTCATAATTAAAGAATCCGCAATTCTTAATTCTTCGTGAAGAACTCCAACTGCATTATTTTCTTTATCATCAGATCTAAATGAATTAGAGCACACCAACTCACCTAAATAATTAGTTTGATGGGCTTCAGTTTTAATTTTAGGCCTCATTTCGAATAAATTAACTTTGATACCAAACTTAGATATCTGGTAGGCAGCCTCACATCCTGCTAAACCTCCACCAATCACATTAATTTTTTCAATATCTTTCATGTTATTTTTTATTTAATAATTTTTTTAAGAATTGACCAGTATGGCTTTCTTTAACTTTAGATACAGTTTCTGGAGTTCCTTGAGCAACTATAAAACCTCCTTTATCACCACCATCAGGCCCTAAATCAATTATATGATCAGCAGTCTTTATAACATCAAGGTTGTGTTCAATTACAATCATTGTGTTTCCATTATCAACAAGTTCTTGAATAACTTCTAGTAATTTTTTAATATCGTGAAAATGTAACCCTGTTGTAGGTTCATCAAGAATATAAATGGTTCTACCAGTTCCTTTCCTTGATAGCTCTTTAGCTAGCTTAATTCTTTGAGCTTCTCCTCCTGATAGGGTGGTCGAACGTTGACCAATTTTTATATAACCAAGACCAACTCTTTCTAATGTTTCTAATTTTTCATTAATTAGGGGTACAGCTTTAAATATTTCAGCTCCTTCTGAAACAGTTAGATCAAGCACATCTGATATTGATTTATCCTTCCATTTTACTTCAAGCGTTTCTCTATTATATCTTTTTCCTTTACATTGATCACACTTAACATAAACATCAGGTAAAAAATGCATCTCAATCTTAATTACTCCATCACCTTGGCAAGTTTCACATCTTCCACCTTTAACATTAAATGAAAAACGACCAGGTAAATAACCTCTGGCTTTTGATTCTGGTAAGCCTGTAAACCAATCTCTTATATGATTAAATGCTCCTGTGTAAGTTGCAGGATTAGATCTTGGTGTCCTACCAATAGGAGATTGATCTATATCGATAATTTTATCAATTTGCGAGATTCCATTAATTGATCTATAAGGGGCTGGCATCGAACTGTTACCATTTAATATTTTTGATAAACTTTTTTGCAATGTTTGAATTACTAACGTTGATTTTCCTCCTCCAGATACCCCTGTAACACAAGTTAAAATACCAAGTGGAAATTCCACATCAATATTTTGAAGATTGTTTCCAGTTGCACCTCTTAAAGTAATATTTTTATTAGGATTAATTTTTCGTCTAATTGAAGGAATTGGTATACTTCTAACTCCAGATAGATAATTACCTGTTATACTATCTTTATTATTCTTAATATCTTCAGGTGTTCCTTCAGCAATAACATTGCCCCCGTTTATTCCTGCTTCAGGCCCAATATCAACAACATGATCTGCAATTAAGATTGCTTCTTCGTCATGCTCTACCACTATAACTGTGTTTCCTAAATCCCTAAGTTTTTGAAGAGTATGCAGTAATCTTTCATTATCTCTTTGATGTAATCCAATACTAGGTTCGTCTAAAACATACAAAACTCCAGATAAACCAGAACCAATTTGACTAGCTAATCTAATTCTTTGACTTTCACCACCTGATAATGTTCCGCTATTTCTTGAAATAGATAAATATGATAAACCAACACTTGTTAAAAACCCTAATCTATCATTTATTTCTTTTAAAACTTGCTTGGATATAGATAATTCATTTTCATTAAATATGGAGTCTAAATTTAAAAACCATTCTCTTGCGTCTTCAATAGTTAATCTAGATATATCTGCAATATCTTTTTTATTAATTTTAACAGCTAATGTTTCAAGCTTAAGTCTTTTTCCATTACATTTAGCACAGTCTTTGTCTGACTGAAATCTACCTAACTCTTCTCTTACCCATTTACTTTCACTTTCTTTCAACCTTCTTGCAAGACTAGGTATTACTCCTTCAAATGCTTTATTGGACTTAAAAACACGAGTGCCGTCATTATAAGTTATCTCTATTTTTTCTTCACCAGATCCAAATAACAACTTGTCTTTAATATCATCTGATATATCACAAAATTTACTATCAATATTAAATTTATAATGTCTACCTAGTGACTCTAAAGTTTGTACATAAAGTTTACTTGTGTTAACTGACCAGGGTGCAATAGCGCCATCTCTAAAAGTAATATTTTGATCAGGAACAACTAAGTTAACGTCAAATGCTACTGCGTTTCCCAAGCCGTCACAATCACTACATGCACCTGCGGGGTTATTAAAAGAAAAAATGCGAGGCTCTATTTCATCAATAGTAAAACCAGTCTCAGGGCATGAAAAATTAGATGAATATATCTCTTTAGTATTAGTATCAACATCAAGAGTATACAAAAGACCATCAGTTAGTTGTAAAGCTATCTCAATTGAATCGGCCAGTCTTTGAAGTAAATCTTTGCTTTCTTGCTCATTGTTTTTTTGAATTATTAATCTATCAACTACAACTTCAATATTATGTTTTTTGTATCGATCTAGAGTAGGTGTTTCTTCAATGTCAAAAAACTCATCATTAATTCTAAGTCTTTGGAAGCCTTTTTTTCTAAGTTCAATAAATTCTTTTCGATATTCACCTTTTCTTCCTCTTACAATTGGTGCTAGTAGATAGATTTTTGTTTTATTTTCTTTTTCAAAAACTTTATCAACCATTTGGCTAACGGTTTGACTTTCAATTGGCAGCCCTGTTGTTGGAGAATAAGGAATGCCAACTCTGGCCCATAAGAGCCTCATATAATCATATATTTCTGTAACTGTACCAACAGTAGATCTTGGGTTTTTATTAGTTGACTTTTGTTCTATGGAAATAGCAGGGGAAAGGCCTTCTATTGACTCAACGTCAGGTTTTTGCATCATTTGTAAAAACTGTCTTGCATATGCGGATAAAGATTCGACATATCTTCTTTGACCCTCAGCGTAAATAGTATCAAAGGCTAAAGAACTTTTTCCTGATCCAGAAACGCCTGTCATTACTATTAATTTATTTTTTGGAAGATCAATATCAACATTTTGTAAGTTATGCTCTTTTGCTCCACGTACTTTTAAGAATTGATTAGTTTCAGTGGAAGATGGCATGTATTTTATATCCTTGTAATAAACCTAAATAACTATACATTTAGTTAGCTTTGATACTTTAAATGTCAATCAAAAAGATTATATTTATGTTTTTTTTAAAGGAATATTGTTCTATAAATATTTTATATTTTTAATTTTTCTTTTCTGTGGAGTTTAAAATGAGTGGAAGTGTTAACAAAGTTACTTTAGTTGGAAATTTAGGACGTGATCCAGAGATTAGAGCTATGCAAAATGGAGATAAAATTGTCCAATTAAGTTTGGCTACTTCTGATCGATGGAAAGACAAAACTTCTGGTGAGCAACGTGAAAAAACAGAATGGCATAGAGTTGTCATTTTTAACGATGCTTTAGGAAGAATAGCTGAACAATATTTGAAAAAAGGAAGTACAGTATATATTGAAGGTCAACTTCAAACTAGAAAATGGACTGATCAGCAATCAGGTCAAGAAAAATATACAACTGAAGTAGTTCTTCAAAGATATAGAGGAGAATTAACCTTGTTAGGAATGAGGCCTGATAGTTCATTAAGCAATCAAAACCAAAATAACTCTATAGAACAAAACAATTATCAAGATTCAAGTCAAAATCAAAATCAAA
>CAZFKZ010000017.1:0-31952 GCA_964519035.1 uncultured Rhodobacterales bacterium | reverse complement strand
GGATCTTTAAAAAGTTTTTGCCCGGTAGATTTAGGAACTTTGGTTGCAAAAGAAGCTATAAATCGTTCTGGCTATGATGCAGATGAAATTGAACATGCTGTTTTTGGAAATGTGATTCATACTGAGCCAAGAGATATGTATGTAAGCCGTGTGATTGCTCTTCAATCAGGCCTTAATAAAAGTTCCGCTGCATTAACTGTAAATAGATTATGTGGATCTGGACTTCAAGCAATAGTTAGCGCAGCCCAACTTTTAGCATTAGGGGATGCATCAGTTGTTATGGCAGGTGGTGTTGAAGTTATGTCTAATGGAGCTCATATAGTTGAAGGATTTCGTTGGGGTTCTAAAATGGGCGATGGAAAAATTCAAGACATGATGTTGGGGGCACTTCATGATCCTTTTGGACATGGACATATGGGGATTACTGCAGAAAATATTTCCAGCCGATATCAAATTAGTAGAGATATGCAAGATAATTTTGCTTTAACAAGTCAACAAAGAGCAAGTTCAGCAATCAAAAATGGGGTTTTTAAAGATCAAATCCTACCAATTGAAATTAAAACAAGAAAAGGTATTAATATTTTTGAAATTGATGAGCATCCAAAATCAAATACTACTTCTGAGATATTGTCTAATTTAAAAGCAGCTTTTAAGAAAGATGGAGTAGTTACAGCTGGGAATGCTTCAGGAATAAATGATGGAGCTTCAGCATTAATTCTAGCAAACGAAACTAAAGCAAAAAAGGGTAATCCACTAGCAAGAATAATTTCTTATGGTTTTGGAGGAGTTGACCCTGATGAAATGGGAATGGGACCTGTTCCTGCTTCTAAAATGGCATTAGATAAAGTTGGTTTAAATGTTTCAGATTTAGATTTGGTGGAATCTAACGAAGCATTTGCTGCACAGGCGTGTGCAGTTAATAATCAATTAGGTTTAGATCCTGAAAAAGTTAATGTAAATGGAGGTGCTATTGCACTTGGTCACCCTGTTGGGGCAACCGGTGCAATTATTATGACTAAGCTTGTCTATGAACTTAGAAAACGTAAAGGTAAATATGGTTTAGCTACTATGTGTATAGGTGGTGGGCAAGGAATAGCTGTTATAATAGAGGCGTTATAAATAAATTATGAGCTATCAATGTATATCAATTGATGATACTAAATCTCTTCTTAAGAAAGAGGATGTAACTATTATTGATATTAGAGATAATAATTCTTTCTCTAATGGTCATATTGAAAATGCACAACATATTGAAGACATTAATATTGATAATTTTTTGTTAGAAAAAGATAAAAATGAAGCAATTTTAATTTATTGTTATCATGGTATTTCTAGTAAATCTGCCGCACAATTCTTTATACAAAACGGTTTTCACAATGTTTTTAGTATGGACGAGGGATATGCAGGTTGGATAAAGATTTAGCGTTTAATTTTCTTTATATGTTCTCTTAAAATATGTATTATAATGATAATGATTACATAAAATTAAATATATTATGAGGTAAGCAATTGGAAATTCGAAAAGGCACTAGGCTAATTGACAGGCCAGAATTTAAAACAAAACCCGTTCCTATTACATTTTTAAAAAAAGATAAGGTTTCTCAAGCAATTGAAGTAATGTCTGAAAAAAACTATGGGTCAGTAGTTATAATTGACGATAATGAAAAAGTTATAGGAATTGTTACAGAAAGAGATATTGTAAAAAAATTAGTTAGAAATAATATGTCTCCTAAAACTACTAAATTAGAAGAAATTATGACACCTGATCCAAGAGTGGCAGATGAAAATGATGACGTGTTAGATTGGCTTAGAATTATGTCAAATGATAGATTTAGAAGATTACCAGTTGTAGACGAAAATGGAAAAATTAAAGTAATTTTTACACAAGGTGATTTTGTATCTTACACGTGGCCTGATCTTATCTTTCATGCATCACAAATGGCAAAAGCATCATTTATGAAAGGTTTTACTATAAACACAATGTTGATAGGGATGTTTATTTATGGGGTTGCCATGATTGCTGCAATAAAAGCTTTTGTGTAAATAAATTTTTAGTAATCTATTCTTTAGTCTTAAGCATTGAATTTGAAATCCAAGTCATTACGATTTCATCGTTTTGGTTGGTTACTGTTTGTTTGAGCCTAACTGTACCTTTAGTTGGATTCTTCTTTGATTTTTTTGTTTCTAAAACTTCAACTTTAGTCTTTAAGATATCGTTTGGGTATACTGGTTTTGTCCATCTTAACTCATCAAGTCCCCAAGCACCCATGCTTGTTCCATTAAAAACTTCCGTATTAAATATCTGTGTAAAAGATTTTCCTAATGTCATAAAACCGCTAGATGTAAGCTGACCAAAAGGCCCATCCTTAGCTAGTTCTTCATCTAAATGAAAAGTTTGAGGATCATACTTTGAAGCAAAGTCTATTATTTCATTTTTAGATATTAAAGTTTCATCTGTTGTGAAGGTTAAACCAACAGTAAAGTCCTCAAAATACATTGGTTTACGTTTCATAATAGAATAATTCCAATCTACCTTGGGGCCAACCTAACAGATCCATCAAGTCTTATAGTCTCACCATTTAGTAGTACATTTGTTAAAATACTTTCAACTAACATGGCGTACTCAAGTGGAGTACCAAGGCGTTTTGGAAATACAGTGGTTGCGATCAAGCTTTTTTGGACTTCGTCGCTCATACCAGAAAGCATTGCAGTAGCAAAAAGTCCAGGTGCAATTGTATTAACTCTTATTCCATTAGAAGCTAATTCACGAGCAATTGGAAGTGTCATTCCTACTATGCCACCTTTAGAAGCTGAATAAGCAGCTTGGCCAATTTGTCCGTCATAAGCAGCCACAGAAGCTGTGTTAATTACAACACCCTTTTCACCCTCATGATCAGGTTCATTGTTTTGCATTTTATCGGCACATAATCTAAGCATATTAAAGCTTCCAATTAAATTTACTTTTAAAACTTTTTCAAACAACCCTAAATCATGCATACCTCTGCTAGAAACAACCTTTGCTCCTACTGCAATACCTGCACAATTAACCAAACAATTAATACCAGCAAAATTTTCAATTGCCTTCTTCATCTCTTCTTCATTTGAAACATCACCAACAAAATAATCAGCACCTATTTCACCAGCAACATTTTTAAGACCTTCTGCATTTAAGTCGATTAATAAAAGTTCTGCACCTCTTTCCTTGAGATATCTTGCTGTACCTTCTCCAAGACCACTTCCCGCGCCTGTAATAACTGCTTTAACATTTTTAAGTATCATTTTTATTCTCCAAAATCACGTGTATCATCTATCACTTTTCCATCATTAGGTAAACTATTAACAGGAACTATTTCAACTGTTCCACGTAAATTAATAATATTTTTTATCTGTTCTGAAATTTTTGTTTTAATAGAGCTTAATTCTGTAGAATCAGAAATATCTGCCTCTATTTTTATATGAAGTTCATCTTTCTCATTTAATCGGCTTACTATCAATCTAGCTTTATTATTAAGATAAAGATTTTCTAAAATTTTATTCACTTGAGATGGCTGTACAAACATACCTCTTACCTTTGTAGTTTGGTCAGCTCTTCCCATCCATCCTTTAATTCTTTTGTTTGTCCTTCCAGTTGAACATTTACCCTCAAGGATTGCTGAAAGGTCACCTGTTGCAAAACGTATAATTGGAAGCTCATAATTATTAAGAACGGTTACAACTACCTCTCCAACTTCACCATCTTTGAGTGGTTTTCCTGTTCCAGGTTTAACAATTTCTAATATAACATTTTCATCTATTACCATACCTTCATTTTCTGCTGCTTCGTAAGCAACTAAACCTAAGTCAGCAGTTCCATAACATTGGCGAACTTGTATATCTCGCTCTTTAAAACTTTTAGCTACATTTGGGAAAAGGGGACCACCTGTGACCATTGCCTTTTTTAAACTAGGAAGAGATATTTTATTTTTATCAGCTTTGTCTAGAATGATTTTTAAGAAATCTGGAACTCCTACATAAGCAGTAGTGCCAATGGTATTCATTACTTCTAATTGAAGATCTGTATTCTCTCCACCAGCTGGAAAAACTGTACATTTTAAAATTTTTGCGGCTTCTTCAAACATTGCACCAGCAGGAGTAAAATGATAGGAAAAACAATTTTGAACAATGTCACCATAACCAATGTTTGCTGCGTGTAAAGCTCTTGAAAATCTCCACCAATCCTTCGTGTGACCATCTAAATCATAAATAGGGCCTGGAGATCTATAAATATGGGCAAAGTTCTTAATATCACTAACATTTAAGTTGGCAAAAGGTGGGTTTTTCTGTTGTTCAAGAATTAAATCTGATTTTCTTGAAACTGGTATTGAGACTAAATCGTCTAATCCTTTAAGATCACTATTTAATCTTATAGATTGGTTTTTATTATTCTTAGCAGCATTTATTAATAAATTAAGTTTATTTAAATGATTTGAATTTCGCTCATCTTCAGATCTTGTTTCTAAGTTATCAAAAAAATTTGTCTTATCATTGATATTTACAACCATCTTTTACGACGTCTATATTGTTTGATATCTTTAAAAGATTTTCTACCTTCTCCAGAAATACCAAGATAAAATTCTTTTACGTCTTCATTGTCTCTCATGGATTCAGCGCTGCCTTCCATAACAACACGACCATTTTCTAAGATATAAGCGTACTCAGCGTATTGTAAAGCAACATTAGTATTCTGTTCAGCAAGAAGAATTGTTACACCTTCTTTTTTATTGATTTCTGCAACAATTTCAAAGATTTGTTTAACAAGTTGAGGTGCTAGACCCATTGAAGGTTCATCTAACAAGATCATACTTGGCTTAGCCATAAGAGCTCTACCTATCGCAATCATTTGTTGTTCACCACCTGATGTATAACCTGCTTGTGAGGTTCTTCTATCTCTTAATCGAGGAAAATAGTTATATACACGTTCTAGATCTTCTTTTACTTCTTTAGAACTAGTTCTAGTATAAGCTCCAGTCAGAAGATTTTCTTCAACTGTTAAATGTTCAAAACAATGACGACCTTCCATAACTTGAATCACACCTTTTTTTACAAGTTGTGAAGGATCAAGATCATGAATATCTTCATTTTCAAAAGTAACTGAACCTTTTGTTACCTCTCCTCTCTCTGATGATAATAAATTAGATATAGATTTTAATGTTGTACTTTTTCCTGCACCATTACCTCCAAGTAAAGCAGTAATACCACCTTTTTTAACATTAAGACTTACACCTTTTAAAACTAAAATAACGTGGCTATAAACAACTTCAATATTATTAACTACTAAAATATTTTCAGTTTCGTCTGAATTGTCATCTTTAACCGTTTTAACATCATCCATATTTTTAACCTTAAAAATTATAAGGGGAGCTTAAAATTTTTAAGCTCCCTACTTTTTTAGTTACAACGTTGAGCTATCTTTTGCTCTTTTGCATATTGAGCAGAATCTTCAGCTATTAACTTATTAACAACATCTTTATCACCATACATATATTCAGTGATCATATTCCACTTTTTAGCTTTTGCATCCCATTGTTGTACAGCAGCAAGTCCACTTCCACCGTGGTTTTCACAAGTGTTTTTAAATGGAGGGGCAAAATCTTTAAAACCTAACTCTTCCATTCTTTTAGCATTAAGGTCAACAGCCTCCATACCATCACGATACATAGCAGCCGTTATTTTAGAAGTACCATGTATTTTCTGAGCAACAACAGCAGCTTCTACCTGAACCATAGCTTGAAAAAGGCCTCTATTGTATAACACTTCTCCAAAATGAGAACCATCGCCTGAAGCTTCACCTTTGTCATGGACATACTTTTTGATGTCTTTATGAACCTGATAATTTGTTCCAGGAGCATTAAATGTTAAAGATTTATATCCATGGGCACCTTGGCCAGCAGGTAAAACGTCATTTTCAGAACCAGACCACCAAATACCTATAAAATTCTCCATAGGGAATTTAATAGATGCAGCAGATTTAACAGCAACTGAATTCATAACACCCCAACCCCACATTAAAATATAATCAGGCTTGGCCCTACGAATTTTAAGCCATGTAGATTTTTGCTCCTGACCTGGATGGTCAACAGGTAATAGCATTAGCTTATAACCATGCTTCTTTGCAAGTGTTTCTAGAGTTCTAATTGGTTCTTTACCATAAGCTGAATTGTGATATACAAGAGCAATTTTTTTACCTTTTATATTACCCAAATTTTGCTTTAATACATGTCTGACAGCAATTGACGCTCCATCCCAGTAAGTCACTGGCGCATTAAAAACCCACTTAAAAACCTTACCATTAGCTGCTGAAGTTCTACCATATCCAGTTGAATAAACAGTAACTCCATCACTTGTTGCTTTTGGAATTAATTGATAAGTAATACCAGTAGACATTGGTTGAAAAACCATGGCATCTTTTTTGTTTTTTTCATAACATTCGACGCCTACTTGTGTTTTATATCCGGTTTCACATTCAGGGTGAATAATTTTTTCACCACCAATACCACCGTCTCTTGCATTAATCATTTTATAATAATCAACAAAGCCATCTGCATTAGGAATACCATTGGGAGCATATGCACCTGTACGGTAGACCAACATTGGAAATTTAAGATCTGCAACGGCAATTTCTACATAACTAGAAATAGCAATTACAGTTGCTGTCATTCCAACTATAAGTTGTTTTATTCTCATTAGTTCCTCCCTGAGAAGTGTTTTAAAAATCTACTAAATAAAATTTAGTAGGGGAAAGGCCATCGTCTCAATTTTTCTTTTGTGATGGACCATAGTCTTGCAAGGCCATGTGGCTCTACAATTAAAAAAACAATCATTAAAAATCCCCAAATGGTTATTTCAAAGTGTTTAGCTGTTACGGCAGATAGACCGATAAGATCTACCATTATAAATTTTAAACCTATTGGAAGCGTTACTATAAAACCTGCTCCAAGAAATGAACCTAACATTGATCCAAGACCACCAATAATAATCATAAATAAAACAGGAAAAGATATAGTCATAATGTCAAATGATTCTGTAACCTCAATAGCTCCTAAGAAAACAGCAAAGTATAAGGCGCCCGAAACTCCGATAAAAAACGAGCTTATGGCAAAAGCAGATAATTTAGTTTTTAAGGGTGGAACCCCAATAATTTCTGCTGCAATATCCATATCTCTTATTGCCATCCATGATCGACCTATCTTACTTCTAATCATGTTTTTAGCTGCAAATCCAAGAACAACAACAATAATTAAACAAAACAAGTATGTTGCATAAGGAGGTGCTGTTGCACCTGTAACAGGCACACCAAAAAACAGTCTTTCAGATACAGTGATTTGACCAGTAGCAGAGTAATTATAAAACCAAGGAACTTTGTTAAATAGCCATACTAAAAAAAATTGAGATGCTAACGTTGCTACAGCTAAATAAAAACCTTTAATTCTTAGAGAAGGTAGTCCAAATATAATGCCAACCGCTGCCGTAATTAGTCCAGAAACAAGAACAATAATCATTATATTTAAGTCAGGAAAGGAGGTCATTATTTTGTATGTTGAAAATGCACCGACAGCCATAAATCCACCAGTTCCAAGCGAAACTTGTCCACAATATCCAGTAAGGATATTAAGACCAATTGCAGCTAATGAAAATATTAGAAATGGGACTAAAATAGCTTTTTCCCAATAACTATCAATAAAAAATGGCACTACAAGAAAAGCAAAAAGCATTAAAGTACCAAAAGCAATTTTATCTTGAATTAAAGGGAAAATAGCGTGGTCTGACTTATATGAAGACTTATATTGACCTGTTTCTTTATAAATCATTTATCTTAAACCCTCTCAATAATTTTGTCGCCAAATAGACCTTGTGGACGAAATAACAAAAAGACTAATGCCATTACGTACGCAAACCAATTTTCTAAAGCACCTGTTTCAAAATAACCACCAATGTATATTTCTGCTAATTTTTCACCTACACCAATCATTAATCCACCAATGATTGCTCCTGGGATCGAAGTGAAACCACCTAAAATAAGCACTGGCAGAGCTTTAAGTGCAATAAGTGATAATGAAAACTGAACACCAGATTCCGTTCCCCACATTATCCCAGCTACCATTGCTATAAAACCTGAAATACCCCATACCAAAACCCAAATGGATCTTAATGAAATACCGACTGATAAGGCTGCTTGATGATCATCTGCAACAGCTCTAAGGGCTCTTCCAGTTTTTGTATATTGAGAGAAAATGGCTAATGATATAACTAAAATCACAGCTATTACAGTAGCCCATACATTTAGAACATCTATGTACATCCCGTAATAGTCACTTCCTTCACTAGCAAGCCCTATCGTAGCCTGCTCAAGCCATTCTGAACCACCACTTGGGATACCAACATCTAATACTTTGACATCTGATCCCCACATTAAATCACCAATACCTTCTAATACGAAAGCAAGTCCAATTGTTGCCATAAATAAAATAATTGGATCTTGATTAACTAAGTGTTTAAGAACCAGCCGTTCTATTATCCATGCCAAGGCTATCATGGTTATCATCGTTAGAATTATTGCTAAGAAATTTGGCATAGACGCATACCAATGATGATAATTTGTTCCAAAAAGTTCATTAATCAAATGAGCAAAAGGTACCTGACCAGTTTGATAACCGACTAATGTTAAAGCTGCAAAAAGAGCAAAAACACCTTGTGCAAAGTTAAAAACACCTGAAGCTTTGAATATTAAAACAAATCCAAGAGCAACAAGAGAATACATCACACCCGACATTAATCCATTGAGAACGGTTTCAATAAAATTTAGTAAATCAACACTCATAAAACAATTCCCTTATTAATCATCTGATACTCCTAAGTAGGCATCAATAACTGCTTTGTTATTTCTAATTTCTTGAGGAAAACCAGATCCAATTTTTTTTCCATAATCCAATACAACTATTCTATCTGAAATATCCATAACAACACCCATATCATGTTCAATTAAAACTATGGTTGTTTTGAATTCATTATTAACTGTAAGAACAAATCTACTCATGTCTTGTTTTTCTTCGACGTTCATTCCAGCCATAGGCTCGTCTAGAAGTAAAATTTCTGGTTCCATTGCTAAAGCTCTTCCTAGTTCCACTCTTTTTTGTAATCCATATGGTAAAGAACCAACAGGAGTTCTTCTGATGGATTGCAGATCTAAAAAGTCTATAACTCTTTCTACTTTTTCACGATGCATCTCTTCTTCTTTTTCAGCAGGTCCAAAATAAAGCGCTTGCATTAAAAAATTTTGCTTTTGTTTTAATAATCGCCCAGTCATCAAATTATCTAATGTGCTCATACCCTTAAAAAGGGCTATATTTTGAAATGTTCTTGCAATACCACTTTTAGCAGCAAACTCAGGTTCCATTTCTTTTCGGTCTGATCCTGCAAAATTAATCAAACCGCTCGTTGGTTTATAAAATCCATTTATAACATTCAGCATTGAAGATTTTCCTGCACCATTTGGACCTATGATAGCAAATACCTCACCTTTTTTAACATCAAAAGAAACATCTGTAAGTGCTTTAACTCCGCCAAAAGCTAAGCTTATATTTTTAAGTTCAATTACATTTTCGCCAAATTTAACGTTTTGTAGATCTTCTAAGCTCATCTATTTATTGCCTTTTTTAGATTTTTTTGCTGTTGTGCTAGTCTTCTTAATATCTAATTTTTTGGTGTCAATTAAATGTCTGATTTCCATTGATGCACTGATTTTACTTTTTCTACCATCCTCAAGTGTAAACTCGGTATTTATTGAAGCTAAATCTTTATCAGAATAAAGATCATTAATTATATCTTTATATCTGGAATTAATAACACTTCTTCTCACTTTTCTTGTTCTAGTTAATTCACCGTCATCAGCTTCTAACTCTTTAAATAAAAGGAGAAACTTTGAAATTTTAGTGTTTTCAGGCAACTTCTCATTAACCTTAATAATTTCGCTTTCTATAAGATCATATATTTGTTTATCAGCGGTTAAACCTGTGTATGAGGTAAATGCTAATTGCCATTTTTCTGCTAATTTGGAAACTATAGAAAATCTAATGCATATAATCGCAGTTAGGTATGGTTTTTCAGATCCTATAACAACCGCTTCACCAACATAAGGCGAAAACTTTAATTTATTTTCTATATTTTGAGGAGAAAATTTCACTCCATCTGATTTTACTGCAATATCGTTAACTCTATCAACAACATTAAGTCTACCATCTTCGTCAATAAAACCAGCATCTCCAGTATGCATCCATCCTTTTTTTATGGTATCTTTAAAAGCCTTAGTATCATTATAATATCCAGAGAACATGCTTGGGTGCTTTGTAATAATCTCACCCATTCCATTTGGATCAGGGTCCATAATTTTAATTTCACAATCTGGGAATGGAAAACCAACAGTCTCACAATCCATTGTTCCTTTTGGAACATCTTGTAAAGTGTAAGCACCCATTAATTCTGTTTGACCATAAAGTTGCCTGAGAGGTATTCCCATAGCTAGAAAAAACTTGAAAGTTTCAGGTCCAATCGCAGAACCTCCTGTAGCTGCAGATGTAACCTTACTAAATCCAAGTCTATCCTTTAGGGAAGAAAAAAGTAATTTATCAGCAAGAAAATCTCTTCTACCTTCATCAACTGCTTTTAACCCTCTTTCAACCATAGTGTTAAAAAGCCATTGAGTAATCTTTGGTGCATCTAAAATACGTGATCTCATATCTGCAGCAATTTGTTCCCATAGTCTAGGCGCACCTAGCATAAAGGTTGGCCCAACTTCGCGCAGGTCTTCCATTGCAGTTTCAGGTCTTTCTGGAAAGTTAACTTTCATGCCGCCTACTATGTTAAACCCCACAGCATATGTTTGCTCCATAATCCAAGGAAATGGTAAAACTGAAACATATTCATCTTCAACAGATTTAGGATCCACGTTCAAATATCTCACTACATGCTCAATAAATTTACCGCCTGGCAACATAGCTAGCTTAGGGTTAGAAGTTGTTCCAGAAGTTGTACAAAGTATGGCTTCTTGTTCATCAGAGATTTTATCAATTAATTTATCGTATTTATCAGGATTTTTATTTGCTATTGCTTTACCTTCATTAATTAAATCAAGCATATCAATAATATGAGGGTCGTTTAATTCTTTTAATCCACGACTATCTTCGTAAAAAATTGTTATTTTATTAGCTTTTGTTCTTTTAATACTAAGAAGCTTATCAACTTGCTCTTGATCCTCTGCATATACAAAGTTTACCTTAGCTGCATTAATCAAGTATCCTACTTCTTCATCTAACGTGTCTCTGTATATTCCTAAACTCATACCACCAACAGCTTGAGCAGCTATTTCAAAATAAAGCCAAGAAGGCTTATTATCACCAATCAAACCTATTACATCACCTAATTTAAACCCCTTGCTAGAAAGACCAAGAGCTAGATAAGATACATTATCATTATACTCTTTCCATGAAATTTCATTCCATATTCCTAAATCCTTATTTCTTAAGGAAACAGTTGTCGGCATAGTTTGTGATCTATGACGAAGTATTTTAGGAAGAGTATTATGTGTTTTTATATTTGGATAATTTGACATGTTTTATTTAAATTCAATCTCTATAAACAACGTTAAAATTAATTATTTTATCGTCAGTAAAACTACATACGCTTTAATAATAAATATACATAATGAGATCACACTTAGAAATAAGTAGCCCCCACTACATATTTATAGGCTAACTAAAATCGCTTTAAAATCAACTTAAAATTATATATATTTTAAAAAAAATAATATTGATTATTTTCATATACTTATGTCTTAATTAGAGACATAAACGTTCTCTTTTTCTAATACTTTATATGTTAAACATAAGAATCATCTGTCAATTGAACAACTTTTGCACCTTTTTTAACTATTTCAAAATGTGTGTAAACTCTCGGAAGGATGTGAAGGTTATAAAATTCACCTGAAATAACTTTGCTTTTTAAAAAGCTTTCATTTTTAGAATTGAGAGATAGTTTTGTATTCGCTTTGGTTTTTGATTTATGCATTAACCATCCACCAACTAAATAACCAAACCCCATCATGTAATCAAAACTTACACAAGAGAGTAATTCCAAATCATCTCTATTATTTAAAACAAAATCTAAGGTTTCTGAAGCTAATACAATCATTTTGATAACCTCTGGGTTTTCAGAGCAGTCGACCTTCATTTGTTCCAAGAATAATTTAGCCGCTGTTCCATTATCCTTTAAAGTTTTTCGGAATATAAAATCATTAGCTTGAATTGCGTTAGTGCCCTCATAAATAGGAAGTATTCTAGCATCTCTCATAAATTGAGCAGCTCCTGTTTCCTCAATAAAACCCATGCCTCCATGTATTTGGACACCATTACTTGTTATTTCTTGAGCTAACTCTGTTGACCAACCTTTTATTATTGGAATTAAAAAAGCTTCTTTAATTTTAGCTTCTACGTTTCCATCATGAGCTCTTTCCATGATTTCAGATGAAACTAGGACAAGCGCTCTCATGGCTTCTGTCAAACTTCTCATTGATAAAAGCAATCTTTTGACATCACCATGACCAATTATTGCTGTTCCTTTTTCACGGTTAATTGGAGTGCCCTGTATCCTCATATTTGCATATTCATGAGCTTTTTGCCGAGCTGCTTCAGAAATAGCCATGCCTTGAAGACCTACGTCAAACCTAGCCCTGTTCATCATAATGAACATGTACTCAATTCCTCTACCTTCTTCGCCGAGCATATATCCTATTGCTCCTTTTTCTTCACCATAAGACATTACAGCAGTAGGACTGGCTTTAATTCCCATTTTATGTTCGATAGAAATGCATTTAAGGTCGTTTCTTTTTGTGTATTTACCATCTTCGTCTTTTAAAAACTTAGGTATAATAAAAGTAGAAATACCTTTTATACCATCAGGTGATCCTTCAGTTCTAGCTAGAACTAAATGAATTATATTTTCTGACATGTCATGCTCACCGTAGGTGATATAAATTTTTTGACCTTTTATTCTCCATTCATTTCCATCATGTTCAGCTTTGGTTCTAATCGTAGCCAAATCTGTCCCTGATTGAGGTTCAGTCAAATTCATAGTACCAGTCCAAGCTCCAGAATTAAACTTGGGTAAATATAAATTCTTTTCTTCATCAGTACCAACTAAGGTAAACGCGTCAATTAGTCCTTGAGTAAGAAGGCTACATAAAGAAAATGACATATTTGCCCCATGCCAATATTCATTAATAGCAGCACCCATTCTTAAAGGTAGTCCCATACCTTCATAAGTAGGATCACTTGCAACCCCTATCCAGCCTCCCTTAGCTATTTCTGAAAAAGCCTTACTAAAACCCTTAGGTGTTTCAACTTCATGATCTTGTCTTAGAATAGGATTGTTTTTATCACCATAATGATTCAACGGTGCAAGATAATCATTTGCTAATTTACCCGCTTCTCCGAGAACTGCATCAATCGTAGAATTGTCTAAATCACTATGAGGAGGTAATAAGTTTTCTAAAACAAATTTAGTATCTTCTAAAGGAGATATATAAGGCATTAATTAATCCGATCTTAATTTTTTGTAATATTAAAATATTATTCTTGGTTGATAAATAAAATCATACCATTATTAATAATAACAGGAGGATATTATCAATGTCTATATTTGAAGATGGTTTAGAAAAAAATCAAGCAAATTATGCTTCTTTAAGTCCTTTATCTTTTCTAGAAAGATCTAGAAAAACATTTCCAAAGCATATAGCTGTTGAATATAAAGATTATAGCTTAAACTATGAGCAAGCTGGCTCTAGATGTGATGCATTAGCAAATTTTTTAAATAATACAAATATAATCTCTGGATCCACTATAGCAGTTATGCTTCCTAATATTCCAGTCATGTGGGAATGTCATTATGGAATTCCAATGGGTTCAAGGGTGATCAATGCCATTAATACCAGATTAGATAGTCATACGGTTAATTTTATACTTGATCATGGTGAAGCTAAATTATTTATATATGATTCAGAGTACAGCAAAATAGTAGAAAGCGCATTAAATGGCCTAACTAATGTCCCTATATTAGTTGAATTTGTAGATCTTATAGCTGGTAACAAACGGTCAGATTTTGCTAATAAAATGAATTGTTTAGATTATGAGACTGAAATTCAAGCAGTTATCGGTAATAGCTTTGAACATGAATTACCAAATGATGAATGGGACTCGATAGCTTTAAATTATACATCAGGAACTACAGGAAATCCTAAAGGTGTAGTATATCATCATAGAGGAGCTTACTTAAACGCAATTGGTAATACTCTCACATGGGAATTGCCAATGCATTCCAAGTACCTCTGGACACTTCCAATGTTCCATTGTAACGGTTGGTGCTTTCCTTGGACAATTACCGAAAGAGCTGGAACCCATGTGTGCTTGAGACAGCCCTCAGGAAATTTAATTGTAGAGGCTTTTCAAAAACATAAAATTACACATTTGTGTGGAGCTCCAATAGTAATGCAAATGATAGCAGATCATTTATTGCAAAATAATATATCTCTTGAAACAAATATTAAAATGATGACTGCAGGAGCGCCTCCACCTGAAGCTGTTTTAAGTAAGATGGCTTCATGTGGCATTGAAGTTATTCATGTTTATGGATTAACAGAAATTTATGGTCCAGCGGTTGTCTGTGCGTGGCATCCTGAATGGAATGATTTAGAACCATCTGAACAAGCAAAATTAAAAGCTAGGCAAGGGGTCGTTTACTCAGTTCAAGAAAATATGAAAATAATTAATACTGAAACTAATCTAGAAATTCCAAAGGATGGTGTCACAATAGGAGAAGTTTTAATTAAAGGAAATATTACAATGAAAGGCTATTTAAAAAATGAAAAAGCTACTAATGAAGCCTTTGAAGGAGGCTGGTTTCATACTGGTGATCTAGGCGTCTGGTATTCTGATGGATATATTCAACTTAAAGACAGGTCTAAAGATATAATAATATCTGGAGGAGAGAATATTTCCTCTATTGAAGTTGAGGATGCGCTATATAAGCATCCTGATGTTTTAGCAGTAGCTGTTGTAGCAAAAGAAGATGAAAAATGGGGAGAGACTCCTTGCGCTTTTGTGGAGTTAAAAAATAAATCTTCAGTGGATGAAATAGATTTAAAAAATCATTGTAAATCTTTATTGGCAGGGTTCAAAGTGCCAAAGTATTTTTGTTTTGTAGAATTGCCTAAGACAAGCACCGGTAAAATACAAAAGTTTAAATTAAGAGAAGAAGCTAAGTTAATTTAGATTTTAACCAGTTTTTTTAAAATTCTTGTTCTTGAAAAGCTTTTCTAGAGACTGTTCCCATTGGGTTTCAGCAAGCTTCATATTCTTTTCTTTAACATGTCCATATCCTTTTATTGATAATGGAATTTCAAGAAATTCTATAACTTTTTTATAATTATGTTCATCTATATTTTCTGTAATCTTGTTAATTGTAGTTAAAGTTTTTTCAACCAATGCACGCTCTTTTTTTCTTTCTAAGGTGTATCCAAATATATCAAATTTAGTACCTCTAAGAAATTTAAAATAGGACAAAATTTTAAAAGCTTGAAAAATCCATGGTCCAAAACGTTGCTTTTTAAGATGACCAGTTTCTTTATCCACTTTTGAAAAAAGAGGAGGAGCTAAGTAATATTCTAATTTTGCATTTTTATTATCATTTAGAAATTTTTTAGCAAAATCTCCAGATGTATGAAGTCTTGCAACTTCATATTCATCTTTATATCGCATAATTCTAAATAATGTTAATGCAACTTTTCTAGATAAAGGTAATTTAGTTTTATCATTAAAAAGATTTGATTCACGATCAATAATCAAAGCTACAGCCGCATCAAATTTGTTAGCATAATTCTGATCATGATATTTTTTGAGTATATTAGAAAAACTTGTTATGTAATCCTTAATTGGCTTTTCTAATGAAGGCTTTTCCAACAGTCCTGCTGCTTTAAAAACTTCTTTAGGATTCTCAGCTAAAAGTCGTCCCCAATTAAAAGCTGTTATATTTTGTTGGATTGCCACACCGTTTAGTTCTATGGCCTTTTCTATTGAATCCAGCTCTATTGGAAAGAAACCTTTTTGAGCAGCCACGCCTAACATCATAATGTTGGCAGATACGGTGTCTCCAACTAATGCTTCAGCTAAATTAGACATGTCAATAAAATTAATATTTTCAGTCTTTACATGAATCTCTAAATGTTTTTTTAACAATTGATCGTCAACAACTGTTCCAATATGAACTCCTGCGACACCCACAGGTTCAACTCTACCATTTATTATAGCCACTGTTTTATTTGGGTTCAAAGTTCTAGTTATTGAAGGTGAAACCGAAACAACAGCGTCACATCCCAATAGTAAATCCGCTGTTTCATTCGGCAACCTAGCTGACTTGTTATAGAGTGTTTTTTTATTACTAATTCTTATTTGGCTTGTAACGGCTCCATTTTTTTGAGCTAAGCCAGTAAAATTCATTGATTGAGCATATAAATTATCTATTCTAGAAGCCATTACTATTATAGCAGCAATGGTTGACACACCAGTTCCACCGATGCCTGCCATAATAATATTTTTAGTTTCTCTTAAATTTTCTTTTGGTTTTTTTAATAAATCTATGCTTGAAGGTAATTTAGGGTACGTTTTTATTGATACCTGAGGCGTTTTATCTAGTGTGACACCCATAAAGCTTGGACAAAAACCTTTGCTACAAGAATAATCCTTATTGCAGACACTTTGGTCAATTTGTTTCTTAGTTCCATCAAAGTGATCCAAAGGCTTTACCGCAACACAATTCGATTTTTCAGCACAATCACCACACCCTTCACATACATCTGGGTTAATAAACATTTTTATTTCACGGTCTGCAACTAATCCCCTTTTCCTTCTTCTTCTTAGCTCTGTTGCGCAGGTTTGAACATAAATTATTGCTGTAACGCCTTCAATTATTCTTACCTCTTTTTGGACCTTAATAAGATCATCTCTATGATATATTTCTACACCATCTGCAAAAAGACGAGTTTCTTTAAATTGCTCAGGTTCGTCTGAAACTACATATATTTTTTTGACCCGCTCAGCAGATAATTGTTTTGAAATTTCCCATGGGGTAACTCCACCCACTGCTTTTTGTCCACCTGTCATTGCAACAGCGTCATTATATAATATTTTAAAAGTTATATTTACATTGGCAGATACTGCTGCTCTTATTGCTAAAGAACCAGAGTGAGCATAAGTGCCGTCACCTATATTTTGGAATGTATGGTTTTGATTTGAAAAAGGAGCTCTACCAATCCAATGGCCTCCTTCTCCACCCATTTGACTAAAATTAGTCAATTTTTCTGGATGAAGAAAATAACCTATTGAATGACAACCTATACCAATTCCTATCACTTCATCATCTGGAGTTTTAGTCCCAGAGTTATGGGGACATCCAGCACAATACCAAGGAGTTCTTGTTGCTACTGGCGGCAAGTTGTTACCCAAAGATAGAGCTTTAACTTTTGGCTTGTCATTTTCTGTAGTCTTGGGAGCTAATTTTTTTAATAAACAATCAGCTATTATATCACTAGAAAGCTCAGATATTTTTGGAATGAGGAATTCTTTTGTTTCAGCATCTAACTTTCCAGATAAAAGTGGCCGTTCTTTATAATTAAAAAGAATATGAGCTACTTGTTCTTCAACAATTCCTGCTTTTTCTTCAATAATAAGCACTTGTTCATATCCAATACAAAAGTCAATAATTTCTTGATTAATTAAGGGCCAAGGAATCTTACAGGCATACATACCTATACCTTGTTCTTCAGGCGATTTAACACCAATCCGTTCAAGAGCATCCATAGTTTCTGTAGTAGCTTTGCCAACCGTAATTATTCCAATTTTTTTTTCTTTTGGGTTTAATATATTTTTATTGATTTTGTGATTTTTAATAAATTCTTTAGCTGCTGGAATACGTCTATTAATTAAAGCTGATTCTCTATCCAGAGCGGGGTCATGTCTGTTTACGTGTACATTAATTGGAGTTTCAAGCTTTAATAACTTTGGTCTAATTAAGCCTAGATCAATAACTGCATTTGAATCCGCCGTATCACCAGTAATTTTTAATCCGACACATATGCCTGCATAACGAGAAAGTGCAAAGGCTTGTAAGCCCATGGGAATAACCTCATCAACGTTTGCAGGATAAAATACAGGTATTCCTGCCGATATTAGAGATTGTTCAGACTGATATGCTAAAGTAGAACTCTTTCCTATTGGGTCTTCAGCAACAGCAAGTACCATTCCTCCTTTGGCTGCCACGCCTCCCATATTAGCATGGCGAAGGGCATCCATAGCTCTATCTAAACCAGGTCCTTTCCCGTACCACATTGAGAAAACACCGTCGATTTCTGGTCTATCATATAACCCAAGCATTTGGGTTCCCCAAGCAGCTGTAGCTGCCAATTCTTCATTAACAGCTGGTTGAAAAATAATATTATATTTTTCTAGATGTTTTTTTGCTCTACCTAGTTCTAAATCAAGTGTTCCTAGTGGAGAGCCAGGATAGCCGCTTACATATCCTTTGGTTAATAATCCGTTATCTTTATCTAATTTAGCTTGTTCAATGAGAAGACGAACTAAAGCTTGAACACCATTCATTAATGCTAAATCTTTGTCCTTTGTAAAACAATCATCTAATCTAATTGGGTTTATTTGATTCAAATTTTTCTCATTTAAAATTTAACTAGTTTATAATAATTTTAATTAATTTAACTAGTTTTAACAAGTAATAAGAATTAATCTATATTTTTTTGAGGTTAAAATGCTTCCAAGATTTGAAAATTACAATGATTTATATGAAAAATTTAAATGGAACATTCCTTATTATTATAATATTGCTTCTGACACTGTAGATAAAGATAAATATCAAAATAGAACGGCTTTAATAAATATTTTAGATAGTGGAAAAATTGAGAAATGGACATTTTCAGATTTCAAAATATCGGCCAATAAATTAGCAAATGTTTTTGATTATTTTAAATTAAAAGCAAATGCGAGGGTAGGGATTATCTTAGGACAATGTCCAGAAGCCGCAATAAGTCATATGGCATGTTTTAAGTCAGGACGGATTTCTATACCATTGTTTAGTTTGTTTGGAACGGAAGCATTATATTATCGTTTAATGAATTCCAAAGCTTCCTTAGTAATATGTGATGATATTTCTTTGATTAAAATTCAAGAAATTTATGAAAAGCTTCCAGATTTAAAAGTGATAATTTGCGTTAATGGAGATAAACATGAAGGATATACCTTTAATTTTAAAAAATTATTAGATAATGCTTCACCTAACTATAAAACAAAAATAACAAAGCCTAATGATCCAGCTATCATTATATATACCTCTGGAACGACTGGAGGGCCAAAAGGAGCCCTTCTTCCCCATCAATCTTTGTTAGGGCATATCCCTGGAGTTGAAATGCCTCATGAATTTTTATCTTCTTTAGACCCTGTTCAGGATGTGTTCTGGACTCCAGCAGATTGGGCATGGATTGGTGGATTATTTGATGTATTACTGCCTGCTTGGCACTTTGGAATACCTGTTATAAGCTACAGAAGTGGAAAGTTTGATCCTGAATTTGCTTTTCATTTAATGTCTAAATTTAAAGTTAGAAATACATTTCTACCACCGACAGCATTAAAAATGATGAAAGCTGTGAATCTTTCTAAAAATATTAATGGTTTAAATTTAAGGACAGTTGGTTCAGGTGGAGAAGCTCTAGGAGAAGAGCTGCTAGAATGGGGAAATAAAATACTAGGTGTAGGAATCAATGAATTTTATGGACAAACGGAATGTAATTTAACAGTTTCAAATAATGGAGCTCTAATGGATTCTAAACAAGGATCTATTGGAAAACCTGTTCCGGGTCATGTAGTTAAATTGATGGACAAAAATAACCAATTTATTTCAAAAGAAGGATGTGATGGAGAGATTGTTGTTAAATATGATACTCCTGTTGCTTTCTTAAAATACTGGGATAATGATGAGGAAACAAAGAAAAAAGTTATTGATGGATGGCTGCACACTGGAGATTATGCATATAAAGATGATGAGGATTATTTATACTTTAAGGGAAGAGAAGATGACATAATAAATAGTTCAGGCTACAGAATTGGACCAAGTGAAGTTGAGGATTGCATATTATCATATTCAGAGGTTGAAATGGTTGCTGTAATCGGAGTTCCAGATAAACTTAGAGGTGAAATAATTAAGGCTTTTATAATTCCTAAAAATAAGGGACTTATAATAAGTCAAAATGAAAAAATTAAAGAAGATATTAAAAAATATGTAAAACAAAAACTTGCTGCGCATGAATATCCAAGGATGATAGAATTTATTAATGAACTACCAATGACTACCACTGGAAAAATAATTAGAAAAACACTCAGAGAAGATAATAGAATATGATTATATTAAAGAGTATAAATATAAAACATCAGTTTTTAAATTAGGAAATATTATGAGCGACAATTATAAGTTTGATACCCTTTCGTTACACGCAGGTCATACACCAGACAAAGAAACAGGATCTCGTGCAGTTCCTATTTACCAGACAACTTCTTATGTTTTTAAAGATACTGAAGACGCTGCTGCTCTTTATAATATGGAGGTTGGAGGACATTTATACTCAAGAATATCAAACCCTACAGTTTCAGCTCTTGAACAAAGACTGGCTGCATTAGAAGGTGGAACAAGTGCGGTTGCTTGTGCAAGTGGAATGGCTGCTATGCACCTAGTTGTTACTGCTTTATGCAGTAGCGGCGATCATATTGTTGCTTCAAGTAAAATGTATGGGGCAAACATAAATTTACTTGAACACACAATGCCTAGATTTGGTGTTCAAACTGATTTCGTAAACCCCAATGATCCAAAAGCAATTGAGGCCGCAATTAAACCTAATACAAAAATGGTTTTTGGGGAGGTAATAGGTAATCCGGGGTTAGATATAATGGATGTTCCTGTTATAGCTCAAATATGTAAAAAAAAAGGTATTCCACTTGTTTTAGACGCAACTTTTAACACTCCCTTTTTAATGCAACCTTTTAAATATGGTGCAAATATTGTTATTCATTCTTTAACTAAATGGCTTGGTGGTCACGGAATAGCTATCGGTGGTGCTATAGTAAATGGTGGAAATTTTGATTGGGGAGACAAAGAAAAATTCCCAACTATTTCGGGGCCTCATTTTGCATTAGGAGGAATAAGTTTTTGGGAAGAATTTGGTCCATCAGCATTAACAACTAAAATCAGAGCAGAAGGCATGTACAATTTTGGTCCTTCTTTATCACCAACAAACGCTTTTCATCTTATGCAAGGCATAGAAACACTGCCCTTAAGAATGAAAAAACATATGGAAAACACTCATCTAATTTTATCTTACTTAAAAGACCATGAGGCAGTTGCTTGGGTTAAGCATCCTGATCTTGATAGCCATCCTGATTATGCTGTGGCAAAAAAAATTCTTCCTAAGGGATCAGGTTCAGTCATAGTTTTTGGCATTAAAGGAGGTAGAAAAGCAGGCCAAACATTTATTGAATCCGTTCAATTAGCATCGCATTTAGCTAACGTAGGTGATGCGAAGACTTTATTAATTCATCCAGGTAGTACAACGCATTCTCATTTGAGTTCAGAAGCTATGAAAGTAGCAGGTCTTACTGAAGATATGATTAGATTGTCGGTAGGCTTAGAAGATATAGATGACATTAAAAAGGATTTTGATAAAGGGTTTCGTGCTGTATCGAAGTTTGTGAAATAGGAGTTTTACCAAATGTTTATAAATTTTAAAGGTGAGAAAACATATATTGGAACAGGTGGGAAAAAACTAGACAAGAATAAAACAACCATTTGTTTTATTCATGGGTCAGGTCAAAATCATTTAAGTTTTGTTCAACAAGCAAGATATTTTGCACATAAAGGTTATTCTGTAATAGTCCCAGATATGCCAGGCCATGGGTTTTCAGAAGGAAAGCCATGTATATCTATTAAAGAGAATGCTGAATGGGTTTATGATTTAATCAAAGAATTAAAAGTTAATGACGTAGTTTTTTTAGGGCATTCTCAGGGTTGTTTAGTCGGGTTAGAGTTAAATCAAAACTATCCTAATTTATTAAAGGGGATAATTTTTATTGCCGGATCAAATAAAATTCCAGTTAATGATTATTTAATTGATCTTGCTTCAAATAATATCAAAAAAGCGTATAAAATGATGGTTACTTGGGGTCATGGTAAAGATGGTGCATTTTCAACTAAAAGTATGCCTGGTCATTCACATTTTGGGGAAGGTTTCAATATAATGAATATGAACCAAGAAACATCTCTAAAATTGGATCTGTTGGCTATCAATGAATATACTGATGGAAAAGATGCTTCAAAAAAAATCAATATCCCTGCTTTAGCTGTATTAGCCAAATATGACCAAATGACACCTTTAAAATCAGGTAAGAAATTTGTTGATCTTATAAATGAATGTGATTTACACATTTTAGATTGTGGTCATTTCCTTCAAGCCGAAAGACCAAAAGAATTAAATACCATAATTCATTCATATCTAAAAAAACTCCAGAATATTAATTTAGAATAGGATGATTTTTGATTAATGTATTCACAAAACCCTTACCTGTATCCCAAGATTGATAACTCTGATAACTGGTTGATATCAGAAATTTTTTTAACTCAATGTTCAAACCATCCTGAAAAAAAAATCATTTCCTTTGTTAATGGGCCTGAGTGGACATTTCATGAATTAAAAATCAAAGTTTATGAAAAAGCCAACATATTAAAAGGTTTAAACCTTAACTTAGGTGATACAATTACTGTAATGATTGATGATCCAAAGGAATTCATTCCGTATTGGTTAGCATCTAGTCTTGTTGGCGTAATGTTTGTTGCCTTAAACACGGCGCTTAGAGGAAGTGTTTTAGTTCATCAAATTAAAGTTGCTAAATCTAAATTTGTAATTGTAGATGAAACATATTTTCAAGAAGTAAAAGAGTTGACTGAAGCTAAAATAACTAACGTAACTACTCTTAGTTGTTTAAATATGATTTCTAAAGAATTAATAAGTGAAAATGAAATTTATAAAGGTAAACCTAGTGATGAAGTTTGCGCAATGTTTACTAGTGGTACCTCAGGTCCTTCTAAAGGAGTTTTAATGCCAAATGCACATTGTGTTTTATTTGCTGTAGGCACAATAGATAATTATAACTTAAATCATAACCATATATTTTATATTTCACTTCCATTATTTCATGCAAATGGATTGTTTATGCAGCTTCTAGCTTGTATTATGACAGGCGCAAAAGCTGTCATTAGAAATCGTTTTTCTGCTTCAAATTGGCTAAGTGATATTAGAAAATATTCTGTAACTCATACAAATATGTTAGGTGCAATAGCAGCTTTTGTTGTGGCTCAACCTCCATCTAAATTTGATAAAGATCATAAATTAATCCTCATAGGCTCAGCCCCTTTACCTTATGAACCTGAGAAGATTTTTCGAGATAGGTTTGGTGTAAAAGACGTTTTACCACTTTACGGCATGACAGAAGTGAATATTCCAATATATGGATTAAAAAATGAAGAAGGATATGGCAAATGTGGGAAGGTGTATGAAAAATATTTTGAAGTAGAAATAAGAGATACTGAAAAAGATATTAGTGTAAGTGACGGGCAAGTTGGTGAGATTATGGTTAGACCAAAACAACCATTTGGTTTTATGTCAGGTTACATGGGAATGCCTGAAAAAACTTTAGAGACTTGGAGAAACTTTTGGTTTCACACTGGTGATGCTGGTATAAGAGAGCCATCAGGGTATTTTACCTTTGTTGATAGAATAAAAGATTGTATTAGACGAAGAGGTGAAAATATATCTTCCTACGAAGTTGAACAAGCATTTTTGGAAATAGGATATATAACCGAAGCTGCTGCATATGCCATTCCAGCAAAAGGGGGAGAAGGCATGGAAGATGAAGTTATGGTTGCGTTAATGCTAAACGAAAATCATATAATCGACTTTTCAGAATTGTTAAAAAAAGCTAAAATAAATTTAGCTAAGTTTGCGATACCAAAATATATAAGAATAATGAATGAATTTCCAAAAACTCAGACAGGTAAAATCCAAAAAAATAAATTAAGAGATGAAGGTGTTACTTTAGATACTTGGCAAAATGATAATATGTAATTAGAATTTTTAAATACTATAACTTAGAAGGAATAAAAATGGTTAGTAATGAATTTAAAGGTTGTTGGCCAGTGGCTCCAACGCCGTTTAGTCCAAATGGAGAAATAGACAAAGATGGTATGAAAAGAATCATTGATTGTATGATTGATCAAAATGTTGATGGTATTTGTATTTTAGCAAATTACTCAGAACAATTCCTTCTTTCCGATGATGAAAGAGAAATACTCACTAAGTTATGTATAGAGCACGTGTCTGGAAGAGTTCCAGTAATTACAACTATAAGTCATTTTTCTACAGACATTGCTTTTTCAAGAGCTAAGCTCGTCAAAGAATTAGGTGGCGAAATGGTAATGATGATGGCTCCGTATCATGGTGCATTAATGAAAGGTACTCCAGATCAAACTTTTGAACAGTTCTCTAAAGTAGGTGAAGCGGGGGTGACTATTATGGTTCAAGATGCTCCATTATCTGGAGTTGATTTATCTGTGCCACTTTTGATTAAAATGGCAAAAGAAATAGAAATGGTTAAATGCTTTAAAATTGAATGCGCACAAGCAGCAGCAAAATTAAGAGTTCTTATAAAAGAAGGCAAGCAATATATTGAGGGTCCATTTGATGGTGAAGAAGGTATAACTTTATTTGCTGACCTTGAAGCTGGCGCAACTGGTAATATGAGTTCGGCAATGTACCCAGATCTCATTAGGCCGGTTGTTTTAGATTTTTTAGATGGAAAAATTGAAGAGGCGGAAAAACAATATGATAATATTTTACCTCTAATCAATTATGAAAACAGACAATGTGGTTTTAGAGGTACAAAAGTAATAATGAAAGAGGGTGGAGTTATAAAATCTGATTTTTGTAGGCATCCTATTCCTTCCTTAGAAGAAAAAACCAAAAAGGGGTTAATAAGATTAGCAAATAAATATAACCCTATAGCCTTGCGTTGGGGAAAATAAAAATTAAGATATATTATATGTTTAGTTTTAGGAGGAAAAAATGCCATATACGCTAGACGAATTAGCTGAGGATATTAAAAGCATTATCGAGAAGGATGGTGTTCCTAATGGATCAGACCAAATATGTTATTTTGTAGCAAAAGCCTTAATGGACAAAAATTTTGCGCCTGATAATCTTCCAAACAGAGCAAAAGGCGAGAACCCAAGAAAAGTTCTTTATGAGGATAATAATTCTGGGTTCTGTATTTGTGGTCATGTCTATGATACAGAAGCAATTGGCTTTCCTCATGATCATGGATCAAGTTGGGCAGTTTATGGACAAGCTGAAGGTGAGACGGAGATGACTGATTGGGACATCTTAGAAGATCAACAAGATGATGAAACTATTTATGTAAAAGCAAGTAAAACTTATATAATGAAACCTGGCGATGTTCACTTTTATGGAGTAGGTCACGTCCATTCTCCTGTAAGAAAAGATCCAGTTAGATTATTAAGAATTGAAGGTGTAAATTTAGACAATATAAAAAGATCTAATATAAAAGCTATAAATAGTTAAGAAAAATAAGGTTATTTTTTGAGCTTTATATCATGTTTTTTGTTTAACTTGAGTCTCTACAAATTCTTGTATTCTTTTAGCTAAGCCTGGCTTGACAGCTGATCTTACAAGTGCTGCCAAGTCGTTATCAAGCTGACTGTCATCTCTTATTTCTTGTAATAAATTAAGTTTAGATTCAAAGCTAAGATTAGCGGCATTTTTCGTAATACTTTGGATTTTTTCAGGCCAGATTTCTTCTGGATAGATGCCTGTTAAAAAATTACTTTTTAAACCTTCATCGGCACTGAATATTTTTGATGTTTCAAGAAACTCGTTAGCTTTGTCACTACCAATAAGATTTGAGAGACGGCGTGTACCAAGAACAATACCAAATTGCAATCCAGGCATACGAAAACTAGAATCAGGGCATGCAATCCGCTGCTTGCAAACTGATACTATGTCAGCGGCTGCACCAAAACATTTTCCTTTAACCAGCGCCAGACTGCTAATTGGTAGTTGATATAAAAGTTGTAAAAGTTGTTCAATTCTAACAAATCTATATAAAAGATCTGCATCACTTTGTTTATTTATATTACTCAAATCAAACCCTGCTGAAAAGGCACGACCTTCTCCTCTAATTATTACAAGTTTTGATCTTCTATCAATAGCTTCTCCAAGTCCTAAAATCATCAGCTCAACCATTTCAGCATCAAGCGCGTTTAGCTTATCTGGTTCATTTAAACAAAGTGAGGTAACATATTCTTCGTGTTTAATTATAACAGGAAGTTTTTGAGAATCATTTAACATTTTAATCTTTCTTTTATTCAAGCCATTCAGCAATAATTTCGTCGTTATGCTCTCCTAGTTCAGGTGGAGCAATTATATTTGTAGTATCAACCCCTGAAATTTTTATAGGAAAAGCAATAGTATAACTTTTACCTCCATTTTTTAATTTTATAGGTTTAATTAGATCCATGTGTTTTACGTGTGGGTCTTTTAAGATTTCAGAAAAGTTATTTATTGGTGCACAAGGAATTCCTCTACTGTCCATTTCAAATAACCAATGTGCAGCATTTGATTTTTTAAAAATGGGCGCAAGAATCTCAACAAGTTTATTTTGGTTTTTAGCTCGATTAGATTGAGTAGTGAAACGTTCATCAGTTTTTAGCTCAGGCATTTTTACAGCTTCACAAACTTGTTCCCAAAGTTTATCATTACCTGCTGCAATAATAAAATAATTATCTGCTGCTTCAAAGGCCTGGTAAGGAGCGTTCCTTGGATGAGCTGATCCAAGACGTTGTGGTGGTAGTTTATTTCCAAAATACTCACTGGTTTGAAGCGCAGATATACCAAGTAAACTTCCAAGCATTGAACAATCTATGTGAGCGCCAATACCTTTTCTTTCTACATTTCTTAACATTGCCAGAATGCTAAAACCAGCATAAAGACCAGAGCAAAAATCACCGATTGGGACACCACATTTCACAGGGGATGTACCAGGTTCGCCAGTAACACTCATAATCCCTGAAATACCTTGTACTGTGACATCAAAAGCGCCTTTGGTAGAATACGGACCAGTCTGACCGTAGCCAGAGATAGAACAATAGATTAGTTTTTTATTTATTTTAGTTAAGTCATCATAACCAAGACCAAGTTTAGTCAAAACTCCAGGGCGATAATTCTCAATTAAGATATCAGCTTTAGACACTAACTTTTTTAAGATAATTACGTCATCAATATTTTTTAAATCAAGTGTTATGCTTCTTTTGTTTCGATTAACCGATAAAAAGTTTTCACTATATCCGTTACTGCCTTTACCTGACTTATTTAGGGGAGGCCATTGCCTCATTCCATCACCTCCGTCAGGGCGTTCTATTTTAATGACATCAGCTCCAAGATCTGCAAGGAGAGAAGATGCAAATGGTCCTGCAGCTATTTGGCCAAGTTCAATAACACGAACGCCAACCAAGGGGTTTTCTTTAACTTCTAAAGATGATGACATTTATTTATCCTAAAAAGAAAGATTATCATTAATTATTCTAATTGAAAGAATTTAAGCAGTAAACTTTTAAGAAAAATTATCAAAATATAACGATTAATTTAAAGCTTTTAAGGCAATTATCAGTCACTAAAATGAAATGAGTAAGTATAAAATTTAATTAAAATATTCTAAAAAATTTTAACTCTTGTGTGTCCATTCTATCAATTAAATCTATCTCCCATTTTAGATATTGCTCTGCATGACTTTTATTTCCTTCATGGCGCTGGTATGTATGAAAATTAAAATCGATACAGTCATTATCTGAAAGTATTTTTAATTCTTGATCAAAAAAGTTAGGAAGGTTTTTTAATTCATGTTCATTCCATTTAAACACTTTTATTGAGCATCCTAAATTTAGATCTTTAATATCTTGAGCTATTAAGCCAGCTTTATCGTAATTGTCTGTAATAAGAAGTATCTGATCATTTTCTTTAATATTTTCTTTGTGAAAATTACTACGGTTTAACCAAATAGAATTTTTAATTCTTTGTTTTATGAAATCTTTGCTCGACCGAATATCGTAAAAAGTAGTGTTTAGTTGGTTTTTTAAATCTGCTGTTTCTAAAATATTTAATTTACCTGACTTAAAAAACACTTCAGTATTAAATTTTAATTTACTAGTTTGTGATAAGCTGTCTTTTAAAATAAATACATTAAAACCCATTTTCTTTAACCATATAGCAGTTGTTCCAGCCCTAACACAATCTCCATCGTCAACAAGTATTAATGTTGATCTCCAAACACCTATATATTTATCAGTAGCTTGTACAAGCTGTCCACCTGGAACGTGTCTTATAAGTGGGTCTAAATATTTATCCATTTTAGAGTTAGTAACGTTAAAAATAAAAGTAGATCTTTTTTCATCAAGAATTAATTCTTGAGCTTTTGGTATATCAATTAAATCAATATTATTCTTTTTTATTGATTTAAAAATTTGATTTTGTAAATTTTTAAATTCTATCTCATTAGGGCTTATATCTAAAAAATTATTTTTATTATATTCCAAATCAAGATTAGACAAAAACCATCCTTGGGTACCATTTTCTAAAGCTTTAACATTATTTTTAATTCCAAAATCAATAAGTGTTTGTGCTCCAATTATTGATCTTGTTCTACCTGCACAATTGATAATTATTTCTGTTTTATTGTCAATAACATATGATGAAACTCTATACGCTAACTCAGCATTGGGGCAACAGATACTATTTGGAATGCTCATCTTTATATATTCTTCAAGTGGCCTACCATCTATCACAACATAATTTTCATTATTTTTTTGCTTTTGGAATAATTCCTGAGCTGTAATAGATGGTGTATGAAAATGCTTTTCGATAAGTTCACCAAAGCTTTTACTCGGAACGTTTATACCGTCAAATAATTCGTAACCATTTTTTGTCCATTCTTGGATACCACCTTCTAAAATAAAAATATTTATGTAACCAAGTTTCGAAGCTTTTTTATAAGCTAAAATACAAATGCCATCATTATTATCTATAAGAATTACTCTTGTATTTTTATTAGGAATAAGATTTTCTATATCTAATTCTAAAGAGCTATAAGGTATTGAAATTGAAAATAATGGATGTCCCTTGGTATGCTGTCCTATTTCTCTTACATCTATAAATGCAATTTCTTGATTATCTGACAACCAAGATTTTAAGACTTTAGGGCTTACTATTTTTTCCATTATCTAACGCCAACTATTTTTTAATATTTTACATAACATTAAAACATAATGTAAGATTATTTAACTAGTTTATTATTTAAATCACATGGAGGTCATATTATGGCTGGTTATAATGTAGGGGACTTAGTTGCAGAATTTTTACATTTAAATGGGGTGGAAAATGTATTTGGAGTTGTCTCAGTTCATAATATTCCAATGCTGGATGCAATTGGGAGGCGCAATTTTATTAGAATGATTCCAGCTAGAGGTGAAATGGGTGCTGGTCATATGGCAGATGGGTATGCCAGATCTGTAAATGGGCTTGGAGTTGTATTCACTAGCACAGGCCCTGGAGCAGCAAATGCTGCGGGTTCAATTGTTGAGGCTAGGTTTGCTGGTTCGCCAGTCATTCACTTTACTGGTCAAACAGCGACAAGTAACTTAGATAAAAATCAAGGAACAGTCCATGACGTTCCAAATCAATTAGGGATGCTTCAATCTATTTCTAAAAAAGCTATAAGAATTAACAATGCTGAAGAAGCTCTTACAAAGCTTAAAGATTCTGTGGAGATAGCTCTTACTGCTCCAATGGGGCCAGTATCGGTAGAAATACCAATCGATATTCAAAGAACAAATATAGAAAGACCATTAGATTTAGATCAAATCAAATTACCAATTATTAATCTAGAAATAGGTGACACCTCTTCTATTGATAAAATGGAAGCTTTAATTTTGTCTTCCAAAAGAAAAATATTATGGGTTGGTAATGGAGGTAAATATGCAAAAAAGGAGATAAAACAATTTGTTGATATGGGTTTTGTAGTTGTTACCAGCACTCAAGGCAGAGGCGTGATATCTGAAGAAAATAAAATGTGTCTTGGTGCATTCAATGCCGTTCCTTTAATTGAAGATTTTTATAAAAGTCTAGACCTAATGATAGTAGTTGGAAGTAGATTACGAGGTCATGAAACTAGAGATATGTCTCTTCAATTACCTCAAAATATTATACAAATTGATATTGATCCAAACGCACAAAACAGAACATATAACACTGACCATTTTCACTGTGGTGACGCAAAGAAAGTATTAAATGAACTAATAATTAGATTGTCTGGCAAGCTTCATCTTGAAGATCAATGGGTATCAGAAGTTAATGATTTGAAAATGAAAATCATTCATGAATATAAAAATACTCTTGGAGCTTACAAAAACTTCCCAGAAATTGTTAGAAAAGTTTTGCCAGAAAACGGAAGATGGGTAAGGGACGTAACTATATCAAATAGTATGTGGGGCAATCGTTTAATGCCGATAACTTCTCCAGAAGAAAATATATATCCAGTTGGTGCCGCAATTGGTCCTGGAATGGCTTTAGCAATTGGAGCATCAATTGGTAGTAAAGGTAAAAAAACCATAGCTATGTGTGGTGATGGAGGGTTTATGCTTAACCTTCCTGATTTATGGACAGCTGCAGAAACCAATTGTGATGTTGTTTTTTTAGTTATGAATGACCAAGGTTATGGGGTAATTAAGCATATACAAGAAAGTATGTATGGAGGAAGAAAATTTTTTGCGGACCTTATAGGTCCAAATTTTGAAGATTTATCTAAAGTAGCGAAAATAAAATATAAGAAAATTAAGAAAGCTGATGAGTTAGAAAAGAGTTTAGACGAAGCTGTTAAATTTGAAGGCCCAGTTCTAGTTGAAGTCGATGTCAATTCAGTAGGTGAAATGCCTCGTTATTTTATGCCACCTCCTCATGCATTAAAGAAATAAAAGTATAAATATGCCTTTAGAACTATCTGAATTTACAATTTATTTTCTTATTATTGCTAGTATGATTACTTCATTTGTTAGTGCTGCTTTTGGAATTGGAGGCGGCGCAATATTATTAGGATTGCTTGCGCTTAAATTGCCTCCTATTGCTTTGCTTCCTATACATGGAATAGTTCAAATAGGATCTAATATGGGAAGGGCAATAATTTTTTTTAAAGATATAAAAACAGGACCATTAATTCCATTTTGTTTAGGTACCATTTTAGGTGCCACACTTGGAGGTTCACTTTTTATTCAAATAGAGCCTTGGTTAATTCAATTAGCTGTTGGGGTTTTTATCTTATGGTCTGTTTTTGGAAAAATACCGGCTATAGGTGCCACTCATGTATTGTTTGGAGGGGTTTTCACAGGTTTTTTAACTATGTTTTTTGGCGCTTCTGGAACTGTTGTAGCAGGAATGGTTAAAACTATGAAGTTAGAGCCAATTAAACATCTAGCAACTCATTCTGCTTTAATGACTATTCAACATTTCATAAAGGTTATTGTATTTGGATTTGTAGGATTTGCTTATGCTGAATATTCTCTTCTAATTATAGCTATGATTACTAGTGGCTTCATCGGAACTCTTATAGGAAAAAAAGTTCTTGTAAAGCTTGGCCACAAATATT
>CAZFKZ010000016.1:33039-37119 GCA_964519035.1 uncultured Rhodobacterales bacterium | reverse complement strand
TAACCCATTGTTCCTAATCCACCTGAAGTCATCCAACGATTAGGTTTTGAAAATCCAAAGTATTGTGCGGCCCACATTTGATGTTGTCCAACTTCAGTTGTCACAAAAGGGTCCATGTTTTTAGTTTTTTCATATAAAGATTTGATTGCATGTTGTGGTTTTATAATTTTACCTGTTTGGTTAAAGTGTAAAGATTTTTTGTTTCTCCAATCATTGATTTTATTCCACCAGTCTTCAATTGAACTTATTTTATTTTTAATTTTTTCAATTTCTTGAATCAATAACAATAAGATTTCTTTTGCATCTCCAATAATTCCAAAGTCTACAGACACAACTTTATTTACAGATGACTTATCAATATCAATATGAATTTTTTTAGAATTAGGAGAAAAGGAATTCAATCTACCAGTTACTCTGTCGTCGAAACGTGCTCCAATATTTAGCATCACATCACAATGATGCATTGCCATATTAGCTTCGTAGGTACCATGCATACCTAGCATTCCTAAAAAATTTTTATTTTCATTAGAAACAGATCCAAGGCCCAATAACGTCAAGGTTACTGGTGCATTAAGTAATTTAACTAATTTAGTTAATAAAATAGATGCTTCAGGGCCAGCATTAATAACACCACCACCACCATAGATTATTGGTTTTTTTGCATTTACTAAAACGTTTGCAACTTTTTTTATTATATCTAAATCTATAGAAACATTATCTTTGTCTTTATTTTTTTTTGATCTAATTATTTTTTTTTGATATAACACATTAGTTAACTGAATATCTTTAGGTAGATCAATCAAAACAGGCCCCGGCCTACCTGAACCAGCTATTTCAAAAGCTTCATGTACAATACTACATAATAAATCAGCATTTTTAACTAAATAATTGTGTTTAGTACACGGTCTAGAAATACCTGTAGTATCAGCTTCTTGAAATGCGTCAGTTCCAATCAGATGCGTCGGAACTTGACCACTTAAACATACAACCGGAACAGAATCCATTAGAGCATCAGTTAAACCCGTAATTGCGTTCGTTGCACCTGGACCTGATGTCACTAATACACAACCAACTTTACCAGTAGATCTAGCGTAACCTTCAGCCGCATGGACAGCAGCTTGTTCATGCCTAACCAAAACATGTTTGATTTTTTTATTTTTGTATAAAGCATCATATAGAGGTAATACAGCTCCACCAGGATAACCAAAAATAACCTCAACTTCATTTTCTACTAAAGCTTTTATTACAGCTTCAGCACCATTCATTTCTAATTCATTTAACATTTCAAACAAAAATCCTATAACTATCTTTAAAAAACAAGTTAAATTAATAACAATATTTTATTTAAAGGTCAATAATTCAGTATAATATTAAAATAAATTATATAATTTTGAAATTTAATTACAATTTGATAGTAATTTGCGGAATATAATTATGCCTAAACCATGTCATTTGTCTTTTTGCATAGTTTCTAGTATCTCTCATACTAAGCTCTACAGCATAATCATAGCTTATTGAACCATCAAGAAAACTCAACAACCACTTAACTCCTAAAGATTTCATTATTGGAAAATCTCTATTTATATTTTTATTACGTAATTTTATCACTTCTTCAATTGCTTTATTACCAAGCATTTGATTAAATCTTAAGTCACAATTCTTATATATTATTGCTCTTTCAGAAGAAATTAAAATAGAAAATACTTTTTTATCAATTTTTCCTATCCTGGGTTGGCTATACCAAAAAGTAAGATTTTTGTTAGTTTGTTTAAAAACACTATATGCTCTAATTAGTCTATGCTTATCTAAATTTTTGTGAGTAAAGATAGGATCAATTTGTGAAACTAATTCTTTAAAAGATTCGAGCCCAATTTGATTAAACTTTAAGTTACTTTCATCTTTAATTTTTTGCAAAATATTTGGTATAGGTGCTAATCCATTTACAGCTGCAGAAATATATAAACCTGAACCTCCTACTAAAATAGGGATTTTTTGTTTTTTTTTAATTTCTACAAGTATATCATTTAAATCAGATAACCAGTTAGCAACAGAAAAATTTGTTGAAGAACTAACATATCCATATAAGCAATGCTCTATGGTTTCTATAGTTATTTTATTTGGTCGAGCTGACAGAATATTAAGATCTTTGTAGACTTGTACTGAATCAGCATTGATTATTACTCCATTAATTGATTTAGCTAAGTCTATTGCAATTTTAGACTTACCTACGGCTGTTGGGCCTGCAATAATGATAACGTCATTTTCCCATGAAAATCTATTGGTAGAGTATGAAATAAAATTTTCTAAATTTGTATTAGTAGACATAAGACCTTCAATAATATAATGAACAAAATATGTATCATTATATACTTATATCAAATACAAAAGAACATAAAATAAATGACGTCCTAGTAAGACTAGTCTCTAAAGAGTTAGAAACATTAATAGGTATTAAAGTTATTCCAAAAGAACTTTGTCCTAACCAAGCTTTTGAATGGAAAATAAAATCCTCTCATAAAAACTTAAATATAATAAAAAATCTTAAAAATATTCTTAACTTAAAAAATATAGATTTTAATCTTATAAATCCTCAAAAGACTAGAATTAAAAAACTACTTTTAGCAGATATGGATAGCACTATCATTCAAGAAGAAAGTCTTGACGAAATTGCTAAATTAATTGGATTAGAAAAAGAAGTTTCAACAATAACAAATGACGCTATGAATGGTAAAATTGATTTTGAACAAGCTTTAATTCAAAGAGTTAAAATGTTAAAAGATCAGCCAGTTGAACTTCTAGATGAAATAAAAAATAATGTTAAGTTAAATATTGGAGCTAAAGAGTTAATAAAAACCATGACTTTTAAAGGCGCTAAAACTGTTCTGGTTTCAGGAGGGTTTAGTTTTTTAACAAATTATTTAAAAGATGAGTTAGGGTTTGATTATGCTCATGCTAATAATTTACAAATTTCTAAAAAAAAGAACATAAAAAAACTAACAGGTGAGGTGGAATATCCTATTCTTGGTAAAGATGCTAAATTTGATTATTTAAAGAAATATACAAGAAAATATAATCTTAATATGAATAATACTATTTGTGTAGGAGATGGAGCTAATGATGTTGAAATGGTTAAAAATGCAGGATTAGGCGTTTCCTATAATGGAAAAGATATATTAAATAAAACTGCGAATATTAACTTCAATTATACTAATCTAAAGGGCCTACTTTATGCACAGGGCATAACTGAAAAAGATATAATAAAATAAATGAAATATAATTTTAGTTTAATTCTAATGCCACAAATCTTGTACCTTTTTCAACTTTAACAAGTAACAAAATAGCTTTTCTATTCTGCTTTGAAGCATTTTTAATAGCATCATCTATAACTTTAAGTGTTTTCACTTCAATTTGCCCAACTCTAATAATAACCATTCCAGGAAATAGACCAGCTTTTTCAGCTGGACTGTTAGGTACCACCTTACTTATTAAAATACCTGAATTAATACCTTTTATTTTATATTTCTTTTTATTTGTACTAGTGAGCTCATCTCCAACAAAGCCAAGCTTATCAAATGTTTTTGATTTACCGTTTATCGGTTTAGTTTTGTTGCCAATCAAATCGTCTTTTTCAGCTAACTCTAATTCACCTAAAACAACATTCAATGTTAATTCTTTACCATTTCTCCATATAATGAGAGGCACTGATTGACCTACAGGTGTTCCAGCAACAACTTTAGGCAATTCCTTCATGTTCTTGATATCTATTCCATTGAAATTTAAAATAACATCGCCTGTTTTAACTCCTGCCTTAAAAGCTGGACCGCCTTCTGAAGCAGATGATACCAGAGCTCCTTTAGGTGACTTCATACCTAAACTTTCAGCAATTTCTTTTGAAATTTCCTGTATTAAAACTCCAAGCCAACCTCTCTTAGTTCTGCCATACGTTTTTAATTGATCTGTTACTTGTTTAGCTAAATTAGAAGATACTGCAAAACCAATTCCAACAGATCCACCTGAACCGCCTGACCAAATTGCAGTATTAATTCCTACAACATTACCATTCATATCAAATAAGGGACC
>CAZFKZ010000016.1:0-32939 GCA_964519035.1 uncultured Rhodobacterales bacterium | reverse complement strand
CCAACAACAGTTGCTTCAAATGAAGTGTCATCAAAAAGAATAACCATAATTTTTTCAGCATTATCAATAACATGATTGTTAGTAATAACGTAACCTGCTTTATCAATTATAAAGCCAGAACCTAATGCTTGAGCTTTTCTTTTTTTTTGATCAGGTCTATCAAATTGCTTAAAAAAATCTTCAAAAGGTGAACCAGGAGGAAAAGAAGGCATTTCTTGTGAACGTTGTTCAATAATTGTTGTTGTAGATATATTAACAACTGAAGGACTTAAATTTTCAGCTAAATCAGCAAAACTATCAGGAGCATTTTTTGCTAAAGCAATATTTATTGATTGAAGAGTTAGAAACATTGACATGATTAAAAACAAAGAGAACTTTTGTAAATAAATATTAGAATTTAATTTAAGATTCATAGTTTCATGTCCTATTTAATATAAATAAAGTTAGCTATCAGTCAAAAAAGTTTTTATTGAGACTAATTAAGTTTAAAATAAGGTGAATTAAATATTTTTTAACTATTTTCCTTTTTGAACACCAAAATAACTAAAGAAATCGCTATCTGGGCTAAGGATCATAGTTGTGTCATCTCCAGAAAAAGTCTTTTCGTAAGCTAGCATTGAGCGATAAAACTTAAAGAAATCTTTATCTTGCCCAAAGGAATCTGAGTAAATCTTAATAGCTAAAGCATCTCCATCACCCCTAAGTCCCTCTGCTTTTCTTTTACTTTCAGCAACTAAAACAACTTTTTGTTTATCTGCGTCCGCTCTTATTTTCTGGGCTTCTTCAGCACCTTCAGCTCTAAACTCTTTGGCTTCTTGCTCTCTCTCCGATTTCATTCTATTAAAGATATTTTGACTTGTAGCTTCAGGATAGTCAGCCCTACGAATTCTGACATCAACCATTTCCATTCCTAGTTTATTAATAGATTTACTAACTTCACCACTAATATCTTCTACAATTTTATCTCTAGCATCTGACAAAATTGAAGTAAGTTCAAATTTACCAAACACACGCCTTACAGATGAATCAACTATTGATTCAAGCCTCTGTCTTGCACCAAATTCATTTCTAACAGTTTGATAAAATAGAAGTGGGTCAACGATCTTAAAACGAGAATATGTATCAACTTCTAATCTTTTTTGGTCAGCTAAAATTACCTCTTCAGAATCTTTTGAAACTAATGAAAGTACTCTTTTATCAAAGTATGTAACTTCTTGAATAAAAGGTATTTTAAAGTTAAGACCAGGTTTATTAATAAGTTTTTTAGGTTCTCCAAACTGAAGGACCAAAGCTTGTTGAGTTTGATCAACAGTAAAGAAAGAGCTAAAAAAAACTAATACCAAAGCTCCAAAGCCTATAATGGAAAACATTTTAATCGAAGACATTATTTATCACCTTTACTTTTTAGTTGATCGAGCGGCAAGTAAGGAACAACACCCGAACCACTTGCGGATTTATCCATAATTATTTTTTTTACATTTGAAAAAACTTTTTCCATAGTTTCTAAATAAATTCTAGATTCTGTTACATCAGGATTTAACTTGTAACTTTTATAAATAGAATTGAATCTATCTGCATCACCTTTAGCTCTATTAACAACTTCACTTTCATAAGCTTCTGCTTCTGAAATTAACTGTGCAGCTTCACCTCTTGCTCTTGGAACAATGTCATTCCTAAAAGCTTCAGCTTCATTTATGAGAGTATCTCTATCCTGTCTGGCTCTTTGAACATCGTTGAAAGCGTCTATAACTTCAGCTGGTGGATCAACTGATAAAAGTTGAACGTCCCTGATTTCTACACCAGCTTGATATTCATTAAGCAAGTCTTGTAACATAATTTTTGCTTTAAGCTGTATATCTTGTCTACCACCAGTTAAAGCTGTTTGTATTTTGGTTTGACCAATAATGTCTCTCATAACTGATTGAGCAGCAACTTTTACTGTCTCAGGAGGATCTTGAATATTAAACAAGTAGGCTCCTGCATCGGCTATTTTCCAAAAAACAATAAAATCTATATCAATATTATTTTCATCTCCGGTAATCATTTTTGATTCATCAGGAACATCTCTTCTACTTGTTGCAGCACCTCCAAATGATCTGTAACCAATCTCTATCCTATTATCTCTGGTTACATCTGGGGTCAAAACGGTTTCTATAGGACTCGGCAAATGATAGTGTAAACCAGGTTGAGTTGTCCTTACAAACTCACCAAATCTCATCACAATACCTTGTTGTTGTGGGTTAACCCTATATACTCCAGTTATAAGCCAAAAACCTATGACTATAAGTAATAATAGAGATAGACCTTTACCTCCTCCAAAGCCACCAGGTATCATTTTTTTGATTTTATCTTTACTTTGTCTGAGCAATTCGTCTACGTCAGGAGGCGTCCCATTTGAACTTGGTTTTTTACCCCAAGGATTTTGGTTTCCACCACTTCCCCATGGCCCAGAACCGTTATCATTGTTTTCATTAATTATCATTAGAATTACTCCAGTAGACTTATAAATATATAAAAGAGATATATTATTTTACGCGAATTAGATATATTAAACTTTATAGATTGTTATATTTGTTTAAAAAAAAAAAAATCAACCTTTTTTAAAATAATTCTGGAAATATTATGAATAAAATTAAATTAAGTGAAGTTGAAACAGTTTTAAAGGCTATTATTTTAAAAAATCAGTCTTCTGACTTATTAAGCAGTAATTTAATAAATGCTCTAAAAATAGAACATGATGTAGTGCATTTTTCTCTTGAACTTTTACCAGATCAACTAAAAGATTCCAAAGAAATAAAACAATTTGTTGAAGATAAGCTTTTTACAATTAATTGGGTTAAAGAAGTTAAGATAATTCTGACTGCTCATAATACAAAAAAAAATAACGAAAATATTAAACAAAATAACACTCTATTAAAACCCGCAAAGCACATAATAGCAATTGCAAGTGGAAAAGGAGGAGTCGGCAAATCTACGACAGCAATTAACTTAGCTTTAGCTTTATTAAAATCTAAACAAAAAGTTGGTATTTTAGATGCAGATATATATGGCCCTAGTTTGCCCAAATTAACTGGAATTAGCAATAAGCCTAAAAGTAGTGGAAATAAAATTATCCCTCACAACGCATTTGGCCTTCAAGCTATGTCTATAGGATATTTAGTGCCTGAAGACGCTGCAACAATTTGGAGGGGGCCAATGGTGATGAGCGCTATTGAACAACTTTTGAGAGATGTTGATTGGCAAGAGCTTGATATTTTAATAATTGATATGCCTCCCGGAACTGGTGACGCTCAACTTACTCTATCACAAAGAGTTCAGTTAGCTGGTGCTATAATAGTATCTACACCTCAAGATCTTTCTTTAATTGATGCTCGTAAAGGACTTAATATGTTTAAAAAAGTTAATGTACCCATATTAGGTATAATAGAAAATATGAGTTATTTCTTATGTACAGAATGTAAAACAAAACACCCTATATTTGGACATGGCGGAGCCAAACTAGAAGCTGAAAAACTAGGAGTTCCTTTTCTAGGCGAAATACCCCTCGACATGAAATTGAGGTCAACTTCAGATGAAGGAACACCTATACTTGTAAGTGAACCCAAGCATCCTATCTCTAAAATTTATTTTCAAATTGCAGATGAAATAACTAAATCAATAACTAGACAATTAAAACCAGCTCCAGTTATTATTCAATAATTCAAATTTTTACTCTAGTATATTGCCAGTAACTATATTCTGGTACATCTTCAGTTTTATCATAATGCTCGATCTTTCTCATATTCCAATGTAGATCATTTAAAACAGGAAATTTAGGTCCAACTTTATATTCAAAAAATACTTTAGTTACTTCGATAGTGTTACAAAAATCAATACCTAATTTATAAATATCTGCTCCACCAAATAAAAATATTTTTTCTTGGATATTTATTTCTTTTGAATTTTTATTTTCAATTATCCATTCATTTGACTTAATCATTGCATCTTTGAATGAATTCGCTTTTATAGCTCCTTTTGCTGACCATGACTTAGAAGTAGTTAATACAACACTTGCTCTTCCTGGTAATGGCCTTCCGATTGATTCCCATGTTTTACGCCCCATTATCAATGGTGAACCCATAGTGATAGATTTAAGTCTTTTTAAATCACCTGGTAAATGCCAGAGAAGTTTTTTACCATCGCCAATAATTCTATTTTCATTCATGGCCACAATACAGATCAAAGGAAATTCAGAGTAGATTTTACAATTCATATTAAACAGCCACAGGTGCAGGTATACTAGGATGAGGGTTATAATCAGTTATTTGAAAATCTTCATAATGAAAGTCATTAATAGATGCAAACTTTTTTGAGAAATTTAAATATGGCAAGCTTTTGACATCTCTCAATAATTGAGTATTAGCTTGATCAAAATGATTATTATAAATATGAGCATCACCTAATGTATGAACAAAATCTCCAACTGACAGACCACAAACATTTGCAATCATATTTGTTAGAATAGCATATGAAGCTATATTAAAAGGTACACCAAGAAATATGTCAGCACTTCTTTGATAAAGTTGACAAGATAATTTATTGTTTGAAACATAAAATTGAAATAAGCAGTGACAAGGCGGAAGAGCCATAGATCCTACATCAGAAGGATTCCATGCAGAAATAATCATTCTACGTGAATTAGGGTTTTTCTTAATAGTATTTATTATTTCATCAAGCTGATCCAGTTTTCTTCCATCTGGAGTTTCCCAACGCCTCCATTGCTTTCCATAAACTGGGCCTAAATCACCATTTTCATCAGCCCATTCATTCCATATAGAAACGTTATTTTTTTTTAAATATGATATATTAGTATCACCATTTATAAACCACAAAAGTTCATGAATAATAGACTTTAAATGGAGCTTTTTTGTTGTTAATAATGGTAACCCATCCTGCAAATTAAAACGCATTTGCCATCCAAAGATTGATTTAGTACCAGTTCCAGTTCTATCTTCCTTAATATCACCTTTTTCTAAGACGTGCTTTAGAAGATTTAAGTATTGTTTCATCAATCACCTCAAGAAAAGAATTACATAATCATAAATCAATTATAAATCATTGTCATGAGGTCTTTAATAAAAAAAAAAAATATTGTATACTAAAAATGTTATTTTTAATGACTATGGTGATAAACATTTTTTAGAATAAGCTTAGCGGACCCGGGGGCGGTACCCGGCGCCTCCACCATTTTTATGGGGGCGAAATAGGATCGACGCGTGTAGTAAAAATTAAACTTTCACTCGGCATAGTACCACCGATATCGGACTATTTAAGTAGTTGCAAATGACAACTATGCTCCGGTAGCTGCAGCAGCGTAAGCAGCCAAAGCGACCGAAACTTAGTCCAATTCTTTTGCTAGAATTGGCGGGGTTTAAGTTAACCTGGCAACAGAAAAACTTGAATGGCGAGAAGTTTATCTTCTCGCCATTTTTTTTAAAATTATCATTATGAATTTACTTGAACAAAAGGGTTTAAAAAAGATAGTATACAAATAATTGGAAATTAATATTAAGGGCATATTTTGGTTGATGATGGTAAAAATAATGGAAATGAAGTTAAAGGGTTTAATTACGATATTTTAGTCGAAGAAGCACTAAAAAATGTCGTTAAAAAAGTAATAAAATTAACTTCTGAAAAGGGCCTCATAGGTGACAGTCATTTTTTCATTTCATTTAATGGCAATAACCCCGGAGCTGAAGTGCCCGCTGAATTAAAAAGTGAGGATAATTCAGAAATAAAAATTATAATTCAACATCAGTTTTGGGACTTGATTTCAACTGAAGACCATTTTGAAGTAACATTATCTTTTAATGGAAATAAAAAGAAAATTTTTGTACCTTACAACTCAATTACATCATTTACAGACCCATCAGTTGGGTTTGGTCTTCAATTTAAATTTGAGAGTCCTGAAACTTTTACTGAGACACCAGTTGAAAAAGATACAAGTAAATTTTTATTAGCTAAAAAAACAGACACAGAAGATAAAAAAGATAAAAAATCTGGAGAAATAGTTTCTTTAGATGCATTCAGAGATAAAAAATAATATTACTAATTAGTTAAGGAGTGTGTTTTGAGTGAATTTAATTATTCCCCAATGTTTCCACTTTCAAAAGATAAAACAGAGTATATTAAGATATCTGACTCTTATGTTAAGGTTTTAAATATTAATGATATAGAAATGTTATCTATTGATCCAAAAGCTCTAACACTATTATCTCAAAGAGCTTTTAAGGATGTTTCTCATTTATTAAGAAAGTCTCATCTGGAACAGCTTAGAAATATACTTGATGATAAAAGCGCATCAAAAAATGATCATTTTGTTGCTTTAACAATGATTAAAAATGCAAGTATAGCAGCTTCAGGCGTCTTACCCATGTGTCAAGATACTGGGACGGCAATAATAATGGGTTATAAAGGTGAAAAAGTTTTCACTGGCGAAGATGATGCTAAGTTTTTATCTTTAGGAGTATACAATACATATCAAGAAAATAATTTAAGATTTTCTCAACTAGCCCCCGTTTCAATGTTTGAAGAAAAAAATACAGCTAATAATTTACCTGCTGAAATTAGTTTGTTTGCCTCAGAAGGATCTGAATACAAATTTGCATTTGTACAAAAAGGAGGTGGTTCTGCTAACAAAAGCTTTTTGTATCAAAAAACTCCATCAATGTTAAACCCAACTGATTTAAAGAAATTTTTATATGAGGCTATCATATCACTTGGAACAGCTGCATGTCCTCCATACCATCTATCTGTTGTTATTGGAGGCACATCAGCTGAGCTAAACTTAAAAACCGTAAAGCTAGGCTCAATGCGTTATTTAGATGAGTTACCTAATAAAGGTAACGCCAATAATGGTCATGCATATAGGGATCTTGAATGGGAAAAAATAATACTTCAATTAACACGCGAAATGGGTATTGGTGCGCAATTTGGTGGAAAATACTTTTGTCATGATGTCAGGGTAATTAGACTTCCAAGACATGGAGCATCTTTACCAATAGGAATTGGAGTATCGTGCTCCGCAGATAGGCAAGTTCTTGGTAAAATTAATAAAAATGGAATTTTTCTTGAAAAGTTAGAAACTGACCCAGGACAATTTTTACCAGAAGTAGAAAATAGGGAGTTGTCAGAAGAAATTATTAAAGTTGATTTAAATCAATCTATGAAAAAAATTCTTAATCAATTAAATACCTGCGAAATAAAAAGTCGTTTAAGTCTTACTGGACCCCTAATAGTAGCAAGAGATATTGCCCATGCAAAATTACTTGAAAAATTAAATAATGAAGGAACTCTTCCTGATTATATAAAAAATCACCCAGTATATTATGCTGGTCCAGCAAAAACTCCTTCTGGAATGGCATCAGGTTCATTTGGACCAACTACAGCTGGAAGAATGGATGCTTATGTTGATAGATTCCAAGAAAATGGTGGCTCAATGGTTATGCTAGCTAAAGGGAATAGATCCACACAAGTAAGAGAGGCTTGCCATAAACATGGAGGGTTTTATCTAGGCACAATAGGAGGGACAGCTGCTAAAGTTGCTCTAGATTGTATTAAAAAAATAGAGGTTTTAGAGTATCCTGAATTGGGTATGGAAGCTGTTTGGAAAATAGAAGTAGAGGATTTTCCTGCTTTTGTTGTTATAGATAATAAAGGAAATGATTTTTTTAAAATTTAAATAATACTAATCAGTCATTTTTTTCATTACTGAATATAAATCTGATTTCCCTTCAAAACCTATACCATTTATCTCAGGAAGACGAACAATACTATTTTCAACTTTTACTCCATCAGGAAAACCTCCATATGGTTGAAAAAGATCTGGATATGATTCATTACCCCCTAATCCTAACCCTGCAGCTATTGCTAATGACATTTGATGCCCTCCATGTGGGATACATCGAGAAACATCCCATTGATTTTCTTTTAGCATATCAATGATTTTCAAATATTCTACGAGCCCATAACTCAGAGCACAGTCAAATTGTAACCAATCAATATCTTTACGCATTCCCGCATAACGAATAAGATTTCTAGCGTCCTGAAGGGAAAATAAATTTTCTCCAGTTGCCATAGGACCCTTATAATGATTGCCTAGTTCTCTTTGAAGTTCAAAATCAAGAGGATCACCAGGTTCTTCGTACCAAAATAAATTATAATTTGAAAGAACTTTAGCATACTTAATAGCGGTCTCTAGATTAAAGCGACCATTGGCATCTACCGCTAATCTATCATTAGGACCTAATATTTTTAATACTGCTTCTATTCTTTTGCAATCATCTGAAAGAGATGCTCCTCCAATTTTTTTCTTAACTACAGAATATCCAAGACCTAAGTATTTTTTAATTTCATCTGTAAGACCTGTTATACCTTGATCTGGCCAATAATATCCTCCAGCAGCGTATACAAAAACATCGCGATTTGGATTTCCGTCTCCATATTTTTCAGAAAGCATTTGATATAAAGGTTTTTCTTCAACTTTAGATACGAGATCCCATATAGCCATATCTAAAGTTCCGACAGCAACAGATCTTTCCCCATGCCCTCCAGGCTTTTCATTTGACATCATAACGTCCCACATCTTAATAGGATCAAAATTATTACCGTCTTCATTTAATAGCTTATTAGGATTTGCTTCTAATATTCTTGGTCTAAATCTTTCTCTTATTAAATGACCTTGTCCGTATCTTCCATTAGAGTTGAATCCATAACCAATTAATGGTTTACCGTTTTTAATTACATTGGAACAAACAGCAACTAAACTCAATGTCATCTTGGAAAAATCAATATAAGCATTTTTTATATTAGAGCTTATAGGTTTAGTTTCTTCAATAATATTTGTGATTTTCATATAATAAAACCCCGTAAATAAACAGAGATTATTTTAAATATATATAAAGGAGCTAATTTAATCAGCCTTGTCGAGCTTTAAATCTAGGGTTTTTTTTATTAATTACGTAAATGCGACCTCTTCTCTTAACAACCTGACAATTCCTGTCCCTAACTTTTAATGTTTTTAAAGAACTAACAACTTTCATAACAGCCAACCAATATTTAATTAATATAAAGCATAAATACCTTATACCTTTATATTGGTCAAGATTTATTATTGTCTAGTCAGGTTACTTAAATTTAGTACCACAACCTCCTAAACCACAATATCCGTTTGGATTTTTATATAGATATTGTTGGTGATAATTTTCAGCAAAATAATATTTAACATCATTTTTTATATCCGTAGTAATCTTTCCAAAATTATTTTTGTTTAGTTGGCCTTGAAATTCACTCATGGTTTCTTTAACAACTTTTATATCTTCATTATTATTTGTAAAAACAGCTGATCTATATTGAGTGCCATGATCATTGCCCTGCCTCATTCCTTGAGTAGGATTGTGCCCTTCCCAGAAAATTATCATAATTTGCCTTAGACTTATAAGAATAGGATTATAAATAATATTAACAACTTCAGTGTGCCCAGTTAAACCACTACAAACTTCTTCGTACGTTGGATTTTTGGTATAACCTCCAGCATACCCTACTGAAGTGACGTAAACTCCTTCCAAGTGCCAAAATAATTTCTCAGCGCCCCAAAAGCATCCCATACCCACAACTATAGATTTGAACCCATCAGGAATTTGATTAAGATTACGCCCATTTATATTATTCAATAAATCATTATTTATTGATAAATCTCTTCCTAATAAAGCATCATTTTTTTGAACTAAGTTATCTTTATTGTTTGAAAAAAACATTTTTACCCTCGACTACTAAAAAATAGATTGTAATTCTTGCTATTAAATCTTATTCAACGACTTTATCAATTGTTTATAGATAGATAATCAGACTAATATAATATTACAAGGTTGCAACATAATGATTGATCAAGATATCTACGGTATTAAAAGATGGGGTAATGACATACTCCATGTATTAGATAATGGAAATATAGGGTTAAAAAACCCTTTTTTTCCAGACAATCAACCTACTGATCTTATTGACATTATCAAAAGTCTAAATGAAAGAGGCATAAGCTGCCCTTTGTTGTTAAGAGTAACAGATTATTTAGCTTATAGAATCCAACAAATTAATGAAACTTTTTATAAAGCTATTAAAGAAGTTGGCTATAAAGGTGCTTACAGAGGTGTTTTCCCTGTAAAAGTAAATCAACAAGCTCAGGTTATAGATAGGATTGTTGATTTTGGAAAAGAATATCATTTTGGCTTAGAGGTTGGGTCTAAACCTGAGTTACTAATTGCATTAGCTCATGATCTATCAAGTGAATCAACTATTATATGCAATGGAATTAAAGATAAAGAATTCATTCATCTTGCTATATTATCCCAAAAAATAGGCTTCAAAACAATATTAGTTTTAGAAAGTCCAAGAGAACTTGACCTTATAATTAAAATTTCTAAAGAGTTAAATATACGTCCATTCCTTGGAATAAGAATTAAGTTAACAAATAAAGTTAGCGGCAATTGGGCACAGTCGAGTGGAGATAGAAGTGCCTTTGGTCTTTCTGTAGAGCAAGTAATGGAGGTCATCTATAAATTAAGAAGTGTTAATTATCTTGACTGTCTCATACTCCAGCATTCTCATCTCGGAAGTCAAATTCCAGATATAATAGAAATAAGAAAAGCAACACAAGAAGCTTGTAGATTTTTTTCTGAAATTACTAACCAAGGAGCACCTCTAGAGTACCTTGACTTAGGTGGGGGGTTGGGCGTTGATTATACAGGTGAACAAAAATCTGCTTCAAACTCTATTAATTATTCTTTAGATGAATATTGTACAAATATAGTTGAGACTGTTAAGTATGAATTAGATAAATCAAACATCAAACACCCAACAATCATAACAGAGTCGGGAAGAGCATGTGTAGCCTCTAGCTCAATGCTTATTTTTAATATTTTAGAGACTACTAATTTTGACAGTCATAAAAGCCAAAAGCCTCATAAAGATGATCACCCTCTTCTTACTAACATGATGCAAATACCAGGATATCTTAATTTGGAAAGAGCTCAGGAATGTTTAAATGATCTAAACTATTATAGAGATGAAATTAGAAATATTTTCAGAAGCGGTCAATTAACTTTGCCTGCAATGGCAAAAACAGAAGAAACATATCTTTATGTTATTAATAAAATTAAAGAAGTTTTATCAAATTCTGACGAAATTACTGAGGAATTACAATTATCTATAGATAATATGGCTGATATTTATCATGGGAATTTTTCTCTATTTCAAAGTTTACCTGATGTGTGGGCAATTGATCAATTACACCCTATTGCTCCTATACAAAAACTTAATAAAACTCCTAAAAGAAGAGCCGTTTTAAATGACATAACATGTGACAGTGACGGAATAATTAATAAGTTTGTATTAAGAGATGGAATTTCAAATACTTTACCTGTTCATGAAGTCAATGATAATGAAGATTATTTTCTAGGTGTCTTTTTTATTGGAGCCTATCAAGAAACACTTGGAGATCTCCATAATCTTTTCGGAGATACTAATGTAGTAACCATTAAACTCAGAGAGAATGGTGCTTATCAATTGTTACATGAGCAAGAAGGCGACACTATTTCAGAAGTTTTATCTTACGTAGAATACGAACCAAAAGATATAATAAATAGGTTTAAACGAATAGTTGAAGATGCCGTTAGAAGTAGGGATTTGTCATTAGCTGAAAGAAAAATGCTTACCCAAGCTTTTAAAGAATCAATTTCTGGATACACTTATTTTGAAAACTAGATAGCACTGAAGGAGAATGTAATGAGTAATGTTTTAATTGTTGGAGCAGGTGGAGTTAGTACTGTAACAATTCAAAAAATGGCTATGTTACCTAAAATTTTTACTAATATCACATTAGCCAGTCGCACATTAGAAAAGTGTAAATATATTCAAAATCTAGTTCAAAATAAATATAATATAGATATAAATATCTTTAAATTAGATGCTGATAATGTAAATGATATTGTTAAAATAATTAAAAAGGTTGAGCCATTTTTAGTTCTTAATCTCGCCTTACCATATCAAGATCTAACTATTATGGACGCATGTTTAATAACAAATACACATTATATTGATACGGCTAATTACGAACCCTTAAACGAAGCAAAGTTTGAGTATAGCTGGCAATGGAATTATAAAGAAAAATTTGAAAAAAAAGGTTTAATGGCACTACTTGGATCTGGGTTTGATCCTGGAGTAACAAACGTTTACACGGCTCACGCAAAAAAACATTTACTAGACAAAATTCATTCTCTGGATATTTTAGACTGCAATGATGGTGATCACGGACATCCCTTTGCTACTAACTTTAACCCTGAAATAAATATCAGAGAAATTACTGCAGAGAGTAGACACTGGGAAAATAAAAGATGGGAGAGAGGCCCTGCTTTAACTAATAAGATTTCCTTTAAATTTCCTGAAATAGGTCATAAAAATATGTACCTCATGTATCATGAAGAGTTAGAGAGCTTAATTAAAAATTTCCCAGAAATTAAAAGAGCTAGGTTTTGGATGACCTTTGGAGATTCTTATTTAAAACATATAGAGGTACTTCAAAACATTGGTCTGACCTCCATAAAGCCTATCTCTTTTAATGGAAAAGAAATAATACCGCTTCAATTTCTAAAAGCGATATTACCTGATCCAGGGAGTTTAGGCAAAAGAACTAAAGGAAAAACTTGTATTGGAACTATAATAACTGGATTAAAAAATAATAAAGAGAGAACTTTTTATACCTATAACATTTGTGATCATGAAGAATGTTATAATGAAGTAGGAAGTCAGGCTATTTCTTATACCACGGGTGTACCTGCTATGATTGGAGCGATGCTAATAATACAAAAAAAATGGTTTAAACCAGGTGTATGGAATGTAGAAGAATTTGATCCTGATCCTTTTATGGAACTTTTGGATCAGTATGGATTAACTAGTAAAACTATAGAATTAGATGAAAAATTAGATTTCTAGAAAAGAAAAATAAATGTTACAAACAATGGGTGGAAATCCTCGTAATTTTAAAAAGTTAGACCTATATTCTTTGCCCAGCCCCTGCTTTGTTATTGATAAAAGAGCATTAGAACTTAATCTTAAAATTTTGCAAAATCTAAAGCTTAGAACAGACGTTAAAATTTTGATTGCACTAAAAGCTTTCTCCACTTTTTCTCTTGCACCATTAATATCTAAATATTTAGATGGCTGTTGTAGTTCTGGTTTATACGAAACTAAGTTAGCAAAAAAATACTTTTCAGGAAAAATTAGTACATTTTCCCCTGCCTTTAAAAAAGAAGAATTTAGAGAAATAGCAACTATCTCAGACCATATAATATTTAATTCTTTAAATCAGTTCGATAAGTTTTCTGGTGTTGCTAAAGAGCTTCATAATGAAATTGGGGTTAGAATAAACCCACTTTATTCTGAAATAAATAATGCTAAATATAACTCTTCTAATATTAATTCAAGACTAGGGATTCATAAAAGTGATCTTAAAAATATTGATCTAAATAAACTTGACGGCATTCATTTTCATTCACTATGCGAACAAAATTTTAAACCTTTAAAGAATACATGGGATAATATTAAGGAGATAATCTTACCCGTTAGTAATGATTTAAAATGGATTAATCTTGGAGGTGGACATCATATTACTAGGGAAGATTATGAGATTGACAGACTAGTAGAATTTCTAAAAAAAATATCAAAAGAAACAAATTGCGAAATTTATCTTGAACCTGGAGAAGCTGTGGTATTAGACGCAGGTGTATTAGTTGGTGAAATTATTGATACTTTTAAACCAAATAATAATTTTTCACCTTATATAGCTATCACTGATATAAGTGCTACATCTCATATTCCAGATGTCATAGAAGCTCCATATAGGCCTGCCTTACTAAATGAATCTAAAACTGGTTATAATGTAAACATAGGTGGACCGAGCTGTTTAGCCGGAGATATTATAGGAAATTATAAATTTAATAAATTGCCTCAAGTAGGTGACAGAATAGCTTTTTTAGATCAAGCTCACTATACTATGGTTAAGACAAGCTTTTTCAATGGCATTAAGCTTCCCTCTATAGCAATTTGGGATAGTGATACGAACGATATACAAGTTATCAAAAGTTTCTCATTTGAAGATTTCGAAAATAGATTATCATAAACTAAGGTTTAATATGACAAAAAAAAATACCTTTTTAGATTCAGAGTTAAATACAAATGAGAGATCACAAGAATATTCTAAATTCCACATTCTACCAGTTCCACTAGAAAAAACTGTCTCATATGGATTGGGCACTTCAAAAGGACCTGAGGCTATAATTCTTGCAAGTAATGAATTAGAACGTTACACAGGCAAAAGTGAACCTTGCCTTGATGGTATTTTTACCCACCCATTTATTAACTGTGAACAAAGTTTAAATTTAATTATGGATGATATAAGAACTACAACAAAAAAAATAAGCTCTAAAAATAAGATCCCAGTAACAATCGGAGGCGAGCATAGTCTAACTTATGGAGCTGTGAACGGCATTTATGAAGGTTTAAATCTATTGAACAAAAATGAAATAGGAATCATTCAAATTGATGCCCATGCTGATTTAAGAAAAAATTATCAAAAAGAGAAGTATTCTCATGCAAGTGTCATGTACCTTCTAAGCAGAGAAAATTATAGAATTGCTCAGTTTGGTGTTAGGGCTATTAGCTTGGAAGAAGAAGAAAATCGATCTAAATATAATATAACCTCATTTGACGCAGAAGTTATTCACCAAAAGGGAAATATCAAGTTACCAGATGATTTCCCTAAAAAGGTATATATTTCATTTGATGTTGATGGCTTAGATCCTTCCATAATGCCAGCAACGGGCACTCCAGTGCCAGGTGGATTAGGTTACTATGAAAGTTTATATTTAATTAAAAAAATGATAACAGGTAGAGATGTCATTGGATTTGATTTAGTAGAGTTTTCTCCAATTGAAAAAATTGAAGCTTATAATTTTACTGCCGCGACATTGATTTATAAAGTCATAGAGTTAATTAATTTAAATAAATCATAAAATTATCTACCTACTCTGCAACCATTTTTCAGAATCAAGAGCTGCCATACAACCCATTCCAGCAGCAGTAACAGCTTGCCTATAAATTTTATCAACACAATCCCCAGCAGCAAATACACCTTCTATATTTGTAAGGCTTGTTCCAGGATTACATGAAATAATATAACCTTCATCATCCATATCTAGAGAACCTTTAAATGCATTTGTAGATGGATCATGGCCAATAGCAATAAAAACACCATCAACTTTTAAAATATTTTTTTTATCTTCTTTAGTAGAATTAAGTTCTACAGCATTAACCCCATTTTCATCACCTTTAATTTCACTTACTACGTTATTCCACAAAACTTTAATATTATTTTTTTTGAATAATCTATCTTGTAAAATCTTTTCTGATCTTAATTGATCTCTTCTATGGACTAAAGTTACTTCTGAACAAATGTTTGATAAATATAGAGCTTCTTCAACTGCAGTATTCCCACCACCTATTACCGCAACAGCTTTATTTCTATAGAAGAAACCGTCACAAGTGGCACATGCAGAAACACCCTTACCATTGAATTTATTTTCACTTTCAAGCCCTAACCACCTTGCTTGAGCCCCAGTAGCAACAATAACCGTTTCACATTCAAAAACTTTTTTAGAATCAGCAGTTAGTTTTTTTATACTTCCAGAAAAATCAACATCAATAATAATATCACTTATTATCCGAGCACCAACATTAATAGCCTGCATTCTCATTTGTTCCATCATCCAAGGACCTTGAACAACATCAGCATAACCTGGATAATTTTCTACATCAGTTGTAATCGTTAATTGTCCTCCAGGTTGTATACCTTCAATAACTAATGGGTTTAAGTTAGCTCTAGCAGCATAAATTGCTGCTGATAAACCAGCAGCTCCAGAGCCAATAATAACCACTTTTTCTTTTTGATTACTCATATTAATTTTCTATTTCCTCTAAAAACAACTGTTCTATTTTCATTTAAAAATACTCTACTTTCAGAATGAGCTTTTAAAGCTCTATACAAAACCCTAGATTCAATATCTTGTCCTATTGAAACCAAATCATTAGCCATCATTTCGTGATCCACTTCTTGAGTATCCTGTTCTATTATTGGTCCCTCGTCCAAATCTTTAGTCACGTAGTGAGCTGTCGCACCAATAACTTTAACTCCTCTTTCAAAAGCCTGATGATAAGGTTTAGCTCCTTTGAAGCTTGGCAAAAAACTATGGTGTATATTTATTATTTTACCTTCAAATTGATCAGTAAAATTTTCAGACAGAACTTGCATATAACGAGCTAAAATTATTAAATCTATATTATTTTTATCTATAATACTTTTAATTTTCATTTCCTGTTCTAATTTATTTTCTTTATCGATAGGTAAGTAATAAAATGGAATCTTTGAAAAATTAGCAATTTCTTCAGCAACTTTATGATTAGAAATAATAGCTTTTATGTTCAGATTTAAAGAATTTTTCCTTACTCTAAATAATATATCATTCAAACAATGGTCAAACTTAGAAACTAACATTATAGTATTTAAAGAGTGATTTATATCTGACAAAAATAACTCACCTTTTAGATCATTGACTAGAATATTTAAACTTTTCTTTAAATCAATGATATTTTCATCTTCCAATAAAGTAAAACTTTGCCTTATGAAGAAATTTCCATTTTCTTGATCTGTAAATTGCTTTGATTCAACAATATTACATTTATAATTTGCCAAAGTTGAAGAAATTTTAGCTACAATTCCTATTTGATCTTTACAAGATATTTTTAAAATATGCGTTTCTAAATTATTTATCATGGTTTTTTATTACATTTTTTTTTGTACATAAACAACTCTATAAATTTAATTATTTAAAAAAATACTTATAGTTTCAAAAAACAATTCTGGCTTTTCAACATGAAGCCAATGACCAGCACCCTCAATTTTTTTAAAAGAAATATTTGCAAAGTATTTTTTAAAAATATCTATATTTTCTTCATTTACATAATTACTTTTAGATCCGTGGATGCATAAAACTTTGCTATTATTTTGTTTATAGTTTTTGGGTACAGGAAAAGATTTTAAATTACTTAAAGATTTTTTTATTGTTACTAAATTAACTGACCATTTATAAGATCCGTTTATTAATTGTAGATTTTGAAGTAAGAACATTCTTAATGATTTTTCAGAAATTGTGATTGATAAAAATTTGTCTGCATCATTCCTGTTTTTAACTAAATTTAGATCTAAATCAATTAAGTTATTTATAATATCTTCATCAATCTCTTGGTAATTATAAGGAGCAATATCAACTATGATTAATTTATTAACGAAATGAGAATGAGTAAGTGCTAACAACATCGCTAACTTACCTCCCATAGAATGACCTAATACATTAGTGTTTTTAATGTTTAAATAATTAAAAATTTTAATAATGTCGTTAGACATTAACTCATAAGAATGACCTTCCATAAATTCATTTCCACCATGATTTCTCAAATCAACAGTAATAACAACAAGTTGGTATTCAAGAGTTAATTTTTTAGCAAAAGAGTTCCAATTTCTTGCACGGCCATATAAACCATGAAAAATAAATAATGTTTCTAGTTTATTTTGCTGAATAAAATTTTTATTATTATTATTCTCAACTAAGGTACCAGAGTTAAAAATATTAAAGTTAATCAAAAAAAATCTCTCAAATTAAAATATAAAAAAGTTAAATAAAAATTATTAAGGTCGTTAAATGTTATAACAAGTTTATTAAATAGAAATGATTCTAATATGGGTAAAGTAATAAAAGTTGATTTTGATAACAATAAAAATCATCATGAAAATTTTTACAAACAAAAGTTGATAAGAATTAGGGATGAGATAGAGGAATACTTATTAGCATCAGGACTTTATGAAGATGATGAATTAGCTGTAGCTTTAGCCTCAGGTAGATTTGCTATTATGAAGTTAACTCAAATGACTGGTGAAAACGAAACAATAGATTTTGTCAATGATTGCATAAATACAACATTAAAAGATAAGCACAAAACCTTACAATAATGACGTCACTAAGATATTCGAGTTATACTCCCTGAAACTTCTGCACCTAGATCAATTGATAAAGCATTTGTTTTCAAATTTCCTTCAACTTTTGCACTACTAGCTACATTTAAGGTATTTGCTGCAACTTCTCCTTTGACTAATCCTCCCAAAGTAACTTTATCAGCAATTAAATTTCCATCAAATATACTATTGGCTTCAAGTAAAACATCTTTAGCCCTTAATTCACCTTTAAACCTTCCTGCAAGAACAACAGAAGAACCTGCGGAATCTAGGTTACCTTCCATAACTAATTCTTCAGAAATATATGTTATTTCACTCATTTTAAATCCTTATAAACAATATTAAAATCCTATTTCTCTTCTGTCTGCACTTCTTCTTGTTCTTGAGACACTTCCTCAGATTGACTATCTGTGTTTGTATCATTTTCGTTCCAATTATGAACAACTCTACAATTAAGAGCTGCTCCCCTATCCATTTGAAGTGACTTGTAGTGGACTTCCCCACTTATGCGAGATGTTTCAGTAAGCCACACACTATCTGCTTTCATTTTACCTTCATATTCTCCTGCAATAACTACAAGCTCAGAGGCAACAGATCCAATAAATTTACCCGTAGAACCTATTGTTACCTTCTCTGTTGTCAAATCCGCCTCTACATAACCATTAATTTCTATTGATTTAGCATTAGATATTTTACCACTAAATTTAGCACCAGAACCTAAAACAGCTTGTTTATTAGCCATATGTTATCTCCATTAATTAATTTTTAACTTTTTTCTTACCAATTTGAGCTTCAACAATTGCACCTTCTTCAATTGAGATATTATCATAAAAAACTTCACCTGATATCTTTCCAGTAGATTTAATTGAAACTACATCTGCAGTTAATTGACCATCAGATTTTCCAGAAATTGTTACAACTTCAGCTTCTACATTTCCTTTTAAAATACCGGTCTCTTCAATTGATAAGCTATGACACTTTATATCACCAACTACAGAACCTAATAATAATAATTCGCCTTCGGCAGATATCTTACCTTTGATTTTCATTCCACTTGAAATTATTGATTTTTCAGTGTCATCATTATTCGCTTTTCCTAACATTTATAGAAATTCCTCTCTAAGTTATATAAATACTATAAAATTATATTCTCAACTATACTTAAACAATTATAACTATCAATTTTTAAAAAAAATAATAACTAAAATATTTTTATTTGGTATGAATGATGCAATTAACTTGCCATAATATTATTCGAATTAAATTTAGTTAGAGTATTGAAGTAATGGCCGAAGAAATAATAGATATTAGAGAACGTATCGAAAAGATGCGAATACAAATTGAGAAAGAAACTCTTATTGAAAAAATTAATCAGAAACCTATGAAAACACTGCATAAAATGAGTAATTCTAACATTTCACTTTCTCTTCAAGACAAAGTGAATGAACCTAATAATATTGAAGAAATATACGACAATACCAATTTATCTGAAACTCCTACTCCAAAAGGAAGAGACGAATCAAATAAACAAGAGATGTTTCCATCAGTGAGTCTTTCTGTTAAAAATCCAATATCTAACAAAATTTTAGTTATGATGATTGCTCTTCAATTATTATCTAATTTTGGAATATTCTATTTTTTATTTTTGATGATGGAGCGATGAGTGGCTAACACCACAAAAAATAACTTTGGAAATAAATTACCTCCCGTTAAAACAGGTCAACGCTTTGGTGAAGAAAATCAAAATAATAAAAAAGTAGGCTTGTTTTCTGAAAGACGTTTTCTTATTTTTACAAAGAGAGGCCCTTTTGAAATTGCATTTAAACCAATTCACTATACAAGCGCTATAATTACTGTAGTTGTTGGATTAACTAGTATTATTTATTGGTCAGCTATGGGGATATATTCAGCTATTGATGTTGCAAAAAAAGATATAATAACTGAGGCTTCTGCTAATATTAACGAACCCATAGAAAATGATTCAGATACATTGGATACTTTTTCAAATTTGAGAGAATCTAACATATCTTTACCTGCATTGAAAACAAATATGTTCAAGAATAATTATGAGGTACTAGAATTAGAAGATCCTGAAAAAAAGGAAAATAATGATGATAATAACCAATTAAAAAAAAATATAAATATAGAAGTTAAAAATGAAATTTCTAAAATTGATCAACCAGAGTTTACACCTAAAGTAAATATATCTAGGATAGAAAAATATAAGTCATTAGATAAAAACAAATTTCCTAAAAAAGTTATATTGAAGAAAAATCCTGATCTATATGACAGTTTTTTTAATGATCAAGTGGATCCCGCATTAAATGATTACCCTATTCCCCCAAAATTAGATAAAAAGGCTAAAAATTATAGGTTTATAGCTTCAGTTGATAATGAGTTAAATCTGATGGAGAATGTTTTTAAGATTATTAATGTAAAAATTAATGATAGTGATTTAATTAATGTCAAAAACCTATTAAAAAATAAACCTAATATTGATCCAGATAGTGATGAGTTTTTTACAAACCTTAAAGATCGCCTGAATTTACTAGCAATCTATAAAGATGCACTTCAATTTATTCCTTTAAAGCCGCCAATGGAACATTATTATATTTCAAGTCAATATGGGAAAAGAAAGCACCCTGTTACTGGAAAATACAGAATGCATCACGGAATAGACCTAGCTGGGACATGGCAAGAGGATATATCTGTTTCTGCAGATGGGACTGTGATATTCGCTGGATATCATGGATCCTTTGGAAAAGTTATCCGAATAAAACATAGTTATGGAATAATCACTACTTATGGACATTTAGCTAAAATAAAAGTCAAAAAAGGTGATATTGTTAATGAAGGTCAAGTTATTGGTAAAATGGGTAGAACTGGAAGAGTAAAGGGTGCTCATCTTCATTATGAAATTTCAGTTAACGGGAAATCTCAGAATCCAAATACTTATATTAAAATTGGAAGAAATTTACTAAGTAGAACTAGCCTTAAAACAATTGCAAAAATTAAATAAGTATTTGTGCTGTTTGGCATACCTTGTGCAATTTAATTCGTAAATTAGGATAAAATTTATGAAAAAAGTTAAATATAAAAAACTATATGACACAAGAGCGAATAATTTTTTTTCTAACATTAATAATTATTTAGTCCGTATTGATTATTTTGATGAGAATGGTTTACAAAAAGTAAAAAGTAATATTCCTATTAAATCTTTGTTAAATAGAAAATCTTCAGTAGTTTAATGATTTAAACACCGTAATATTAAATATCTTGATATTTGAAAAATATTTAAAATATTTTTTTGTTTATTAATGATTTAACTTGTTAAAATTGATAAATATTTATACAAAATTATTTGTTTTAACAAAAATTTAATTAGAAAAGTTGAAAAGGATATTTCTATTAAATCTTTGCTAAATAGTAAATTTTCAGAAATTTAATTACTTATACTTTGCAATCTTGCAGATCGTCTTCTTTGAGCGCTTGAAGGTATTTTCAGCATATCTCTATATTTCGCAACTGTTCTTCTAGCTATATCCATACCATCTTTACCTAAAATATCTGCTAACTTATCATCACTTAAAGGCTTTGATGTTATTTCACTAGATATTAGTTTTTTGATAGTTTCTCTTACAGCAGATGCAGCATGCATTTCTGTTGACTTATCTGAGTTTGCAATTGATGACGAAAAAAAACTTTTTAATGACATAGCCCCCCACTCAGTTAAAATTATCTTGCTATTAGTTACTCTTGAAATAGTACTTTCATGCATTCCTATAGCTTCAGAAATGTCTTTTAGTATCATTGGTTTCATATGGTTAAAGCCATGCTTAAAAAAACCAACTTGTTTTTTTACTATTTCTGATGTCACTCTTAAAATTGTTTTATTTCTCTGCTCAACAGCTTTTTTTAACCAACGAGCTTCTCCAATTTTTTCTGTGGTAAAATTAAAGCTTTTTTCATCAAGGCTGAAATTATTTATTTCTTCTATGTATTCTTCATCTAAATCGACCGTTGGAAGAGTTGAATTATTTAAGTCAATTCTCCAGCCCTTTTGAGTTTTTGAAACTATAACATCAGGTTGATCAATAAGGATATCTTTAACATTAAAATTTTCAGCTGGTTTAGGATTTAATGTTTTGATTAGTTTTAGCATTTCAAATAGTTTTTCTTCACTAACAGAACATAATTTACTGATCTGCTTAAACTTTCCACTTGGTAAAATTTCAAGGTTATCTAAAAGTATTTTAAAAGCGGTGTTGAATTTGTCACTTTCGATAAGTTGATATTTAAGGCACTCAGATAAACTTTCGGAGAATATACCTGTTGGTTCTAACTTTTTTAACTTTGGTAATAAATTTGAAATTGTATTTTCATTAATACTTAAATCTTCAGCTATTTCAGATAAAGGTGTTATCATCCATCCACTAGGGTGTAAATAATCTATCATTCCAATAGCAATTGTCCTTTCCTTATTATCTTTAAAATCTATGTTAATCTGATTTATAAGAAACTCTCTCAAAGAAATCTTGTTTTGGGTAGTCTTTTCGATTACTTCGCCTGCTGAAATTGAATTCCCTTTATTAACTACATCTCTTTCAAATAAACTTTTATTTTCAATCTTAAAATCAGACGATACATGACTATCAAAAGTATTTTGTAATTCAGTAATACTGTCATTTTTTAGAGGATCTATTGTGTTATTTAAGTTTTCACAAATATCAGGTGTATTTTTATCAGAATTATTGACACCATTATTCTCAATAGAATGCACTTTATCATTTAAGAAAGGATTTTCTAATTTAGCATTATCAATATACTCAGCTAGTTCAATATTAGACAGTTGTAGTAGCTTGATTGCTTGTTGCAATTGCGGAGTCATTACTAATGACTGATTTTGCTTTATTCTTAACTGTTGACCTAATTTCATTTTGATCTCCTTACTCTTTATTGAGTTTTAATAAAAAGAGAAAAACAGTTAAATAAGCAAAAATCAAAATCTTAATTTGACAATTATTAATGACAAATTAATGACATTTTACATTTATGATTATATGTTTATTAGATTTTAAAAAGATAATAAAAACAATTATTTAAATTAAAAAAATAGTTTTATTTCTGTAATTATTAATCTAATGTTAATTATGAATTTATAAAAAAATACCTGCAATTAATTTCAATGTCATTTAATTGACTTCAAAAATGTTGGCAAAATTAAAATGAAACGTTTTTATCAATCTAATAATTCTTCAAAAACTTGTAAAAACTGCAGAATAATAAGAACTTTTCTATTGGCTGTTCTATTTATAGTTCTTTTAGGTCTTATCAAAAGTGATCAGCTTCATTATTTACACATTGTTACTCCTATGAACGCTGCCATTTTTATTATAATTATTGGTAGTATAATGTTTTTCTTTAAGCTGATTAAATATCTAATAGACAAAGAAAAATAAAAATTTATTTTCTATCACGAACTAATCTAACGAAGTTTGGAATAAATCCTGGAAACCTTCCAAAGGTGTAACCTGTAAAAAAATTAACAGTCCATATAAATCTAGGCTGCCAAGAATTTTGATCACTTGTCCAAAAAGATTCTGGTGGGGTATTTGGAAATACTTTCGAATTAATTTTACCATCTTTACAGTTATGACAAACTATTTTTTCAAGTTCATCCCTATTGGGTAATCTCCAAAAACCACCAAGTTGTTTCCCTGCTTCAATTTTTGCTTGCTCAACTTCATCAAATTTTAACTTTAACGCTTTTCCAGTGCATTTTTTGTTTTCCCAGATCATGCCAACAGGGCATCTCAACCACTCTATTTTTTGGCTTAGATCAATTACATAATATCCTCTAGTAATAAAGTCACTTGCATAAATAGTATTGAAATTAGAATAAATAAATATTAATGTCAGATATACAAAAATTTTGTAGGATTTTTTTATAATACTTGTCATAAATTACCTCTATGAGACTTTTTTTTGTATTAATTTAACTTTGGTCTTATTCTTGCAGAATTTGTGCCGAATATCATTATTTTATTAGAATGAAGGCGAAAAAATGGATTTAGCTTCTTTAATTGGTCTTATAGGTACACTAGGTATGATTGGTGGCGCTATGGTTTCAGCTGGTGGAATTGGAATGTTTGTAGATGTTCCATCTATGTTAATTGTCATGGGAGGTACATTTTTTGCTGTTATGTACAGATCTACATTACCAGTATTTCTATCATCTTTTGGAACCTTGGTAAAAGTTTTTATGCCTGGCGCTAAAAAACATGATGAATTAGTTACAAAAATTACTGAATTAGCAGGTATGGCAAGAAAAGATGGAATGATGGCATTAGAAGGTCAAGAAGTACCTGACAAGTTTTTTGAAAAAGGTTTGCAAATGCTAGTTGATGGTGCAGATGAAACTAAACTTACGGATCAACTTAATAGAGAAATGAAAGCTATGAAAGCGCGTCATGAGGATATGACAGGAGTATTTCAAGCATGGGTTGATTTAGCTCCTGCGATGGGAATGATTGGTACATTAGTTGGCTTAGTTGCAATGTTAGGTAATATGGCCGATCCAAAGGCAATTGGACCAGCAATGGCAGTTGCTTTGTTAACTACTCTTTATGGAGCTATGATAGCAAATTGCCTTTTTATGCCAATTGTTACTAAATTGGAAGGATATTCAGCTCACGAAGCATTATATAGAGAAATGGTTATTATGGGATTAAAATTTATTTCTAGAGGAGAAAGTCCAAGAAATATTACAGACCAATTAGTGGCTAATTTACCACCAAAAATTCAAGCTAAGATTGAAGAAGCTGCGGCTTAATCTTTTAGTTTATATTAGGGGAATTCAATGGCTGAAGCACAAGTTATAGAAAATGAAGACGAAGAAGAAGAATGTCCTAAATGCCCTCCTCAAGGGGCACCTGCATGGATGGCAACTTTTGCAGATATGGCGACTTTATTAATGGCTTTTTTCGTTTTAATTTTATCATTTGCTGAGTTTAATGTTCCAAAGTTCAAACAAATAAGTGGTAGCCTGAAAAATGCATTTGGAGTTCAAAAAGTTATACCTGTTGTTGAACAGCCTAAAGGTACCACAGTTTTATCTTTAAATTTCAGTCCGTCACCTGCACCTTCCGTTACAAATAATATGAAGCAACAAACGTCTGAGTCAGAACAAAAAAATTTAGATTTAAAATCAGAAATTGATGAAGGTGATAGTGCAAAAAGTAATTCCAAAGAAAATATGACAGCTAAGGAATTAGCTGAAGAAATCATTGAGAATGTTTCTTCAGATGATGTAAAAGTAGAAACTGTTGATGATAAAGTTTTGGTTAAAGTTGATACAAAAGATAAAACAAATGATGAAATATCTAAGTTAATTCAAGAAACTTTAGAATCAGTAGAAAAAGCTAGAGAAAACACTGGTGCAACTGATACTGACGTATTAATTGGAGGTGTTGATAAGAATATAAAATCCATGGCATCAGCGATGGACGAAAATAAAGCTCTAAAGGATAAAGTAAGCGAACTAGAAACAAAAAATTCAGAAGATAGTTCAACTCAAAAAGAGAAATCTAGAAAAGCAGAGTTTAGTGAAGATCAATTAAGAGTTGCCTTGAAACAAGAAATAGGAAAAGGTCTGGCTGAAGTTCAAAGAGAAAAGGACAGAGTAATTGTAACTGTTGGATCAGCAGGAGCTTTTGGATCTGGCTCAGCAAAACTCTCAAAACAAGCTAAAGCAATCATGAATAAAATTGCTAAAGTAAGTGGGAAAGGTGCAGGCCAGGTAAATGTTTCAGGTCATACTGACGATGTACCTCTTATATTTGGAGGACAGTACAGAGATAATTGGGACCTTGCAGCTGCAAGAGCGTCAAGCGTGGTCCAAGAACTATCTAAAGCTGAGACAATACCAATGGACAAATTAAAAGCTATTAGTTTTGGTGAGACAAAACCTCTCGAACAAAATGATTCTGCTAAAGGTAGAGAAAAAAATAGAAGAATTGAAATTGAAATTAAATATTGATATGTTATTTATTAATTTTTATCTTTTAAATATTAGGTTATAAAATGGCAAACGAAAATAACAATGATAATTTGGAAAGTTATTCCACTGAGGCTACTGCAAACTTAGAACGTGCTATTGAAGAGTTTGCTGACATAATAGAAGATAAGAAAAATCAAGATCCAAACATTAGAGTATTTGGAAGTCTTCAAATAGTAATGAATGGAAGAAAAAGAAGAATAGCTGATTTAGGGAATGTAGAATCCCCTGAAGATCCTATGAAAATTGAATTAATGATTTATAACAAAGAACACATTGAGGAAGTATTAGAATTTATTAAACAAAATGGTTTCCCTGCAAAGAATGAAAAAGGTGATCAATTTATTTATGTTAGAGTTCCTAAACCTTCTAGAATGCAATTAGAAGAAATAGGTGATGATGTTAATAGAAGAACAAATGCCATGTGTGGAAGATTAACTAAAGCAAAGACCAATACTGGCTTAAGAGTAAAAGCAGCAATGGAAAAAGAATTTATAGATCAAAGAATAGCTACAATGGCAACAAAAAAAATTAATGCTGCACACGAAAGATGTACTAAAGAAGTTAGGATTATTGGTTTATTAGGAAGAAAAAAGATTTTAGGAAGTTTTTTTAAAACAGTAGAAAAAGATGACCCTGATTTATTAAAGGAAATAACAAAAAGATCTAAATTAGAAAACATAAGATTAGAACTTGAGAATAAAAAAGACTTAGGATTGAAAGAACAAACAATCATTTCTAATCATGAAGAAAGATCTAGCTCAAATGAGCTATCAGAAAATAATGTTACTGAACAAATACAAACTAATTAATCTAAGTTTAACCTTCAACATAAGGATTGTTTCCTTTTCGTAACATGAGTCTTATGGGAAGACCCGCTAAATTAAAATCATCCATTATAGCTGACTTTAAAAAACGAGCATAACTTTCAGGTAAATTTTCTGGACTTGACATAAATACTGCAAACGTTGGTGGTCTAACATTCACTTGGGTGATATATCTTATTCGGTTTACCTTTCCCTTATATAATGGCGCTGGATTATTTTCAATAATTGGAATTAACCATCTGTTTAATTTTCCAGTTGAAATTCTAATATCTAACCTAGCTCGTATATCTAGAGCTATATTCATTAAGATTTTCATCCCAGTTCCATGCAATCCAGACATAAATGCAACAGGAACATCTCTAATTTGAGATAAAGAGGTTTTTAACTGATGAAAAATATTATTTTTAGTTTCATCTTTATTAATTACTTTGTCCCACATATTAGCACCAATTATTAAACCTCGACCTTCACCAACTATCATTCGAGCGATTGCTAAATCTTGTTTCTCAAGTCCAATTGAAGCGTCTATCATTAATATACATATATTACTATATTTGACGGTCTTAAGAGTATCTGAAATCATACTTTTTTCTAATACGTTTGAAATCTTGGCTTTCCTTCTCAAACCAGCAGTATCAACAATACAAAATGGTTGGTTATTATAAGACCAAATGACTTCAATTGCATCTCTAGTAGTTCCTGCTTTAGAGCTAGTAACCACTCTTTTTTCTTCTATGATACTATTGAGTAATGTAGATTTACCAGTATTAGGTCGACCAATAATCCCAAGTCTTATTGTGGGAAATAAATCAAGTTTAGGTTCATTAATATTAGAATTATCTATAATCTCATTTTTATCTTTAATAAAATAATTTTTTAACTCATCATATAAATCAGATAAACCATCCCCATGTTCAGCAGAAAATGGAATACTTGTCCCAAAACCTAGCATTGAACTTTCTGATTGACCTAAGATACCCCCATAACCTTCACATTTGTTAATTAATAAAATAACTGGTTTATCAATAATTTTAAGTTTTTTTGAGAAATCTTTTTCTACTGGCAGTACACCAGCTCGACCATCAATCACGAAAATTATCAAATCAGCATCATTTATGGCTAAATCTGTCTGAACTTTAATATCATTATCTAAATTTTCTTTTTTAGAATTGTCAATACCAGCAGTATCAATTAATAAGAATTCTAAATCAACAAAATTAGCTTGGCCATATTTTCTGTCTCTAGTAACACCTGGTTGGTCGTTAACTATAGCTTTTCTAGAACCAACCAATCTATTAAATAAAGTTGATTTACCAACATTTGGTCTGCCAACTAGTACAATTTTTAGCATAAAATGAACCTAAATATGTAAATCAAGAAATTTATTCATAAGCTAGTAAATCCCCATCAGCCCTAAGAAAAAAAACTTTTTTATCTACAACTAAAGGGGCTATCGCTAATTTACCAACTGATAATGTATCTAATTCATCACCATTTTTAGTATCAAGAATTCTAATCGTTCCATGATGATCAGATAATAATAATTTAGAGGCGGCTAAAACTGGTCCTTTATATATAGCTATTGCCTCATTAGAAAAATATGAATTGATATTTACTCTACTTGCGTATTTTTTATGCCATATAACATTCCCTTTTATTCTATTTATAGCTACTAAATTACCATCGTTACCATTAATAAAAATAGCTTCGTTTGATAAAATTGGAGTTTCCACACCTCCTACAGGGAGTGTCCAAATATTCTTTGACGTATCAAGATCAAAGGCAGAAATAAAACCAGATTGAGACACTATATAAACGACATTTTTGTGGTACAGGGGATTAGCAACTATGTCACCTACATGATATAATTTTGGTAACTGTGAATTAGACGATATATTTTCTGTCCATTCTAGATCTCCATTCTTTAGAGATAATACAAAAAAACTGCCACTGGTTCCTGGAACAATTAGTTTATCTTTGGCTATTATTGGCCTTGCCTTAGTGTAAATGGAGTTAAAATCAGAACCTAAAGATTTTTGCCAAACAATTTTTCCATTACTACTATTTATTGAAAAAGCTGTTCCTTCATAATCACTAACGTATAATCGATCTTGGAAATAAGTTAAACCTCCCCTAAACGGTAAATTAAAAATATTTTTCCAGTTAATTTCCCCAGTTAATCCATTTATTGAAAATATTTCGTTATTACCAGTATGTAAAAAAATAGTTACATTATCGTTTATATATTTTCCTGAAATAGCAGGAGGACCAATTAATGAATTATCTAAGTTTTCAAAAATAGTTTTTTCCCAAACAATATCGCCATTTTTAGAATTTATTTTAATCAGTTTCCCATTAGAATTAATTAAATATATGTTTGATAAAATATATACAGGTTCAGACAAGAAAGGCGTTTCGTCACTTAGTGACTGATTGGTATTAACAGTCCAAATTTTATTTAAAGGAAATTTTGTATAAGAATTAGTTAAGTTATATGAATTTGAGTTAACAATATTTAAATTATTAACAATTTTCCCTAGTTTAACACTTTTTAAAACTTCTTTTTTATCAACATTAATAACATTTTTACTTTCAAAAACATTAACAGCATTCTTGAATGTTTGTGATTCATCTGACGAACATCCATTAATAAAAAAAAATGTTAACAAAAAAACAATATTTAAAAAGTTAGTTCCATTTTTTTTTATACCTTTATTTTGATTCATATTATTCATACAACTTATTAATTAAGGTTAATCTATTTTTTTGTTCAATTGAGATCTCACTTCTATTTAACAATTTTGTTAATAACAGTTTTGCTCTTTTGAACATATTAAATCTAACCAATAAAATAATTTCAAGTTCTGCAGCCAATATTTGTAATTTACTAGGACTACTTAAAATTGGTTTTAACCGATCATGAAGTTCTTCATATGAACTCTTTTTATCTCTAATAACAGAGAGAATTCTTGATAAATCTCTATAATAATTATCAAAATTAGTATTATCATAAATAGATTTATAATTTTGTGTCATCTTTTCTATTTTATTATCTTTGAAATGATTTTCAGCCAAACCAAATATTGACAACATTTCATATCCATCAGCATTACCAGACGAGTTTTTTATAAAATATTCCATACTATTTTTAGTATTATTATTTTCTAAATTATCTAAAGCTTTAAAAAAAAACTCAGATTGAGCAATTAATTGATTTTTTTTCCAACTAAAATATCCTTGATATCCAAGAATAGAAATTATCACAAATACAACAAAACCAATTATAAATTTCGAATACTTTTTCCAAACTTGTGTAATCTTTTCTTGTCTTAAATCTTCAGAAACTTCATCAAATATGTCTGCCATTTAAAATCCAATTTTTAAAGAGTGTAAAATTACTAAATTTCTTCTAACTTTTAGTCTTATATTAGAAATAAATCAATTCATTATCTTGATTATGTATTTATTTTGTAGCTTAATGTATTAAAAGAAATTTGTTATTAGATTTATAGAAAAATATGAAAGTTATTAATTTTAATCAAAAAAAAATCGTTTTAAATAATATATCTATTAATAAAAAAGTTGATAAGAATATTATTTATTTTTCTAAGTACGAATTAAAAATTATTTTAAATTTTTATAGTAAACAGGTATCGAATGGGTTATGGCGCGACTATTCTATGGACAACCTAGAAAATGAATCTTTTTTTTCAATTTATAAACATACTTACGACCAGCCTCTATATCAAATCATTAAGATTAATAAAAAAGATTATGGAAAACACCCATATTTCCTTATAAGAGATTATAGTAAAGTTTTAGATAAAAGTAATTTAATAGATCTACTATTATCAAGGTTTGAAAAAAAGCTCTTCATTAAGAAACTAAAGTAATTCGTATATTTTACTTTAAATTAAAGTTTTATGTTATTAATATTATATTTTTAAATTATAGGAATAATTCATGGATAGAGTAACAATAAACAAAATACAAAATCATCTAAGAAATACTTTAGGCTCAAAAAATCTTAAGATAGAAGGTAGAGAAAATAAATCTGACTCAGCTGATGTTACAATAAATGGAGAATTTCTTGGTGTGATTTTTGAAGACAAAGAAGATGGTGATATATGTTATCATTTAAACATGACAATTCTAGATATAGATCTTAATTAGAAATCATTATAATAATAATAGAATTTCATCAAAAAATAAATTGATTGAATTTAAATCTATTGGCAAAAAAATTACGTAAAGTGAAATTAAAGTAATAAATATAATAAAAATAACAAACTTTAATTTATATCTATTAGTAGAATATTTTTTATTATTAAACCTTTCTTTTTTTGAATAAATAATACTTTCTAATTCATTAACACTTTCAGAAAGTTCAAGGATTACTTCAACAGCCTCATTAAATTTATTAGCAAGTAATTTAAATTGCTCATCATAATTATCTCGTTTCTTACTTTCATGATTTGAAATAGATGAGGTATTTTGTGTTTCTAAGTTATTTATTGTATTTTTAATATCTAAATTATTTTTTTTTGATATGTTCAAATTACTTATTAAAGTTTTTTTTTTAAAGAATCATTTTGTTCATAATTTTTAATACTAGATGAATTCAAATTAGTGTCATCATTACTAGAATAATGTGCCTCTCTCATCTTCAATATTCTTTTTTTTAGATCTGTGCTATTTTCCATATCTTAATTTCCTTTAAAAAAAATAATTTAATATCAAAAACATTTTATTAATAATTTAAGCCTTGAAATCTATATAACCTTCACTGATTAATAACCTTTTTTTGGTTTCAATACCACCATGACCACTATAACCTCCTAATTGCTTATCAGATCTGATCACTCTATGGCAAGGAATCATAGGGACATAAGGGTTTTTTCCACAAGCGTTTGCAACTGCTCTAGAAGCATTAGGTTTATCTAAAATAAATGCGATCTCTTTATAGGACTTTGTTTTCCCTGAGGGAATTTTCATTATTTCCTTCCAAACTTTAATTTGAAATTCCGTTCCTTCAAGTTTCATTTTATTATCCAAACTTTATCTTTTTTTAAAATTTCGGTTTTTTTCTACTTTTATTAATATTAGAAAATCAAAAAAACATTTTATATTTATCAATTATTAAGAGAAATTTTAATTGATTTTATATAGTTGTAGATAAAAGCTATGACTAAAATAAAATTTATTTTTTATCAAATGAATTTTCAAAAGTGTCTGCTTTTATAACATCTGTAATTTCTGTTAATTTTATTTTTTTCCATTTAATTTTTTGGGAATTAATATATTTAAGAAAAAGCTCCTCTTTTTTACCATATTCATAACCTACTGTTTTATTGAGGAAATAACCACCCTCTTCTGGAATATCAATATATAAGTATTCTTTTTTATCTTTTTCAGATTTAGTTATGAGATGGGTTTTTTCATTTTGATATATTTTTTTCCAAAAATTCTTAATTAACAATTTTTCTTCTAACAGTAAATTTATAGTATCATTAAAATTTGTGAATTGATGTCTAATGATTCTTTTATTAACCTTTTTAGGCTTTAATATTTTTTTAAAATTATTTTTTTTGTATTCTTCAAAACAAACCTTTGAAATACAGATGATATTTGATAAGAAATACTCTCCGGTAAAAAGAGATCTAAGAATTATTTTTTTCTTTTCTATTGGAAAATCACTATCAAATATGCTTTCGTAAAAGATATAAAAATCTTGTGATTTATAATTCCAAAAACGCATTTAATATTCAATTTCCCTTGATGTGATTGATAAACTATATTGAATGAAAATTATTTCATCTTTTTTTTAAAATAAAGTATTTAATAATTCAAACTATTTTTCTTCGAGCAATTACTTACGTTTTAGACATCATTCCCACTCTAT
>CAZFKZ010000015.1:0-38508 GCA_964519035.1 uncultured Rhodobacterales bacterium | reverse complement strand
ACTCCTGACCCCTAGATTCGTAGTCTAGTGCTCTATCCAGCTGAGCTACGAGCGCTTACTTTTTTTAGATTTATATATAATTATCTGCATAAATTGTTATAAGCAAGTAAGAAAGTAATAATTATAGATTAATAAGTTGATAGTTTATTAAGAATGTTTAACCAATTTGATGAGTGATATGAATAGTAATAATAGTTATGATAAGTCTTTTCCAGTTTCTTGGGAAGAGTTACATAGAAATAGTAGAGCTTTAGCATGGAGGCTACTAGAGATGGCGCCTTTTAAAGGTATAGTGGCCGTCACGCGTGGTGGTTTGGTGCCAGCTGCGATTGTAGCTAGGGAACTAGATATTAGACTAATAGATACCGTTTGTGTTCATTCGTATGATGAAAAAAGCAAAGGTAAAGTTAATGTTTTAAAAGATGCGAGTAAAGCTGGAAAAGGTCAAGACTGGTTAATTGTAGATGATCTTGTAGATACAGGTGAAACAATTAAAGCTATAAGGTTACAGCTTCCAGATGCTCATTATGCAACGGTTTATGCCAAACCTAGTGGAAGGAAGCAAGTAGACACATTTATTACTGAAGTTTCTCAAGATACTTGGATTTATTTTCCTTGGGATATGGAAATGAAACCTGCGCCAACTATAAGTGAACGTGCAAAAAAATAATGATATTGACTATTTAATATAAATTGTCTAACTAATGCTATTAAATTTAACTAAGAGGCTGTATTAAAAATACAGATTAAATATGAAACGAACCTTTCAACCAAGTAATTTAGTAAGAAAAAGAAGACATGGGTATAGAAGTAGAATTTCTACTGTTGGCGGAAGAAATGTAATTCGTAGTCGAAGAGCCAAGGGTAGAAAAAGACTATCAGCTTAGTAAACAAATGATATCATTTAAGGTTTAACGTTTCAAACAAGTTAAATTACAAATGGGTGGATTAAATGAAAATCCAGACTTTAAAAAAAAGAAAAGATTTTATTTTATCTAATAAATTTTCTAAAAAACAACATTCTAATAATTTCATTCTTCAAAAATATAAAAATCCCAGAGTAGATGATTTATGTTTGCGCTTTGGCTTTACCGCAACCAAAAGAATAGGCAATGCTGTAAATCGTAATAGAGCAAAAAGAAGGATGAAATCTTTAGTAATATTTTTTTGTAAAAATAGTGATATTAGCTTTGAGTGTGGAAATAATTACGTATTAATTGCTAAAGTTAATTTGGTTAAAGCTTCTTTTGATTCTTTAAAAAATGAAATGCAAAACTGTCTGAATCAATTATGATAAATAAACTTCTTTCTATTTTTGCGTTAACTTTAATTAACGCATATAAATATCTAATTTCACCTTTTTTAGGAAACAATTGTAGATTTTTGCCTACATGCTCAGAATACATGAAAGATTCAATTGTAAAACATGGTTTTATTTCAGGTGTATGGATGGGTTTAAAGAGAATTAGTAAGTGTCACCCATGGGGAAAGAAAGGTTATGATCCTGTTAAGTGATTTATTTTTTTCATTTCTTTGAAAATTACTATCTTTAATGTAAATAAAACATAGGTTTTATAATTTTAATAATTGTTAATATAATAAGTAAAATTAAGTGAGATAAAATGAATCCAGAAACTCGAAATTTAGTTCTAGCAATTTCTTTATCTATGACAGTTTTAATTGGGTACCAATTATTTTTTGTTGACCCTGTTAAAGTTAATAAGGATCAATATCAGCAAGAAAATATTGCTAAAAATTTAAATGATAGCTCTAATATCCCAATTCCATCAAGTGGTAATAGTGGAGTACTAAACTCTGATAATGACAAAACTATAGAGGTAAAGAGTGTTCCAAGAGTTTCACTAATTAGCAAAGAAGTTGCTGGGTCGATATCTCTCAGAGGAGCTAGAATAGACGATATAACTTTAACTCAATATAGAGAAACCCTAGATCCTGAAAGTAGCTTAATTAATTTATTATTGAAGTCTAATGAAAGTAACCCGTATTTCATTACGTTTGGTTGGAGTAGCCCAGATAACGTAAAAGTACCTGATGGCAAAACTTTATGGAAGTCTTCAAAGGGTGTATTGTCACCTGATACAAATGTAACTTTATCTTGGGATAACGGAGAAGGTATAACTTTTTATCAAGATATAAGTATTGATGACACATTTATGTTCACTGTAAACCAAAGAGTTTTAAATAATTCAAAAAAATCAATTACTCTGTATCCATATGGGTTAATTAGAAGAACTGGAGAACCAGATACCACTAAATTTTTTGTTCTACATGAGGGTCCATTAGGAGTTTTTGATGGTACTTTATCTGAAAAAAGTTATGAAGATTTAAGTGATGCGGGTAAAAAAGGACTAAATATAAAACCAACAGAAGCAGGCGGTTGGATTGGCCTTACAGACAAATATTGGATGACTGCATTATTGCCTGATCAAAAAGAAAATTATAATTTTACTTATAGGCATTTAAAATCTAATGGTGGCCAATACCAGACAGATTTTTTAGGAACTGCCGTTAAAATTGATCCTAAATCACAAGGTGAATTTTTATCTAGAAGTTTTGCAGGTGCAAAAAGATTAGCTTTATTTGATGATTACGAAGAACGTTTCAATATCAAACATTTTGATTTGGCCATTGATTTTGGTTGGTTTTACTTTCTAACAAAACCTTTCTTTTATGCATTATCTTGGGCTAATGATTATTTAGGTAACTTTGGATTAGCCATATTAGCTATTACTGTAGCTGTAAAACTTGTATTTTTTCCTTTAGCAAATAAGTCTTATAAAAGCATGGCAAAAATGAGAAACTTATCTCCTGAGATAAAAAAACTTAGAGACAGAGTTGGTGACGACAGACAAAAATTAAATCAAGAAATGATGAACTTATATAAAAAAGAAAAGGTTAATCCTGCTGCAGGCTGCTTACCTATATTAGTTCAAATCCCTGTTTTCTTTGCTTTATACAAAGTTTTATTTGTTTCTATAGAAATGAGACAAACTCCCTTTTTTGGCTGGATAAAAGATCTGTCAGTTGCAGACCCAACAAGTATGTTTAATTTGTTTGGATTATTACCTTACAGTACTTCAATGTTACCTGATTTCTTAAATCTTGGTGTTTGGCCATTATTGATGGGTGTCACTATGTTCTTACAACAGCGCTTAAACCCAACACCACCGGACCCGATACAAGCTAAAATATTTGCTTGGATGCCAGTTGCTTTTACATTTTTATTAGCTACTTTCCCAGCTGGTCTAGTCATTTACTGGACTTGGAATAATTTATTATCAATTTGTCAGCAATGGCTAATAATGAACGGTATGAAAAAAAAAGCTAATTAAGAAAGTTTTAAACTTGTTATTTGAAAATGTTGATATTGAAAAAGCTCGAAAATTATTTTCCGGTGAATGTAATTTTATTGCCGCAGCAGTTAATTCAAACGCAGTGCCAGATGAAGATTGTTATGAAATAGCTTTTGCTGGGCGTTCAAACGTGGGTAAAAGCTCTCTTGTAAATGCATTAACCAACAGAAAAACTTTAGCAAGAACTAGTCAAACACCTGGAAGAACTAGACAACTAATTTTTTTTGAGCTTCAACATAATATTACAAAACTTAGATTAGTGGATTTACCAGGGTATGGTTATGCTAAGGCTCCAAAAAAAGATATCCAATCTTGGACATCTCTGACAGTTAGATACTTAAAAGGAAGGCCCTCTCTAAGGACCATATGCTTATTAATTGACTCAAGAAGAGGAATTGGTGTGTATGATGAACTAATAATGAAAGAGCTTGATAAAGCTGCGGTCAGTTGGATTGTTATTTTAACTAAAGCAGATAAATTAAGTGTTGAAGAAATAGAAAAGATAAAAGACAGTACCATAAAAAAAATATCTAAGTATACAGCCGCATATCCTGAAATCTTAGTTACCTCAAGTTTGAAGAGTGAGGGTATTCCTACGCTTCGCACATATTTAGCTAGTTTAGCTTAAAAAATAATTAATAAAAAAAATTATTTTTTTTTAAATTTTGTGATATTCGTTAATTTAAAATAATAATTGGCATAAACCAATGAATGAAAATAAAGACAAAATTCAAATTGAGTGGCTTAAAAAAGCTAATCTATTAACTGAAACTCTGCCCTTCATGAAAAGGTATGCCAATAAAGTTATTGTAGTTAAGTTTGGCGGAAATGCTATGGGCAAAAAAGAATATATTTCTAGCTTTGCTGACGACATTGTTTTGTTGCAGCAAGTTGGCATGTTACCAATTGTCGTACATGGCGGAGGTCCACAAATAGGGGAAATGTTATCGAAATTAAAAATAAAAACTGAATTTATCGATGGATTACGTGTAACTGATTCTGCAACAGTTGATGTTGTTGAAATGGTTTTAAGTGGTGTAACAAATAAATCAATTGTAACAGCTATTTCAAATGCAGGTGCAAAAGCAGTGGGTATTTCTGGTAAAGACGGTAAATTAATAACAGCTAAAAGGTTGGTTAAGATAGATAAAAACTCTGACTCAAATGTAGAAAGAGCAATAGATTTAGGTTTTGTAGGTGTCCCAGAAAAAATTGATCCTCAAGTTATTAATGCTCTTATTAACGAAAAGATGATACCTGTAATAGCTCCTGTTGGAATGGGAGAAGACGGCCTTACTTATAACATAAATGCTGACACAGCAGCTGGAGCAATTTCAGCATCAATGAAAGCATCAAGAATGATAATGTTAACTGATGTTTCTGGTGTTCTTGATAAATCTGGAAATTTGATCCCTGAATTAACCATAAACGAAGCTCTAGATCTTATCAAAAACAAAGTTGTTGTTGGTGGAATGATCCCTAAGTTAAGAACTTGCATTGAAGCCGTTGAAGGAGGAGCTGAAGCATCAGTGATAATGGATGGAAGGATGTCTCATTCACTGTTATTAGAGTTGTTTACTGAGCATGGTGTAGGTACTATTATAAGAAAAAATGCTATTTAATTATGCTTGATCTCAACACGACATCAACAAATAATAAGAGTGATGTTTATAAAAATTTCAATTCAAAGTTTGATTATTGGATATTTGACTTAGATAATACTATTTATGACTTTAACCTTGGACTATTTAGAAGAATTTCTGCCAGAATGACTGAGTATATCCAAAGCTTTTTTAATCTTGAATACGATGATGCCTTAATTTTACAAAGGAATATGTATAAAAAATATGGATTAACTTTGAGAGGTTTAATGATCGAAAAACAAATGGATCCAGAACCTTTTATTAAATACGTACATGATGTGGATTTTCACGACTTATCGAAAGATTACAAATTAAAAACTTTATTAAAAAAAATCGAGGGAAGTAAGTTAATTTATACAAATGCTTCTTATGACCATGCTAAAAATATATTAGATACAATGGGTATTTTTGAAGAGTTTGAAATGATTTTTGATATTAAGGACTCAAATTATATAGCTAAACCAGATCACAAATCATATGATATGATGATTTCAAAATTTGGACTAAATGATATCAATCTTCAACGAAGTATTTTTTTTGAAGATACAGCAAAAAATTTAAAGCCTGCAAAGGAATTGAATATAAAGACAGTATGGGTTGAAAATGAATTTAATAAAGAAGATGCAGAGCTACATAAGCAGTACATTGATTTCTCTGGATCAGATATTAAGACTATTTTAAATGATATGACTAAAAATTAATTAGATTTAATAAAGGAATTTATAATGAAAAATGATGACATTAAATTAATAATTGAAAGAGTGTTTGATAATAATGAAGATGTTAACCCTAATACATCTGGTGAGGTAAAAGAAGCAATTAATTTAGCTTTAAATTTATTAGACACAGGGAAATTAAGAGTTGCTGAGCCAACAGGTAAGAGTCAATGGAAAGTAAATCAATGGTTAAAAAAAGCTGTCTTATTATCTTTTAAAATAAATGATATGGATATTATTACTGGTGGTCCACAAAGTATAAATAATGGTCCAGCTAATTGGTGGGATAAAATCCCATCTAAGTTTTCTGGATGGGGTAAACAGGAATTTAAATCAGCTGGATTTAGAGCAGTTCCGGGATGTGTAGTAAGACATTCTGCATATATTTCACCAAGTGTCGTTCTTATGCCTTCTTTTGTTAATATAGGTGCTTATGTTGATGAAGGAAGTATGATTGATACATGGGCCACAGTTGGTTCATGCGCGCAAATAGGAAAAAATGTTCATATTTCAGGAGGTGCTGGTATAGGTGGGGTTTTGGAGCCTATACAAGCTGGACCAGTTATAATTGAAGATAATTGTTTCATAGGTGCTAGATCTGAAGTTGCTGAAGGTGTTGTAATAGAAACAGGAGCAGTTTTGTCTATGGGAGTTTTTATAGGAGCTTCTACTAAAATAATTGATAGAAATACTGGAGAGATTTTTGTAGGAAGAGTTCCAGCTTTTTCAGTTGTAGTTCCAGGATCACTTCCGGGAAAAACATTGCCAGATGGTTCTCAAGGTCCAAGTTTATATTGTGCAGTAATAGTAAAAAAAGTTGATGCTCAAACACGATCAAAAACTTCTGTAAATGAATTGCTAAGAGATTAAATAGGACCTTTTATGTCTATAGAAATAAATCCAATCAATTTAACTTCTGAGCTAATTAAATGTGAGAGTATTACGCCTAAATCTGCTGGTGCACTAGATCTATTAATATCTTTCTTAGAGCCTTTAGGTTTTAAGTGTCAACGAATTAACTTTGGAGAAGGCTCAGAAAAAGTAGAAAATTTATACGCTAGAATTGGAACTTCTGAACCAAACATCTGTTTTGCAGGTCATGTTGATGTCGTTCCAGCTGGTAATATAAATAATTGGTCTGTTAATCCATTTGGAGGAGAAATAAAAGACGGTAAGATATGGGGAAGGGGAGCTGCTGATATGAAATCTGGTATCGCAGCTTTTGTAGCGGCTGCAGCAGATTTTTTGAAAAATAAAAAATCATTAAAAGATATAGGAAGTATATCTCTTTTAATTACGAGTGATGAAGAAGGAAAAGCTTTAAATGGAACAAAAAAGGTTGTCGATTGGCTTAAATCAAATTGTGAGGTTATAAGTGGCTGTATCGTTGGTGAACCTACAAATGTGAATAGAATGGGTGATACTATAAAAATAGGAAGAAGAGGTAGCTTTTCGGGCACATTAATTGTTAAAGGCATACAAGGTCATGTAGGATATCCTCATCTAGCAGATAATCCTATTAATACTTTATTAAAAATGGTTGAACCACTAACTAAAGTTTATCTAGATGAAGGAACTCCTGAATTTCAACCTAGTTCGGCTATGATTACAACTATTGACGTAAATAATACTGCTACGAACGTAATACCTGAGTTAGCTAAGGCTCAATTTAATATTCGTTTTAACACTTTACATTCTATTAGTTCATTAAAAAAAATGTTAGAAGATCAATTTAGTTCTATTTCAAATAATTATGAATTTAATTATTTTTGTAATGCGGAGCCATTTTTAACAAATGATGGTTATTTAAAGTCTACCCTAGAAAGTGCAATAAAAAAAATTATCAATACAACTCCAGAAAAATCAACCTCTGGAGGAACTTCAGACGCAAGGTTTATTTCCAAAATTTCACCTGTAATAGAATTTGGTTTGGTCGGGAAAACTATGCATAAAGTAGATGAGAGCGTCGATGTAAGTGACATCTTAGATTTAACTAAAATTTACAATCAATTTTTATTTAATTATTTTGGAGTAACCGCTAGTGATTAACCCACCACCTCACCCAACTGCTTTTAAGTTGGGAGTTATATCAGCTTTTAGATTTATGTCTAAAAAAGATAGAGTTAATAATGTATTTGCACTTAATCAAAATGGATTTTGGGATAGTTGTTGGATAGTCTTTTTTGTAAATGCTGTTGTTGCCATATTAGCTTCATACGGTATCAAAGCTAATCTTGATGGAGATATCCAAAATGGAATGCTTCCTAGATTACTTTTAATAACAGTTATTGATATTTGTTTATTTTCAATTTTAGTTAATTTTATTTTTGAAAAAATTGGTAAGGCTGATGAGTTTTATAAATTCATCATCCCATTTAATTGGATACAATCTTTTCAAGCTATTATAATGCTTTCTTTTGCGGTATTAGGATTATTAATGCCTCCATCAATTTTTGTTTTTTTTAGTATTGGTCTTATTATATGGGTTACTTTTTCTTTATGGAGAATAGGAAAAGAAGAAGTTGGTTTAACAGGTTGGGGAGCAACTGGTATGATATTCTTGTCTGTCTTCACTGAAGCAAGTTTAGGAATGTTATCAAGAACATTGTCTACAAATTTTTAAAAACTATGTTTCTTTTGAATTGTAGATAATTGGCCAATTTTTATCTAACAAAATATCAGGATAATCTATTTTTTCTAGATACAATCCATCAGGAGGTGCAGTAGGGCCTGCTAAAGTTCTGTTTTTACCCTCGAGTATACTCTTTACTCTATCTGGTTCCCATACACCCTCACCTATCTTAGCAATTGTTCCTGCTATTATTCTGACTTGACTATGCAAAAAACTAGTTGCCTTAATTTTCATGATTATCTCTGCATTTTCTTGAACAAAAGTTATTTCATCTAAAGTTCTAATAGGAGACTTCGCTTGACACTTAGAGGTTCGAAAGCTTGTGAAATCGTGCTTGCCAATTAAATATTTAATACCTTGTTCCATTAATTTTATATTTAAATCTTGCCGACAATGCCAAACTCTGCCTTTATCAAGGCCAGGCGGAGCTGCACGACATAAAATTCTATATTTATAATAACGTTTTATAGCACTAAAACGCGCATTAAATTCAGAACTAACAGGTTTAACTGAAATCACTCTAATATTTGTATCTCTTAGTAACGAATTAAATGCTGAAACAAGATAAAATGGATGTCTAAGTGTTAATGGATGTCCAAGAGGTAAGTTAATATGTGCAACTTGTCCTATAGCATGAACACCAGCATCTGTTCTTCCGGAACCTTGGATTTGAAAGGGCTCATTAAATATTCCCTGTGCAGCATTTTCAATACTACCTTGGACAGATATTCCATTATCTTGTTTTTGCCATCCAACTAAATTGTTACCGTTATACTCGATTAACAAAGCAAACTTTGTTTTATTTTGAGTTTCCAAATTGATCACCAATATTAAGTTTAGTTCCATTTAAATAGGCTGAAATGGTAATGATATTTTTACCTGGTTTTTGTACTTTTTTTATTTCTAAACTTGTATTTTCTCCACACGCCACAATAAGTTCATTATTATTCCTAATAACAGTTCCAGGTGAAAAGTTATGACTTTCTTTAATAACATTAGCATTAATTATTTTTAATGTTCCAGATGGGCCAGTTGTATAAGTACCTGGAGATGGGTGTAATGATCTTATTTTATTAAAAATCTTATCAGATGATAGAGACCAATCTATAATAGAGTCATTTTTTTCAATTTTACTGGCATACATTATACCTAACTCATCTTGCTTTTTAGGTACAAATTTTTCCTCTACATACATTTTAATAGCTACAATTAAAGATTTTGCCGTCAAAATAGATAATTTATCATGAAGAGTTTGTGCATTTTCATCTTCATTAATTATGATTTTATTTGATAAAATTATTGGCCCAGTGTCCATTCCCTTTTCCATTACCATAATACAAGTTCCTGTTTCTTTGTCCCCTGCTTCAATAGCTCTTTGAATTGGTGCAGCTCCTCTCCATCTAGGCAATAAACTTGCATGACCATTAATACAACCATACTTTGGAATTTCTAAGTAACTTGAAGGAAGAATTAATCCATATGCCACTACTACTACTATATCGGGTTTCAGGTTTTGAAACGTTGATCGTGTGTCATCCTTCTTTAATGATGATGGTATAAATGTTGGAATGCTAAGATTTTTAGCAAGGTTATGGATAGGTGTTTTTTTAACCGTCATGCCTCTTCCATTAGCTCGAGGAGGTTGAGAATAAACGGCTATAACATCATGATGTTTAGCTAATAAGTTCAGGCTAGGAACGGCAAATTCTGGAGTTCCCATAAATACTATTTTCAATTATGCCTCTTTTGTCAATTTTATTTGTCGGCAGTAAATTCTTTAATGGCTTTTCTTAAAATAATTTCTCTTTTCAATCTTGAAATATGGTCAATAAAAAGGATACCGTTTAAATGGTCAACTTCATGTTGAATACAAGTCGCAAGAAGACCAACTGCTTCTAATGTAATTTTCTCTTCGCTCTCATTTGTATATTTAACCTTTATTGCTTCTGGTCTTTTAACTTGAGCATTATAGCCTGGTATTGATAAACAACCTTCTTCTCTTTCTGACAATATAGAGCTGGAATATATAATCTCAGGATTGATCATTTTAATTGGAGATGGTTCAAATTTTTGTGTTTTAACAATTTCATTATATTCTTCTTCTGTTAGATCTTTTTGACTAAGGTTTGTTTTTCCACAATCCATAACAATTATTCTTTTGTTTTCAGCAACTTGAGTGGCTGCTAAGCCAATTCCATTTGCGTCATACATAGTCTCTAACATGTCATCTAGAAGTTTTAAAATATGTTGATCAATATTAATTACAGGTTCAGCTACAATTTTAAGAAATGGATCTGGCACTCTTATAATTTCTCTAATGCTCATGACTTATATTTCCTTAATTAATATTTTTTTATATTCTAGTGAATTAGTAATCAATTTGTAATATTATACTCAAATGCAAATGGAGTTGAAATGGATTTTCAATATATTTTAATATTATTTTTATCTTTTATATTATTTTTAATATTAATATATCTAGTTTGTAAAATGTATTTTGAAAATAAAAATAAACAAAATATGTCTAATAACATAGAAAAGGAAGGAATAAATCAGCTCATAGAATTAAAGGGAGCTGTTTTTCAAATTAATAAGACAATGGAGGAAAGGCTTGGTAATATAGGCTCCTCTATCGGAAATAGTCTAAGTCAGCAAACTGAGAACACTCAAAAATCACTAACAGATATGCATCAAAGGTTAGCTATTATTGACCGTGCCCAAGAAAATATAAATGCTTTGTCCAACCAAGTAAATGATCTACAAAACATACTATCAAATAAGCAATTAAGAGGTGCTTTTGGAGAAGTCCAACTTGAAAATATAGTTAAAGATGCTTTGCCACAAAATGCTTACCAGTTTCAATATACTTTGAAATCTAATAATAGAGTTGACTGTTTAGTAAAAATGCCAGAGCCTCCTGGTCCTATTTGCATAGACTCAAAGTTTCCATTAGAGGATTATAAAAATTTTATAGCTTCTTCTAATGAACAGGATAAAAAAAGTAATTTAAAATTATTTTATAATGCAGTTCAAAAACATATTAGAGACATTTCTGAAAAGTATATTTCACCAGGAGAAACAGCTGATTCTGCTATTATGTTTCTACCCAGCGAGTCAATTTATGCTGAGATAAACATAAGATTCCCTAAACTTGTAAATGAGAGCAGAGTTAAAAAAGTTTATATGGCTGGTCCTGATAATATAATGTTGCTTTTGCATACAGTTAGAGCAATATTAAGAGATGCAACTATGAGCCAGACAGCTGGTAAGATACAGGTTGAAGTTAGTAAGTTAGTAAATGATTTACATCTTTTAGGTGATAGAGTGTTGAAGCTAGACAAACATTTTGATCTTGCAAGAAAAGATTTAGACGATATCAAAATATCACATAGAAAAATTGAAAATAGGGGTGACGTTATTACCTCCATAGATGTAGATGAGAAAATAACAAATATTGATACAAAAAAAATAGATTAATTATGAGACTTTAAATTTCATTTCTGGCTTTCAATGCTTGAGCAATTGTACCATCATCAAGGAAATCTAACTCTCCACCAACAGGGACTCCATGTGCTAATCTAGTTACTTTAAGTTTAAAAGGGATTAAACGCTCAGCGATATAATGAGCCGTTGTTTGACCATCTAATGTTGCTGAGATTGCTATAATTACTTCTGTATAATTTTGTTGTTTTAATCGGCTTTCTAGGGAATTGATATTTAATTGTTCAGGATTTATGCCGTCTATTGCAGATAAAACTCCTCCTAAAATATGATATTTACCATTATATACTTTAGTTCTTTCTAGTGCCCATAAATCTGCAACAGTTTCTACTATACAGATCAAGTTTCCTTTTCTTAATGGATCCTTGCAAATCTGGCATATTTCATCCTGATCTAAGTTGCCACATTCAATACAATCTTTAATGTTATGAGCAACCTCAGAAAGATCATTAATTAAAGGAATAAGAAGCTTATCCTTATTTTTTAACAAATGTAAGACGGCCCTTCTAGAAGACCGAGGACCTAACCCAGGAATTCTAGATACTTTTTTAATTAATTTTTCTAATATTTGTTCTGACATATTAAGATTTTGATATTTGATTCTATTTGTATTTAAAACTAATCATTTTTTATAGATGTTATTGTGGCCTCTGGAAAGTATTTAAAAACTTCTACGATATTTGGATTTAGCTTTATATCTTGTTTAGCTTGGCTATATAAAACATCTTTTTGTTCCATAACTGTTTTCTCACCTTCTTTATCGGATAATTTTATGATCCATTTCATCTCAGTAATATTTTCTAATGTAGTGGATAATGTTTTTAAAATATCTTTGTTAGATGGATCTTTTAATCTGATTTCTATAAATCCTTTTTGAAAGTCTATTAGATGAACGTTATTAATTATTTGAGCGTGTAATAAGGCTTCCTTATTTTTTAATAGTATTTCTAGCATTTCTCCAAAACTCTTTGGAATATTAGATTCAAGATCAATAATATTAATGTTACTGCTAATATTTTGATCTATAGATAGATCATCAGTTTTATCATTAGTATCTTTATTTAAGAGTTTTTTTTTAGATAATATCTCAATTAACTCGCTTGGATCTGGTAATGAAGAGCCATAACATAATTTAATTATTATCATGGATCCAGCTTGACTCTCACTGGGAGCATATCTTAACTCTTCAATACCTTTTATTAATATTTGCCATAATCTTACAATTTTTGGAAGTCCGTATGAGGCTATATTTTGAATTTTCTCTTGGAATGCTTCGGATAAGCTATTATCAGCTTTTATTACATTGAGCTTAGAAGCATGATGGCATACCTCAAGTAAATTAGTAGTAATTTGAACAGGTTGTATACCGTTATGTAATAATTCGTCATAAACTTTTAGAGCTTCAGAACAATTATTTTTAAGGCATAATTCTATTAATTTTATATTATTATCATATCCATTTAAACCTAGCATATTGAGAACTAATTCATTTTTTATATCTTCATTACATAGTGAGGCCGCTTGATCTAATAAAGAAAGAGCGTCTCTAACTGAACCTTCACTTGCTTTACAAATTTGGAAAATTGCATCACGTTCATATACGATATTTTCTAAATCACAAATTTTTTGTAAGTGATTTATTAGCGTATCAATATCAACTCTTTGTAAATCAAACCTTTGGCATCTTGATATTATGGTTGCAGGTATCTTAACAATTTCTGTAGTTGCAAAGATAAATTTCACCCTCTCAGGAGGTTCCTCTAGAGTTTTTAATAAAGCATTAAATGCTGCATTTGACAACATATGAACTTCATCAATTATATAAACTTTATATTGTCCATCATTTGGAGAATACATAACAGAATCAATAATTTCTCTAATGCCGTCGACACCAGTTCTGCTTGCGGCATCAACTTCTATGACATCTAGATAGTTTCCTTTGTTAATAGAGAGGCAAGGAGAACATTTGTTGCATATGTCAAAGGTAGGTTCTTTATTAGTTCCGTCATTAATACAATTTAAAGCTTTTGCTATAATTCGAGCAGTGGTAGTTTTTCCAACACCTCTAATTCCTGTTAAAAGAAAAGCATGGGCTAAGCGTCCTTTATTTAAAGAGTTTTGAAACGTTTTAACTAGAGTTTCTTGACCTATTAGTTCACCAAAATCATTAGGTCTATATTTTCTTGCTAGAACTCTATAATTTATATGTTCATTAATATTATTAATTTTAGATCTCATTTTTAATTAAATATGAAGGGCCACACAACCCGCTATCATTGTTACGGCTGCTTCCTTTCGGATCTGACCGGATTGGCAAGAATTACGTCCGTGGGACCCTCCATTAATATATATGTTATAAATACTAAATATATGCAAGAAATTCTAAAAAATTTATATTAAATTTTCTTTTTTCTATTATAAGTACCAATTATTTTAATAGAGTTCGGTTCGCTATAAAAAGTCATTTCTTCAAGGGCATTTTTCATAGCATTTGATTCAGGGTGTCCTTCAGCATCAACATAAAACCTAGCAGCATTCATTTCCTTACCACCAATATAACTTTCTAGTTTAGTTAAGTTAATACCATTTGTAGCAAAACCTCCCAGTACCTTATATAAAGCAGCGGGAACTGATCTAACTTTAAAAATTATAGTCGTAACTGAAGTTTCAATATTGATAGGGGGCATTACAGGTTTTTTTGCCATTATAAGAAACCTAGTAGTATTGTGCTCTGCATCTTCTACATTTTCTTTCATTATCTTTAAACCATATATTTCAGCTGCCATTTTAGATGCAATAGCTCCAATGCTTGGGTCTCCAAGTCTAAAAATTTCTTCTGCCGCACCAGCTGTATCAATATGTTGTATGGGTATTAAATTTAATTTTTTAATAATTTTTCTCGATTGAGCCAATGCTTGAGCATGGCTCTTAACAAATTTAATATCTTCTTTTTTTGCAGTTGGTAATCCTAATAATTGATGATTTACTCTTTGAAAATGTTCTCCAATTATAAATAGTCCACTTTCAGGTATTAGATGATGAATGTCAGCAACTCTTCCGGCCAAAGAATTTTCAACAGGTACCATTGCATATTCAGCATCACCATTTTTAGTTGCGTTGAGCATATCTTCAAATGAGTTGCATGGAAGAGTTTTGACATCATTAAAATAAGCTATACAAGCCATATTAGAATAAGCTCCGGGCATTCCTTGAAATGCTACAACCATTTTATCATCTATTTTTTCCATTAATATGCCTCTTAATTTTCTATATTTATAATTAATAGAATACTCTCTATTCTTATCTTTAAATTTAAGATATGTCTTCGAAATATTTTTTAACTTTTTTTAAATCTGATTCAGTATCTACTCCAATAGGATGTTCAGACGTTACAATCGTGTGAATATTCATACCAATTTCAATTGCCCTTAATTGCTCTAATCGTTCAGATTTTTCTAACGGAGAAGCGGGAAGGTTTACAAACTTATTTAAAACTTTTCTTTGCCATGCGTAAATACCAATATGATGCCATATATCTGTGTTTCCTGAGGGGATACAAGCTCTGCTGAAATAAATAGCTTTTCCCAAATCATTTATACTCGGATTTTCTTTTCCAAAAGCTATTGCTACTTTTACTATTGAAGGATCATTATATTCATCGGGTGATGCTTTTACTACTACTGTCACAATATCTTTTTTTTTATCATCAATAGCTTTAGCTAAACTTTGTATCAAATTTCCTGAAATATTTGGAAGATCACCTTGTAAGTGAATAATTTTTTTATATTTTTTTTCTGGATCATATTTTTCTAAAGCTTCAAAAATTCTATCAGATCCACTGACATGTTTGTCAGAAGTCATAATAGCTAATCCACCATTATCAGTGATTTCTTTTGCTATTAAATGATCGTCAGTTGCTACTATAATTGGTCCTCCAAGAAATGCGCTTTTGGCACAATTATAGGCGTGAACTATCATAGACACCCCATTTATTTTTAATAGAGGCTTGCCTGGTAAACGTGATGAGCCTATTCGAGCTGGAATTATTATAATACAGTCTGAAAAACTCATTTAAAGTTACTTTCTTAAAAATTATCTTAAGTTTAATATCTGAAATAATATCAATTATAAATTTAACAATAATTATACTTGAAGATTCGCAATCTTGCATGTAAATATTTAAACACTTGATCAAATTTTTTATAATAGGTTAATTTATGGACGCTCTTAAATTTAATAAAATTGCCGCAGCTCTTTTAACTAGTGTTTTGTTAATAATGGCCTTTAGTAAATTAGGTGGCGTTTTAGTTAATCCTAATACAGGACTATCAAACTCATATCCTATTGAAGTTGCTGATAAAGCTCCTTCAAGTTTAAAAGATACTAAAGAAATAATAATCGAACCTATCCTTGCCCTTCTTGCTGGAGCAAATATAGAAGCTGGACAAAAAATAGCAAAAAAGTGCATTGCCTGCCATGGATTTAATTCTGGCGGAGCGAATAAAGTGGGACCAAATTTATATGATATAGTAAATAAAGATCAGGGTAAGGCAGAGTTTAAATATTCAAAAGTTTTATCAGCACTTACCGGTAAATGGTCATATGAAGAACTAAATAAGTTCTTATATAAACCAAAGCTTTACGCTAAAGGTACAAAAATGAACTATGCAGGTCTTACTAAAACTCAAGATAGAGCTAACTTAGTTGCTTGGTTAAGAACAAAATCTGATAAAGTTGTTCCTTTGCCCTCTAAATAAAGAATTGAACTGTCTTCATATTTTAACCTAGGTATATATGATGAATAATGCTGAACTAATAGAAATATCAGACTTTATTTATTTATTAGCGGATGCTGCAAAAAAAATTACCATGAATGGTTTTAAATCTAGTTTAAATATTAAAAAAAAATTAGACAGTAGTCCTGTAACTGAATTTGATATAAATGCTGAAAAAGTTATCATCAACTTAATTAAAAAAAAATTTCCTAATCATAATATAGTAGTTGAGGAAAATGAATCTACAATTTTAGAGTCTGATTATACTTGGATTATAGATCCAATAGATGGAACAAGAAGTTACATAATTGGAAGACCATTATGGGGTACATTAATTGGTTTAGCTTTTAAAGGAGAGCCTTTAATTGGTTTAGTAGATTTTCCAGCTCTTAATGAGCGATGGCTTGGCTATCAGTCGAGTTGTTTTTTTAATAAATCTATGTTTTTGCCAAAAAAAAGTAAACTTAGTTCTTTATCTGAAGCTACTATTGCATCAACGGACCCTGATTTATTTTCAGATTATGGTAAGCAAAAATTTCAAGATTTATTAGGTTATACTTTAAGAAATGTATGGTCAGGAGATTGTCATAATTATCTCCTTTTATCCAATGGAGGTTTAGATTTAGTTGTGGAAGAGGGACTTTCCTCATATGATATTATACCACTCGTGCCAGTACTTAAATCACAAGGTTTAATAATTACTGATTGGAAAGGTAATGAATTATCTTTATTACCAAATAAGAAGTCTACTTTTTCAGCTTTAGCGTCTAATAACAAAGATCTCTATCAAGCTGCGCTATCTATTCTAAAATAATTAAAGAATTTATAATTTTTCTTTAGAATAATTTAAAATCATATTGACTATGTTCCTTAATCCCATTGCTTCACCTCCAATTGGAAAACCAGGGCGATCAGTTGTATTCCATGCCATTAAATCAATGTGAGCCCATTTTGTTTTAGGATATATAAATTTTTTTAAAAATAATGCTGCAGTAATAGCTCCACCTGTATTAGAAGATCCGGTACTGCTTACAGCATCATATTTAGTATCTAAAAATCTCTCATATGGTTCGAATAATGGTAGTTCCCACATTGGATCAATCTGCTTTATGCCTTCATTAATAATTCTGTTTCCTAAATCTTTATTATTTGTAAATAAAGCAGGCAATTCAGTTCCTAAAGCGACTCTTGCGGCGCCCGTTAAAGTAGCAAAATCTATGATAAAATCATTTTCTTTTTGTGTTTCTTGGCAAAATGATAACGTGTCTGCTAACAACAATCTACCTTCTGCGTCAGTGTTCCCTATTTCAACAGGTATCTTATTTTTTGCGTATACAATATCCAGAGGTCTCATTGAACGTTCAGAAATAGAGTTCTCAGCTAACGGTATAAGTAATCTCAAGTTAATTTTGCAGTCTATTTCCATCAGTGCATGTGCTATACCAAACGCAATAGCACTCCCACCCATATCTTTTTTCATTAGTAGCATTCCATTAGAAGGCTTTATATCTAGCCCACCACTATCGAAGGTAACACCTTTTCCGATGAGAGTGATATTAGGAAAATTATTATTTTTAGACTTAGTCCATTTTACATCTAAAAGCATTGGTTTGTTTTCAGATGAACGGCCAACTAAATTAATTAAAGGAAAGTTTTTTTCAAGTTCTTTGCCTTTATAAACATTGATAAGTGGAGAAAATTTTTTTAAACAACTTTTAACTATTTTTTCATAATTTTGTGGAGTCAACATGTTGGGAGGTAAATTTATAAGATCTCTTGCAAGAAAAATACTTTTCAATTCTGCTAAACATTGTTTCCATTTATCATTTTTAATGATTCTGTTAATCTGGTTAATACATAATGTATTATTTAAGATATTTTTTTCTTTCTTTTTTGTTATGTTAAATTTATAAAAACCAAGTCCCCAACCAAGTAAAAAATTAAAGATTTGGTCATCATTGAGTTCGTCTATAAATTTTATATGCCATTTTTTTTTAGGTAATTTTGATGATAGTTTTGCTACTTGATCTATTATACTTTTTCGGGGCTCGTTTGATTGATCAATTAAAACTATAGCACCTCCAACTGTATTATCTAAATTAGGAAAAAAACCCACAGATTCTCTTTTTAATGAAAAAGCTGAGTTCAAAAATATTTTTTGTTTTTCAGAAATTAGTGTAGTTGTTTCTAATTTCTTTAGATCTTTAATAATATATAGTGGAATAGAAGAAATTTTTTTATCACTACAAAAACCAATGATTTCTTTATCAATGTCATAATCCATTTAATTTCCTCAATCAATTATATTATTTGGTTACAAAATCGTAACATTATTTTGAAACTATGTTATTTCTTAATTAATAGTGATGAGAATATATGTAAATGAATTTAATAAATATTAAAAATTTTTTTGAGAAATTAAATAAATTTAGATTCTCATGTATTTGTGGGATTTTGTTATTAACTTTAATAGCTCTTTTCTCAGGACAAAATACTATTCCTCCAATTGATAGAGATGAAGCTAGGTTTGCTCAAGCTAGTAGACAAATGATACAGACCAATGATTTTGTTAATATTAAATTTCAAGACGAGTTGAGAGCAAAGAAACCTGTTGGGATATACTGGATACAAGCACTCTCTGCGAATGTATTTGGTGAAACAAAAATTTCCTCTTTTCGTTTTCCTTCTATTATATTTTCATTAATATCACTAATTTTTATAGGTTTATTAACTCGGCTAATTTTCCCTTTTTATCAATCCTTGATTGTAGTGTTGTTTTTTGGATCAAGTTTTGTTTTTATAGGTGAAGCACATTTGGCTAAAACTGATGCAACTTTATTAGCCTTGATATGTGTTCAACAGTATTATTTATTAAAGCTGATTTTGAAAAAAGGTTCTTTAGCCCAAATTAAATTCTGGTACCCTTTAGTGATTTGGATTGCTTTTGCATTTGGAATTTTAGTAAAAGGGCCGTTATCAATTGTGATTTTATCTCTAACTACTATATCTTTTTGTTTTGTTAAGAAAGATTTTTCTTTATTAAAATCACTTAACCCACTTCTAGGAATCATAGTTAGTTCTATTATTATACTCCCTTGGATAATAGCTATAAATGAGGCAACACAGGGATTGTTTATAGAAAAAGCATTTAATGATGACTTTTTTAGTAAATTGAAAAGTGGTCAAGAAGGACATGGTGCATGGCCAGGTATGCATTTAATAATGTTATCTATAACATTATGGCCTTTAGCTATGATAATTCCTGGATCGATAATATTTTTCTTAAATAATAAATCTAATTTAGTAGTTCAATTTTTGATTTGTTGGATAATTCCGTTTTGGTTTTTAATTGAAATTGTACCAACTAAATTAATCCATTATTCGTTACCTATTTTGCCTGCTATAACAATATTGTCTCTAGGAAGTATTTTTCATTCTCAGTCCCAAATTCAAAATATTAAAAATAACATTTTTCATAAATTAATATTAACACTTTCAATTATCTTTGGTTTTGGTGGCCTGATCTTAGGTAGCTCTATTTTGTATTTTTCATTTAAGTTCAATTATAATGAAGATTCAACTATTTTGATTGGGTCAATATTAGTATTTATAATTACAATTATAATATTTTCATTAAGTTTGATTTTAATTACTCAATTCAAAAAAGTCCCTACTTTACTAAAAAAATCCGTTTATAACATACCTTTATTAATTATAGCTTTTGCATGTATGTTTAACATAATTAATTATCAATTTATATTTCCTAAATTAGATTATTTATATCCAAGTAAATTAATTATAAAAAAAATTCAAACTATAAAACCTGATGCTGTAGCTTCAGCAGGTTACCATGAACCAAGTTTAGTATTTCTATTTAATGGTGAAATAATGTTATCAAGCCCCCAAGAAGTTGCAATTTTCATGGCTGAGGGTAATAAAAATATAGGCTTAGTAGAAGCTCAAGCTTTAGAAGAATTTCTAGATAAATCAAAGGAAATAAACTTATCAGTTAAAACAGAAGATATCATTAAAGGTTATAATATTGCTAAGGGCAAACATGTCAAAATTCATATTTTTAGAAATCAAACATTTGACGTTAGGTAGTAATAAAGCTATTGAATTGTTTTAATTAAATTTTTAAAATGAAATAAATATGAAATCTACAATTGATATTTCTGTTATTGTCCCTGTCAAAAATGAATCAGGTAATATAGCTCCCCTGATTGAAGAAATTGATAAAGCTCTTCAAAAAATAAATTATGAAATAATATATGTTGATGATGGTTCAAACGATAACACTCAAAAAGAATTAAGAAAGTTATTAAAGGTTAATAATAAATTAAGGTTGTTAATACATAAACCTAGTCAAGGGCAATCAGCAGCATTAAGATCAGGCATTAGATCATCTAAGGCCATTTTAATCGCAACATTGGATGGAGATGGTCAGAATGATCCAGCTGACTTACCAGGAATGATTGATTTAATAAAAACTAAAAAAGAATTAACCTTAATTGGTGGTGTGAGAGTTAATAGACAAGATAGTAAATCAAGATTATGGGCATCATCTTTTGCTAGATTTTGTAGATTAAATCTTATTAAAGATACTCACTCTGATTCAGGTTGTGGGATTAAAGTTTTTCATAAAGATTTATACTTAATGCTTCCTTACTTTAATCATATGCATAGATTTATGTCAGCTTTAGTATTAAGAGAAAGTGGAAAAGTTTTAGAATATAATGTTAACCATAGAGAGAGAACAATAGGACTTTCTAATTATACAAATTTTGGAAGACTACTAGTTGGTATATTCGATATACTAGGAGTTATGTGGTTAATAAAAAGGTCGCCTAAAGATTTTATTTTTGAAGAAATTTTAAAAAGTGATAAGGAAGTCTAGATGGATTTTATAGCATATCTTTCTTCACATATTGAGGCATTTGCAATAAGTTTTAATACGTTATTAGTAAGTATATTTCCTTTTTTGGGATATTATTTAAATAACCATCCTGAAAAAATCATGATAATCATTGGTTTTGGTGGTCAAGCGTTATTTGCGGCTCGTTTTATTATTCAATGGCTAACAAGTGAAAATGCGGGCCGTTCAGTCATACCTGTCGCATTTTGGTATTTCTCTATTTCTGGGGGATTAGTTTTATTAACTTATGCGCTATGGAGACAAGATCCAGTTATAATTGCAGGGCAATCTGTTGGTGTACTTATATACGCTAGAAATTTGTATTTTATACATAAAGAAAAAAAGGAACAAAAGTAACAAAATACTAAATTTCTGTAAAACTCATTTTAAGAATTATTTTCCATTTATCTCTAGGTATTTACATTACTGTCAACTTTAGTTGTATTAGTATGATCTGGATAACATTATCTTACTATTTTAACTATTCCCCCAATTTTTTTCACTTCCTGAATATTAAAACAAACCTAAATAATCAAGTTTCACTAACTTCATATTGTTAGAGGTGTGAAAACTTTTAATTCCATCCCAAGGTTTTCCAAAATGATATTTTTTTACTTGATCATCCATTGATCATTTTTTGAGTTCGGATTTAAATAGTCAAAAATTTATATTTTTAAATGATTAATATTAGAATTCATTTTTAATAGGCCTTGATAGCAATTTAGAAATTATTTCTTTTATATTACCATTTTCGTTTAATATCTCATTTATGGATTCAACAATTGGGAGTTCTATATTTAATTTTTTAGATAATGAAATTGCAGACTCTAATGCATTTAGACCTTCCACCAAATTTAATTTTTTAACCTTATTAACTTCTTGTACTAAATTAATTCCATATGCCATATTTCTTGAATGCGGCCCTCCACAAGTTAAAGACATATCTCCTATTCCTGCAAGCCCAAAGGCAGTTTCATAATTACCACCTGATGCTTTGATTAGCCTTGATGTTTCAGAAATGCCTCTTGTTATAAGAGCTGCTTTTGCATTGTCACCAAGGTTTAATCCATGAATAATGCCAGCTCCAATGGCAATAATGTTCTTTACCGCTCCAGCTATTGAAGCGCCTAAAGGATCATCACTTTGATATAATCTAAGACATGAATTTTGAAATAAATTACATATAGATTTAGCATAGTTGTTATCATTGCTTGCCAAAACAGCAGCAGCAGGCATATTTCTAGCAATTTCGTCGGCAAACGTTGGGCCAGTTAATACGCCTATTTTGAAAATTGGAAATTTTCTTTCAATAACTTCGCTAAATGTTTCTCCATTTTTAGCAGCAAAACCTTTAGAAGTTATTATTATATTAATATTATTACTACCTATTTTAGATAGTTCTTCAATAACACTCATTACTCTTTTACTTTCAGTAGTAATAAAAATTAAGTCACTTTTTCGAATAATTTCTTGGCTATTAGGAGATGCATGGATCAAGTCACTTATTTTAATTTCAGGAAATCGTTCTGAATATCCTGAATTAATATCCTTTGCTCTCTTTGAATCAGACGTTATTAAAGTAGAGCCTAAGCCCAATGAAGCAAGAGTAATCGATAATGCTTGTCCCCATGCTCCTCCTCCATAAAAACAGATATTAGAAAATTTTAACATTTATGCTTTTACTCCTTTTTTTCCAATATTTTTAAAAATAGGTTCTTTAATATTTGCGTCTGGGTCTAGTGGCCATCTTGGCCTTGGTTTAAAATCAAAATCAGTTTGGCCTTCAATAATATACTTTTCATAACCTGCCCAAGCTATCATAGCTCCGTTATCAGTACAAAACTCAATTGGAGGAGCAATAAAGAAAGCATTTTTTTCTTTAGAGAGATTTTCTAGCTGTGAACGAATATATTTATTAGATGCAACTCCTCCAGCAACAACTAGTTGGATTGGAAAATTAGGTGTTATCATACTTTTAAATTTATCTAGAGCTACTTTAGTTCGGTCAACCAAACAATCTGAAATTGTTTTCTGTAAAGAGGCAGAAAAATCTTCTATTAAATCTTTTGTTAATGTATGTTTTAATACGGTTTGAGAAAATGATGTTTTTAAACCTGAAAATGAAAAATTTGGATTTTTTGACTTATACATTGGCTTTGGTAATTTAAATCTTTTTGGATTCCCATTAATAGCTGTCTTTTCTATCATAGGCCCTCCAGGGAAACCAATACCAAGTATCTTTGCTGCTTTATCAAACGTTTCACCAGCTGCATCGTCAAGTGTAGTACTTAATCTTATATATTTTCCATATTCTAAAACAGCTATTATTTGAGTGTGTCCTCCTGAAACAAGAAGAAGCAAATAAGGATATTCAACATTATTTGTTAATCTAGCTGTTAATGCGTGGCCCTCAAGATGATTAACAGCTACATAAGGAATGTTTAAAGACATAGCTAATGATTTTGCAAACACAGTACCTACAATAACCCCTCCAATTAAGCCTGGTCCTCCAGTAGCAGCAATAACATCTATTTGGTCGATTCTTAATTTTGATTTTTTTAGAGCTTCTTTTACTGCAAAATCAATATTTGTTAAGTGATCTCTTGCTGCAACCTCAGGAACTATTCCACCATATTTGTTTAAGTTTGAATTTTGATTGATTACAATATTTGCTAAGATTTCTTTATTTGATGTTATAATAGATATAGCTGTATCGTCACAGCTAGTTTCTATTCCCATAATAATTTTTTGATTGATCTTTTGCATTGTTTTATCCTAAGTTATCATCTTTTTAGGCTTAAAGTTGTATCTAAGTCTAGTATAGTTAATGCGAGTTTGTATTAGAAGTTTAAACATTACAATTTAAGGTAATTAAAAACTGATTAAAAGAAACATCTATGTTTTATTAATTTGTTTTATTAATTTTTAAAATACGATTGAATTAAAATGAAATTAAAAATTAAAATAGCTTCAAGAAAATCTAAATTGGCGCTTTGCCAAGTTGATATTGTTAATAAAGCTCTTGGTAAAAACGTTACTATAAGTGTAATTGATATTTTGACATCTGGAGACAAGATATTAGATAAATCTCTATCCGAAATAGGAGGAAAGGGTTTATTTATTAAAGAATTAGAGCATACAATATTAGATGGTCGAGCTGATATTGCCGTTCATTCTATGAAAGATATGGAAACAGAAATAGCACCAAATACTCTGATTGCAGCCGTGTTACCTCGAGCTGATCGAAGTGATGTGCTTTTGGGAAATTATAATACTTTTGATGAACTTCCAAATGGAGCAGTTATTGGAACGAGTTCAGTTAGAAGAGCGGCTTATGCAAAATCATACAGGCCGGACTTAGTAATAAAGTTACTTAGAGGAAATGTAGGAACCAGAATTGAAAAATTAAAAAATAGAGATTTTGATGCAATTATTTTGGCAAAGGCAGGTTTAGATAGGTTAAACTTAAACTTAGGGCACATCATACCAAAAGAAATAATTCCTCCTGCCTCAACACAAGGTGTAATCGCAATTCAGTCTACAAATTTTAAAAATACTGAAACAGAAATGGATATTAATCATTTGTTATCTAAGATTAATGATAAGAATACTGAATATGAAACTCTAGCTGAAAGAAGTTTTTTAGCATTTTTAGATGGATCTTGCCGTTCTCCTATTTCTTCAAGTGCTTATATCAAAGATAATAACAATCTAACTTTATATGGATCAATAGCTAAAATAGATGGAACCGAAGTGATTAAATCTAGCATAACAGGGTCAGTATCTGATGCCGTATTGTTAGGACAAGAGCTTGGTAAAGAGATTATTTCAAAGGGTGGTAACAAAATTTTATAACTATATAAATTTTTGATCTAAGGAGTTTTGGTTTAAATTGTCAGATATAGTTACATTCATACTTCGTGAAAAAGAAGACGCTATTTTAAACTCAGAATATTTAAAAGAAAAAAATATTTTATCTAAAGCTTTTCCAATTATAACTACTGAATATTATCATTTTAATTTTAAAAGAACTAAATTCAACTATTTAGTATTGACTAGTCCAAAATCTATAAAGGCATTAATTAAATTAGAAAAAACTAATAAATATAATTTATCAAAAGAAATTAATATATTTGTTATAGGACTCGAAACAAGTGAAAAACTTTATAGGATTGGTTACAAAAATATTTTCCAAGCTAGTGGGAATTCAGACATTCTTCTTAAATTGATTATAGAGCAAACATTTTCAAATGATCTAGGTCTATGGATAGCTGCAAAAGATAGAAGTTTTGACCTAAAAAACATGCTTAAAGTAAATGATAGAAAAATTGAAATATATGAGGCATATAAAACTTTACCTATATTGATTTTAAATCAATCTATTAAGAATGACTTAGTTAGAAATGAAAGTTATAACTTCCTTATATTGTCATCTAGGAATGCACTAATCGCAAAAACTCTTTTAGAACACAATAACTTATTTGAGACAGTTTCTAATAAAGCAAATTTAATAGTGAATAGCAAAAATGTAGCCCAGAAAGCAAAGCAAATGGGATGGAGTAAAATAAAAATCATTAAGAAAAATTTTACTAAAGATGTCTTAGATCATATAGTAAGTATAACTAAATAATTAGGATACTTAAAATGGTGGGTTCTAAAAGTCGGCCTAACAAAAGTGATGAAGACAATATTATAGACATGGAACCTATAGATCATGAAAAAAGAGTAAAAGTATTTTCGTATGTTGCTTTTTTTATAAGTATTTTAGTGTTTATTTTATCACTCTCTTCATCTTATTGGATAATTGATTTTTATATTCCAGAACAATTGGAACAAAGAAACTATCAGATGAAATCTTTAACAAATAATTTAGAAGATAATAAAAAATTATACAAAAAAAATATAGAAAAACTTAAGGTGGATTATAATGATATAAAAGTTAAGCTTAAAGATTTTGATATCAAAAATAGTAACAGCAAAGTTAAATTAGATATAGATAATTTAAACCAATTAGTAACTTCTATTGAAAAAAAAATTGATTTAATGTCGATTAGAATTTCAACATTAGATGACACACAAAATTTCTCCAAAGAAAAAATATCAAGAAATCAATTGTTAAAAAATACCAAGCCTAATCAAGAACTGATTTCTTCTAATAATCAAAACAAAATAGTAAGTCTTTTAAAAAAAGATAATTATAAAGAGGTCAAGAATAACTTGTTAGTTGAGGCTGACCTTGTTATCCAAAAATTACTTAAGAGAAAAGATTTTGGATTCATCTCTAATAAAGATGAAATATCAAAAGAAAATACTTATTTTGAAAGGATCAAAAATTATTTGGCAGGCGCATTAAAATTACGAGAGTTTTCTGAAAGTTTGTCTCCACGTTCTTTAATAACACAAGCTGAAAAAGAAATTAAAAATGGTAACATAGAAGCTGTTATAGAATTATTAAAGCAGTTGCCCAAAAATTGGAGAAATCCAGCGGACCAGTTTATTTTAAAAGTAGATGGAATGTTAAACAAAAAAGTATTGAGCGAATAATCTATGATTTTTAGAGTTGTTAAATTAATTTTATTTTTAATAATTATTGGCCTTGTTTCAAATTTTATAGCTAATACAGAAGGTAGTACAACTATTAATTGGATGGGCTGGGGTATTGAACTCCAAACAGATAAGTTCATGTTAATATCATTAATATTTGTAGTCATCTTAATTTTTCTTGATAGAATATGGATATTAATTATTAATATTCCAAAATCAGCAATAAGACGATTAGATCAAAAAAATAGTAAAAAAGTTGAACAAAAACTTGTTAAAGCCTTCTTACTAGCTAGCCACGGTGAATATCTTTCCGCTGCAAAAGAAGCAGCATTGATTGCTAAAAATACTAAAGATAAAAAACTTGGTTTACTATTAAAAGAGCATTTAAATGTAATAAATAATATAAACCTTAATTCAAGAAACAAAAAAAATATTTCACAAGATTATTTTAAGAGTTTGACTGATGATCCAACGACAGCTGTTGTTGGGCATTTAGCTTTAATGCGTCAAGCTATCGTAAATAAAACTGATTTGAAAATTATAATTGATGAAGGTGAAAAAGCACTTAAATTTGAACCTGAATCAAAACAAATTCTTGAAATTTTGTTAGCTTCATATTCTAAAATAGATGACTTTAATAATTCTTTAACCCATCTAAAAACCATGAAGAATCTAAAATATGTAGAGGATAAAATATATAGAAATATAGCGGCAGATTTAAATTATTTACTTGGCTTGGAGTCAATAATTAATGAGAAAAATAAGGCCGCAGTAAATTATTTAAAAGAAGCGGTCAAACAAAATCCTGCTCATATTTTAGCTTCAATTAATCTTTCTAATATGATTACAGGAATAGGATCTAATTCTAAATCAATAAGTATTTTAGAAAAAACTTTCCTTATGACAGCTCATCCTCAGGTTTTGATAGAGTTGTCACATAAATGGAATTTAAAAAATTCAGGGTCTAGAGTTGCCAGAGCAATAAGTTTGATAAATAAAAAAACTTCATCTGAAATGCAAAATGACTTAAAAATAGAAATTGCGTCTTTTGCTGTTAATGAAAAAATATATGGTGAGGCGAGTAGACTTTTATTAAATTTGGCTAATGAAAAACTTACAAACAAAGCATATCAGGTTCTTGCTGATATTGCAGGTTCACAAAATGAAGTAGAAAAAGTTAAAGATTATCTTGAAAAAGCAGCAAACGCCACTCAAGGCTTGAATTATTATTGTTCTTCTTGTGGAAACAAAAATAATCAATGGGAATTACACTGTCCTAAATGTGAAACTCTTAGTGGAATTAAATGGATGAAAATACAAGACATTGAAGTAAGTCATCATAAACAAATAAATCATCTTGAAAATGAATTTGATGAAATGTTAATTGACAAAAAACTCTAAATAAAAATTTATTGATGTTTTATATATAAGTATTAAAGATAAAAGTATTAATATAAACCCACAAACAATGAAAATTTCTTTTTGTTTTAAAAGTATATATTTTTGAACAATACTAAATGTTATTGAAAATGACGCCACCATATACCAAGCAGCATCAACTGTGCTTGCTAGCATAGCCATTCCTAATTTTGTATAAAAGTTATAATCATCATTAAGAAATTGACTAAAAACAGCAGAAAAAAATATAATTACCTTTGGGTTAATCAAAGAAGTTGTTAGTCCAATTACATAACTTCCGAAAAATGATGCTGGTAATTTATATTTATGATTATCCTTCTGTTTTAGAGGTTTGAAACTTAAAATTTTTGAGCCTATATAAATTAAAAACAATGCACCAATAAATTGAATTATATCAACCATAAAAGGTGCTATGTGTAATAAAAAACTAAGGCTAAAAATAGAAATTAAAGCATATATAAATATACCACACCCATGCCCCAATGAAGCAATTATTCCAGAAAATAGATTCTTTGTATTAGTAATATAAAGAATAACTATTAAGCTCGGCCCAGGCGTGATAGCGCCTATTAAACAAATAGAAAAAATCGTTAACCACTCATAGGTATTCATAAATCTCCTTGGATAGATTTGTGTTTAAATATTCCCTGCAAAAGAGTTTTGCCGTAATGCTTCATAAAGTGTTATTGCAACAGAATTACTTAAATTTAGGCTTCTGCTACTTTCTACCATAGGTATTCTTAGTTGATTGTCAGGTTTAATTTTTGAAATAATTATATCAGGTAATCCGTTTGTTTCACTTCCAAATAACAGACAATCATTCAAAACAAAATTAACATCACTATAAGCTTTTTTAGCAAATTTGGTTAAGGCATATATATTATTATATTTTATTGAATTTATACATAAGTCAAAATCGTCATGTACTATAATCTTTGCATTTTTTGTATAATCTAAACCAGCTCTTCTAACGGAGTTTTCGTCTAAATTAAATCCAAGAGGTTTAATTAAATGTAAAGTTGCTCCCGTGTTAGCTGCAAGTCTCATAATGTTTCCAGTATTAGGAGGAATTTCTGGATTAAATAAGATTATATGAAACATAAGCTTTGATCACCTTTAACAACATATTTTTAACAGATGTAATTTTTAAAATTCTTCTTACAAAGAACCTTCTGTTATGTACTTTAGAATTCTTACAACTTGGTATTGATCTTTTGCAACTGCTGCGGCTGCAGCATCAATCTCTTTTAAGGCGTGTTGATGATCATCATTATGAATGACTATAATTGATTTATTAAGTGCTGCTGCATAGCCTGCATCAAAGGCAGCATTCCATTGTTTATATTTGTCTCCAAATTTTACGACAACAATGTCACAATCTATTATAGAGTTCTTAGTCTTTATAGAATTAATTTTGGCTCCTTTATTATCTTTCCAAAAATTATTTTCTTCAGAACCAAGAATTTCTATTCCACAATTATCGGATGCTTCATGATCAGTAACTGGAGATGTAAAAGAAATGTCTAGTTTCTCAACTTTACATAAATTAATGATTTCTTCTCGCCAATTACTATGTATTTCTCCAGATAGATATACCTTAAACATTTAAAACTCCTTTTTAATTTTGGTAATTAGGTAATAATTTTGGGGTTCTTGTCATTGTAATTCCTAAAGAGATACTTCCAATAATAGCTAAAATACACATCCCTAAAAGTATTAAATTATAGTTGATGTCAAAATCTAAAAGTTTTCCAACTACAGCTGGTCCAATAGCCGTTCCAAATACCATAGTAGATGTAGATAATGACCTGACGGATCCTAAGTTTTTGGTGCCATAATATGTTGGCCAAAAAGTCCCTCCAATAGTCATTGCTAAACCTTGTGTCATTCCAAGAAAGCAAAACCCAAATATAGCAGATAAGTAAGTTGTGCTATGTGAAAAAATAAATAATCCCATTGCCATAGGTAGAAGATAAAAAGGTAGTATTTTTTCAACACCAAATTTATCAAGCATCCAACCTGATGTTAAAGTGGTTAAAATAGACAAGCCTGTATAAAAAGGGAATAGAGATGTAAAAGTAATTAATGACCAACTTTTCACTTCGGTTAAATGGACCATGTTAAAAAAAAATGCCGTTGAAAAAATTGGAGGAATTAGAAATGGAATAATCACAGCCCAGAAAACCCAATCATTAAGAACTTCCTTTCTCGTCCAATGTTTGAACTTCATACCAACTTGATCAGATATATTCTCTTGGGTACTATTAGGAATTCTTTCATTTGATAATAAATTAATAATAATAGGTAAAATTAAAAGTAAAATTACCATTCCAACCAACCAGCTATTTCTCCATCCAATTAATATGAATAAAGATACAAATATTACAGGAAATATTGCCTCACCAATTGAAAAGCCCATTATAGATAGTGATAATGCTTTCCCTTTATTTTTTCCATACCATTTTCCTATTGCCACGGCTGGTATATGAATAAGCATCCCTTGTCCGAAAAATCTTAGTCCAAAAATAATTAAAGGTAGACACCAAACTATTTCTACAAATGTCATAGCAAGACATACTAAGCTTAATGAAATGATTACAACTTTTATATTTAGAGTTATTTTATATTTATCTACAAAACCTCCAAAAAACAGCATTGCAACGGCAGAAGCCAATGTTCCACCAGAATAAATAAACCCCCAATCACCATGTGATAAGTCAAAGGCTTCTCTAATTTCTCCTGCAAATAAAGAGATAAAGAAAGTTTGTCCAAAGCATGAACAAAAGTAAAGAAGAGCAGTTGCAATCAGCCACCGAGCATTTTGTATTAAAAATTTCATATCTGGAACCAATTAGAATATAATTTATAAATTATATGATGGTTAATTAAAATATAAGCAACAGTTTTAAATTTTTAATTCACCAATTTCATTATTATTTATATCAATAAATATTTCTGTTGGATTGCCAGTTCTTCCATATCCATTCCATATCTTAAAGCCAAAAAGCTCTTTTTGAAAATCAGTTAATTTAGGATAAATGTCTTGCTTAATTCCTACAGCAAAATTTTCTTGAGGCCGAAATTGAGGTGCACAAAATGTAATTAAGATAGCAAGTCTATCTTCATTACTTATATTTGCACCAGTCCCATGCCATAACCTACCATCTGTAATAATGGCGCAACCTGGTGGTCCCTCTGCAGAAATAGTCTTAATATCGCAATCTATTATTTTATCAGGGTGACGGCCAAATAAATGTGAGCCAGGAACAATTAATGTCCCCCCATTTTTTTTGGACATTCCATTCAACATAATTAATACATTCGAGACTGCTGGCCTTGAAATTAAATCATTATTTTTAATTATTGAAGTGTTAATTTTTAAGTCAAAAAATTTTCTATTTATAGATCCGGCTGGAAGAAAATCAGCTTTTCGTTTTACTGGATCTGGAAGCCACCATTGATCTGTATGAAGATCCATTGCAATACCTCCTGGTCTTGCAATATTGGCACTAAAACTTGACACTAAAAATTGATCGCCAACTATATTTTTTATACAGTTAATGTATGCATGGTTTTGCAGAATATCTAAAAAAACTTTTCCTTTATTAGGAAGCATCCATACTCTTTGATTAATTCCTTTAGTGTGACTGTTATTTTCAAACTCACCCCATTTTTTTGATTTGCTACCATCTTCATAAGCTAAGTTTAATTTTTTTTCAGCTTGAGCTTGTTCAATTAATCTATCCATTGATAAATTATTTAGTTCTTTTGGGATAGCTTCTTCGAGTAAACAATAGCCCCATATTTTTAAATCATTTTTTGCTTTAGTTAATGATTTTGTAGGTTTAGGATAATTTTTTATCATTTTATGCCTTTCCCAAATATCATATTAGATGAGGCTTAAGTTCTTTAAAGCTGATTTAATAAGCTCTTTTTGTTTATCAGATGCAGGTGAAGTTGGCCTTCTTGCATAACCGGTATCAAGTCCCTGGAGTTGCTGAGCATATTTACATAAAGAAGGCATGTTATCCAAGCCAATAGCGTCCCATAAAGGCAATAAACGTTCATGTAAATCTTTTGCAGTTACCCAATCTTCTTCAATGACAGCATTCCATAATTTAACTGACGGGCCAGGTGCAGCTGTCAGAATAGCTGCAATTGAACCTGGCGCTCCTAGTTGATATGAAGAGTAAAGAAGAGCATCAACGGCGCTAAAAATCATATTTTCTGGTTTAGCTCTTCTTATTAGATCAGCAAAAAGTTTCATATCTCCAGCGCTTTGTTTTACTCCCAATACACCTGGAACTTCATCCATTATTCTCAATAATAAATCAGGTGATAGATAGCACCATGGGACGACATTATAAATTAAAATAGGTATTTGGCATTCCTCATGAATTTCTTGAAAATGTCTTATCATAGCTTCATCATCTGGTCTAAATAAGTAACTTGGAGGTGTTATTTGAAGAGCAGCTACACCAAGATCTTTTACTGATTTACCTCTAGCTATTACTTCAGAAGTGGAGTTAGCTATTATTCCAGCAACTAAAGGTACTCTATTCTGCAGTGATTCAGCAGTTTTCTCCATCAAAGAAACATATTCGTCTCTATTTAAAACATGGCCTTCACCTGTACTACCACCTGCAGCCAAACCATGAACGCCATTATCTAATAGCCAGTCAACTTGTGGCTTTACTAAAGAAAGATCAATATGTCCTTTTTTCGTAAATGGAGTAGTAAACGGCGAAATAATTCCTTTAAGTTTGTTCATAGAGTTTCTCCCTTTTAAATTCTCTTAAATATGATCGGCATTTTTATAACGAAAATATCTATAATTGAAAAAAAACTTAATTTAATTAGAATATATTTTTTAAATTAAAGAAAGATTTTTTATGGAAATAGATGCTGAAACCAAAATTTTTTTAAAAAATAGATTTGATCATCAAACTACCCTTCATCATACTTTAAAACCAATTCAATTAAGAAAAGAAAGATTAGAGCAATTAAAAAAAGACAATTTATCTCCTCCAAAAGTATTAGAAATTAAAAATTTAGTAATAATTAGCCGTTATAATAAAAATATAAATTTACGGTTTTATTTTCCAGATAAAATTAATAAAAAATCTAAAGTACCTGTTATTTTATTTTTCCATGGTGGAGGTTTCGTTATGGGAAATTTAGATACGCATGATTTTACTTGTCGCTCAATTTGTATTGAATCTGAAATGGTTGTTGTTGCAGTCGATTATAGTTTGTCACCAGAATTTAAATTCCCCTATGCAATAAATGAAGCCAAAGATGTGCTTCAATCTTTATCAAGTTTTGAGAATGAATTTAATTTTGATCTTAATAATATATTTGTATGCGGAGATAGTGCTGGTGGAAACTTAGCTACAGTTTTAAGTATAAACTCATCTAAAAATCTTTTGATACCAATAAAAGGACAAATATTAATATACCCTTGTGTTGATTTAACGTTGTCAATGAGATCAATGGATATATATTTAGATGGTATGACATTGACATATGAAACTATGGCCTATTTTATTAATCACTATTTAGAAAATAAACTTCAAGAGGTAGACTGGGAAGTATCTCCTTTATTCACTCATAATCTAAAGAACATGCCCGAAACTTATATTTTTGCTGCAGGCTTAGACCCATTGTTAGATGAAGGGATAGCTTATAAAAAGAGATTAGAGAATTTTGGAAACAAAGTTTCATATAAATTATATTCAGGGCAAATCCATGGATTTTTGTCTAACTCAAGGTATTTCCCTAAATCATTGGATTGTATTAGAGAAATTGGAAAAGCTGCAAAATTGATGGCAATGGGAGATAATTAATTAATGAACGTAATAGTATTTGGAGGTTGTGGATTTTTAGGAAGCTGGATAGTAACAAAGCTTTTAAGAGAAGGTTACGATGTTACTATTTTTGATTTAAAAATGGACAAAAATCTTCTTAATAAACTTCTAGTAGACGAAATATCAAGGGTAAATTTTATTAGAGGTGATATAACTAAATATGATGAAGTTTTGTCTTCAACTCAAAATATGCAATATGTTATAAATCTTGCTGGTTTAATGACACCAGATTGTAGTGAAAATCCTTCATTAGGTGCGAAGGTAAATATAATAGGCTCAATAAATGTTTTTGATGCAGTTAAGTCTCATGGCATTCCCTTTCTTGTTTATGCAAGTAGTGCAGGCGTTTTTGGCAAGAATGATCAATATTACCCAGTGCCAGAGACACACTACGGATCTTACAAATTAGCAGTCGAAGGTATTGCTAGAGCGTATTTCAATGAATCTAATATATCTAGCATTGGAATAAGACCATTTGTTATTTATGGGCCAGGAAGGGAAGTTGGAGGAACAGCTGGAGTTACTTTAGGATGTAAAGCCGCTAAAGAAAAATATTCATATATTATCAACTTTAAAGGAAGTGCAGGTTTTGTCTTTGTGGATGACGTTGTCGATTTAGTGCAAATGTCAATAGAAAAAGCCCCAATTGGAGCAACCACAATAAATATTAATGGTATTACAACTAGTGTTAAAAATTTTGTTAATATTATTAAAAAAAATATTCCACTTGCAAATATATCCTTTAAAGGTAATTCATTAGCAGTTGTCGAAGAAATATTAGGTGGAGAACCATCCGAAGTTTTCAAAGATTTTAAATACACAAGCCTAGAAGATGGAATTAAAAAAACAATCGATTTTTATTAACGGTTTCCAAAACTAGAAAGATAAGATGAACTATATAAAATCATCAAATGCCACAGGTATTTTATTTATGGTGTCAGCAATCTTTTGTCTTTCTTTAATGGATGGCTTTACAAGGTATTTAACTGATTACTATAATGTGATAAGTATTAATATGTTTAGATATTTTTTTTTATTTGCGTTTGTTATTTTGATAAACAGCCAAAAAAAGAAAAGTGTTATTCTTGTTTCAAAAAGTAAATTTAGATTTATACAACTTGTCAGGGGATCTATTCTTGCCATTGAAATGTGCTTTGCTCATTACCTTTTTTTGAAAATGGGTCTCATAGAGACACACGCAATATTTGCAAGCGGTCCCTTAATGGTTGCAGTTTTATCTGTGTTCTTCTTAAATGAAAAAGTTGGCTGGAGAAGATGGACTGCAATTATAATAGGTTTTATTGGTATATTAATAATATTAAGGCCAGGCACTAAGGTTTTTGATCCTTTATCACTTATTGCCCTTGGGTGTGCCTTTGCCTTTGCTGTTTACCAAATTTTGACAAGATATGTATCTAGAGAAGATAGCTCTGACACAAGTCTTTTTTATACAGGTCTGACAGGCTTTATTCTTCTTGGGTTGATTGGTCCTTTTTTCTATACACCTATAAATAATTATGATTGGATTTTGATATTAACTGTTTGTATTCTTGGCGCTGGTGGACACTATCTAATGATAAATGCATTTAAATTTAGTGAAGCATCCTTATTACAACCATTTACTTATCTCCATTTAGTTTTTGTTTCAATTATAGGGGTGGTAATATTTGACGAGGTGTTGGAGTTTGAGGTTTTAATAGGCTCTGGAATTGTTATTTCAGCTGGCTTGTTCACCTTCTGGAGAGAGCATATAAAAAAACAATAAACTGGAGAAACTGGTATGTCTAAATTTAAATATGAAAATATATTGTTAACTGGAGCTGCTGGAGCCTTAGGAAATGAGTTAAGGGAAATGTTGTCCCAGGAATGTAAAATTTTGAGAGTTTCAGATAAATTGAAACTAGATAAAAATTTCTTAAATGAAGAAGTTTTCAAAGCAGATCTATCTAAAGAAGATGAGATGTTAGAATTAACAAAAGATATTGATTGCGTCATTCATATGGGAGGTCAAAGCATCGAAGGCTCATGGAATAATGTATTAAATTCAAACATTATAGGAATGTATAACTTATATGAAGGTTGCAGGAAAAATAATATTAAAAGAGTGATATGGGCTAGTTCAGTCCATACTGTAGGTTTTTATCCTAGGGCTCACAATGTAGATAATAAAACAATGCCAAGGCCCGATAGCAATTATGGATTATCCAAGGTGTTTGGAGAATCATTAGCACAATACTACTGGGATAAGTATGGAGTTGAAACAATTTCTATTCGAATATACTCGTGTGTAGATGAACCAAAAGATCATAGAATGTTATCAACCTGGCTCAGTTATAATGACTTAAAAAGCTTAATTAAGTCTTGTATTGATACTTCAAATGTTCAGCATTCTATAATTTTTGGTGTTTCAAATAATGATTCGATATTAGTAGACAATAAATATGCGAATCATATTGGTTATAAACCTAAAGATAACGCTGAAAACTATAGGAAGAAAATTGAAGAAAAGGCTGGTTTTTTGGATCCTGAAGATCCTCTAGTCAAAACTCATGGTGGTTATTTCGTTTCCGCTGGTCACTTTGATGATTAATAGTGATTAATATTTAGATAATATATATCTGTCTTATTGAATGATGAGAGCCAAAAACTTATCTTTTTTTCAGATAGGTAATCTTTATATTATAAATAACGTAGAATTGAAATTTTAAGAGCAAGTAAGATTATTTGATTTAGATATTACAATTACTCAGCTCTGAATTAAAATTTCTAGTATTAAAGATATTATAAAATTGTAATTTTATTAATTTTTTCTTGCCTTTATTGAAATAATTGAGAAGATACGAACTAATTGGGAAACAGTATGTTTCTTTTGTCGGGTTATTATTTGGGGAAATTATTAATCTATTCTTATTTGATAATCTTAATTTAAAATACTAGGGAGGAATTTCATGAAATTCAAATCAAGCCTATTTATAGGCGCTGTAGCAATTGCTGCAACTAGTTTAGTCGCTATATCAGCGAACGCTGCTGATAAGTTACGTTGGAAGATGCAAAGCACTTGGGGTAGTCAGGTTGCTATTAATGGCGAATCTGCTGTTTACTTTTCAAATAAGGTAAAAGCTATATCAGGTGGTGCTACACAATTAAGGTTCCACGAGCCAAACGCTCTCGTACCTTCATTAGAAGTTTGGGATGCCGTTAAGAATGGTGCAGTGGATGCAGGATATACAACTCCTGGTTATCACGCTGGAAAGATTCCTGCAGTGTCATACTTCACAGCTGTTCCTTTTGGTCCAGGTGCAAGTGAGTACAGTGGTTGGATGGAGTATGGTGGTGGAAACCAGTTAAAAGATAGAATTTATGGCGAATATGGCCTTAAAGCTCTTAACTGTATAACACACGCTCCAGAAACATCAGGTTGGTTTAGAAAGAAGATTAACACTGTTGAAGAAATGAAGGGCATGAAGATGCGTTTCTTTGGACTTGGTGCGATGGTAATGAGTAAGCTTGGTGTATCAACACAGCTATTAGCTGGTGGAGATATTTATCCAGCTCTTGAAAAAGGTGTTATTGATGCGACTGAATTCTCAATGCCTACTCATGACTTGAGTTATGGTTTTTACCAGTTGGCAAAGTTTAACTACTTTCCAGGTTGGCATCAGCAAACATCAATTGGTGAGTTGTTAATGAGCAAAAAGGGTTGGGGTGGTTTAACTAAAACACAACAAGCTCAAATTGATTCAGCATGCCGTGATACTATGTGGTGGGCACTTGTAAGATCTGACGCTAAACAGGTTCCAGCTATGCGTGAACTTGAGAGCAAGGGCGTAACATTTGTTACTTGGCCTGATTCTGAGATTTCTAAGTTTAAAAAAGCTTGGGACGAAGTAGTTGTTGAAAAATCAGCTTCTGATCCTTTGTTTAAAGAAATCACTGCAAGTTACGATGCTTTTAGAAAAGACTATCAAATTTGGTCTTCAAGAGCATACTTAAAGCAAGGTGTTAAGTACTAATAATGCGATGAGCACACCTATTTGACTATAGGTGTGCTTTTTTTATAATAACTCAAAATATGTTGAATTTTTTTATTTAATAAGTTAACTTTTTTTTTAAATACACTAT